>NZ_LT906479.1:919407-1225876 GCF_900187015.1 Serratia ficaria | reverse complement strand
GGTGTTTACCGTCGCGGGCTTCGGCTTCAACGGTAACGGCCAGAACAACGGTCTGTCGTTCGTCAGCCTGAAAGACTGGTCCGAACGTAGCGGTGAACAAAATAAAGTGCCGGCGATTGCCGGGCGTGCGATGGGCGCTTTCTCGCAGATCAAAGACGGCCTGGTGTTCCCGTTCAACCTGCCGGCGATTATCGAGCTCGGCACCGCGACCGGTTTCGACTTCCAGCTGATCGACCAGGGCGGCCTGGGGCACGAGAAACTGACCGAAGCGCGTAACCAGCTGTTGGGCATGGCCGCTCAGCATCCGGACGTGCTGGTGGGCATGCGTCCCAACGGCCTGGAAGATACGCCGCAGTTCAAACTGATCATCGATCAGGAAAAAGCCAAGGCGCTGGGCGTGAGCATCACCACCATCAACAGTACGCTGACCACCGCGCTGGGCGGTTCGTACGTCAACGACTTCATCGACCGCGGCCGCGTGAAGAAGGTGTACGTACAGTCCGACGCGCCGTTCCGTATGTTGCCGGAAGACATCAACAAGTGGTTTGTCCGCGGCACCAGCGGCCAGATGGTTCCTTTCTCCGCCTTCTCGTCGGCGAAATGGGAATACGGCTCGCCGCGTCTGGAACGCTATAACGGTCTGCCTTCGATGGAGATCCTGGGCCAGGCGGCACCGGGCAAGAGTACCGGTGAAGCGATGAGCCTGATGGAAGAGCTGTCGTCCAAACTGCCAAGCGGCATCGGCTACGACTGGACCGGCATGTCCTATCAGGAACGTTTGTCCGGCAACCAGGCCCCTGCCCTGTACGCCATCTCGATTCTGGTGGTGTTCCTGTGTCTGGCGGCGCTGTATGAAAGCTGGTCGATTCCGTTCTCGGTCATGCTGGTGCTGCCGCTGGGGGTAATCGGCGCGTTGCTGGCGGCCACCATGCGCGGCATGAACAACGACGTTTACTTCCAGGTGGGGCTGTTGACCACCATCGGCCTGTCGGCGAAGAACGCCATCCTGATCGTGGAATTCGCCAAGGATCTGATGGAGAAAGAAGGCAAAGGTCTGATCGAGGCGACGCTGGAAGCGGTGCGCATGCGTCTGCGCCCCATCCTGATGACCTCGCTGGCGTTCATCCTCGGGGTACTGCCGCTGGTTATCAGCAGCGGCGCGGGCTCCGGCGCGCAAAACGCGGTAGGTACCGGCGTAATGGGCGGGATGATTACCGCCACCGTGCTGGCTATCTTCTTCGTACCGGTGTTCTTCGTGGTGGTTCGCCGCCGCTTCAGCAAGAAGTCTGAAGACCTGGAACACAGCCATTCGGTTGACCATCACTGATAGTGCGATGGATCTCATCCGCTAATAAAAAGGCCGCTTATGCGGCCTTTTTCTTTGGTGTGACCCGTCCTAAATAGCGTTGACACATTTTACTCACACACTGAGGAAAATGTGATGAACCAGTATGTTAAACGCACGCAACGCGATTACTCTCTATCCTTTAAATTGGCCGTCGTCGAACAGGTCGAAAAAGGCGAGATGACTTACCGCCAGGCACAAGACCGCTACGGTATCCAGGGCAGTCATACCGTCATGAACTGGCTGCGTAAATATGGCCAACTCGACTGGCGCTCTTCCCCTTCTACCCGACTGTGCGGAGACAATATGCCTAAGTTACCCCTGACTCCCGAACAACGAATCAAAGAACTCGAACAGCAACTGGCTGAATCGGAAGTCAAAGCCCAGTTCTTTGAAGCGGTCGTGAAAGTGATGAATACCGAGTTCGGAGCCTCCCTGACAAAAAAGCAGTTGGCTGCCTTATCGCGCAAACACAAGCGCCACGGCTCACAGTAGCGCGTGCCTGCCGGTTGATGGGTATCAGCCGACAGGCGTGGTATCAGTCTTTGCAACGTGAACGTGGGAGAGAGGAGCAAGCCCATCATATCGTGGAGCAGGTGACCGCCATCCGCTTGCACCAGCCCCGACTGGGAACACGTAAGCTGCACCACTTGCTGCGACAACAGCCGCAAGCCCCCGCGCATGTGGGGCGAGACCGCCTGTTCCGGATACTGCGCTGCGCCCGTTTACTGGTGATGCCTAAACGGGCGTATCACAAGACAACGAACAGCCATCATCGTTTTTACCGTCATCCCAACTTGTTGAAAGCGGGAGAAAATCAGGTGATAGCCAGCCGCCCGGAACAGGTGTGGGTAGCGGATATTACTTATCTTCCCCTGCGAACAGGGACGGCGTACGTGAGTCTGGTAACGGATGCGTGGTCGAGAAAAATCGTGGGTTATCATGTCCATGACAGCCTGCATGCCCGGCACGTCGCTGGCGCGTTCAAAATGGCGCTGGCCGGCAGGCGCACAGCAGCTCCGCTGGTGCATCACTCAGACCGGGGTATCCAGTACTGCTCACAGGAATATCAGTCGTTACATCAACGACATGGCGTTATCTGTTCGATGACGGACGGGTATGACTGTTACCAGAATGCGCTGGCGGAACGAGTAAACGGGATACTGAAAATGGAATACCTGCTCAACAGACCGAAAGATATCGGACAGGCAAGGAAAATGGTCAGGCAGTCTGTGGAAATCTACAACACGCGGCGACCGCATCTGTCGCTACAATACAAAACGCCCGATGAAGTTCATCGGGCGTTATAAGGCTGAAAAGTGTCAACCTATATCAGGACTAGTCAGTCTTTCCCGCTTGATGCAAACCGCTCTCATTAATTCGCCCGCATATGCATTTTATTCTTGATCCCGCGACGGAGGCGGCGCATAATTATTGTTATAGTATAACATTGCATTGGAGTGCATCATGAAAGCAGGCATCCATCCTGACTACCGAACCGTGGTGTTTCACGATCTGAGCGCCGACGCCTATTTCAAGGTGGGATCGACCATCAAAACCGATCGCACCATCGAGCTGGACGGCGAAAGCTGGCCGTATGTCACCCTCGATATCTCTTCCGCTTCGCATCCGTATTACACCGGCAAGCAGAAAGAGTTCTCCAAAGAAGGCAGCACCGCGCGCTTCCAGCAGCGTTTTGGCCGCTTTCTCGGCGCCAAGAAGTCATAAGGGATCACTATGCAGGTTTTGAGTTCATTGCGTTCGGCGAAGAATCGCCATCCTGATTGCAAAGTCGTGCGCCGTAAAGGCCGCATCTATGTGATCTGTAAAAGCAACCCGCGCTTTAAGGCGGTACAGGGACGTAAGAAAAAGCGTTAACCCCGAGATGTCATCTGTCGCAAAGCCCCGTTGCTGCTCAACGGGGCTTTTTTTATGGAGAAAACGAAACCTCGTTCATCGCCCCGCCGCGGCGGCGGGGCATATCACTTATTTCATGCTGCCGAGCAGCGTATCGACATTGTGCCGGAACGCCTGCACATAGGTAGCCGCCGGGCCATCGGCTTTGGACAAGGCTTCCGGATACAGCTCCCCGCCGGCCTTGGCGCCGGTGGCCGCCGCAATCTGCTTCACCAGGCGCGGGTCGGTTTGGTTCTCGATAAAGTAGGCGTTAACCCGTTCCTGCTTGATCTGTTTGATCAGGCCCGCCACGTCGCTGGCGCTGGCTTCGGCCTCGGTAGAGAAACCGACCGGGGCAAGGAAGGTGACGCCATATTCTTGCCCAAAATAACCAAAAGCGTCATGACTGGTCAGCACCTTGCGCTTCTGCTGCGGCACTGCGGCAAACTGCGTTTTGGCCCACAGATCCAACTTTTGCAGCTGCTGGATATAGTCCGCGCCGCGCTGGCGGAAATAGTTGGCGTCTTGCGGATCGGCGGCGATCAACGCATTCATCACGTTGGTGGCGTACTGCACGCCGTTTTTCATGCTGTTCCAGGCGTGAGGATCGGTGACCTGCTTGCCCTCTTCCTCCATCTGCCGTGAGTCAATGCCCTGCGACGCGGTGACCACCGGCCCCCGGTAACCCGAGGCGCTGACCAGGCGATCGATCCAGCCTTCCAATCCCAGGCCGCTGACGAACACCACGTCGGCCTGGGACAGCAGCTTGCTGTCTTTCGGTGAGGGTTCAAAACCGTGCGGATCGCCGTCCGGCCCCACCAGCGTGCTGACGTTGACGTGCTCTCCCCCCACCTGCTTGACGATATCGCCGAGGATGGAAAAGCTGGCGACGGCGTCGACGGTCTTCGCCATCGCCAATGGGCTGGACAGCAGAGCAGCGACCGCCAGCGATATAGGTAAACGTTTCATATTTTCTCCTTGCAGATAGCACTTCTCAACGGCGCGCGAGCGAATAGATCCCGCCGCGCGTCCCAAACAGAATCGAAACAAAAAAGATCGCGCTGGCGCTGAGCACGATCGCCGGGCCGGCAGGCAGCGAGGCGTAATACGACCATTCCAGCCCAATCAGGCTGGCCAGCATGCCGATCCCCATCGCCACCGCCAGCATCTGCGGCAGGTTACGCGCCCAGAAGCGCGCGCCGGCGGCCGGCAGCATCATCAGCCCGACCGACATCAGAGTGCCGAGGATCTGAAACCCCGCCACCAGATTGATCACCACCAGCGCCAGAAACAGCCCGTGGATCAGCGCCAGCCGGCGCGGCGCGCTGACGCGCAAAAAGATGGCGTCGAACGATTCGATAACCAGCGCGCGATACAGCGCCGCCAGCGCCAGCAGCGAAAAGCTGGCTATCGCGCCGACCATCAGGATGGCCCGAGTGTCTACCGCCAGAATCGAGCCAAACAGCACGTGCAGCAGATCGACGCTGGAACCGCGCAGCGACACCAGCGTCACCCCCAGCGCCAGCGAACCGAGGTAGAAACCGGCGAAGCTGGCATCCTCCTTTAACGGCGTGCGGCGGCTGACCAGCCCCGACAGCATCGCCACCGCCAACCCGGCGATAAACCCGCCGACGCCCATCGCGACCAGCGACATGCCGGAAATCAGATAACCGATAGCCGCGCCGGGCAGCACTGCGTGGGACAGCGCATCGCCGACCAGGCTCATGCGCCGCAGCAGCAGGAAAACGCCCAGCGGCGCCGCGCTGAGCGACAGCGCCAGGCAGGCCACCAGCGCGCGGCGCATAAAGCCGAAAGAGGCGAAAGGATCGAGCAACAGATGCAACAGCGTCATGGCGCCACCGCCTTCACGCACTGCGACGGGGTGGCGACGTTCAGCGCCGGAATATGCTCCAGCACCCGATCGGCCTCCCCCCAGTGGCAGCATTGCGGGGTCAGCAGCAGCGCCTGCGGGAAGTGAGTGGCCACCATCGCCATGTCGTGCAGCACGGCGATCAGCGTGCGCCCCTGCCGATGCAGCTGCGCAATCACCTGCAGCAACAGCCTAGTGGTGGCGCCGTCGATGCCGGTAAAAGGTTCGTCCAGCAGGATCAGCGGCGCCTGTTGTACCAGCAGGCGTGCGAACAGCACCCGCTGCAGCTGACCGCCGGACAGCTCGCCGACCGGGCTGCGCGCCATCGCCGCCATGCCGACGCTTTCCAGCGCTTCGGCTATCCGCTGCGCCGCGCCTTTGCTCAAGCCGCCGAACATGCCGCTCTGCGGCCAGTTGCCCATCGCCACCAAATCGCTGACCAGGATAGGAAACTGGCGATCGAGCTCCGCCTGCTGCGGCAGATAGGCCATGCGCGGCGGCGCGTCGCCGCTGAAATGCAGGCTGCCGCCCTGCAGCGGCTGCAATCCGGCCAGCGTCTTCAGCAATGTCGATTTTCCGGCGCCGTTCACGCCGACCACCGCCGTCAGCGAACCGGCACTGAAATGGCCGCTGAGCGGCGGGAACAGAGGCGCGGCGCCATAGCCGATCTCGGCCTGCTGCAAAGCGATCATGGCAGCGATACCGCCCAGTGAATGCCCTGCCACAGCAGAAGCAGTAGCCCGGCGGCGATGCCGCAGCGCGCCGCCGCCGAGGCGGTGAACAGCGAATTCAGCGACGGCGCGCCGCCATCTCGTGGTGTAGGTGTCAATTTCATGGCCAATGCGGAAGGATTTAAGTGTTACAATATAACATCACAATCATGATATCGACTCAAGTCATTCCCCGGCAATAATGCAACCGAACGTAACAGCGGCGGGCTGCGCCCACCCGGGCGCACCCAGGGCACCTCGCCGTATATACCGAATGAAATCAGGGTTAATCTCGCGTATTGGAAATGTTGGCTTAGGGTAAAACAATGTCTGTAAAGTGAAAATTTCAGCGGCTCAGGGCAAAAAGGAGTAAGATAATCAGATAAATTTCTTTCAGGCCCGTCATTAATGCGCATAACCCTAGCCTGCGATCTGAAAATCAACGCACTTTCTGTTAAAGAATTAAAGAAAGTGATTAATGATAAAATATCCGAGTTAGTGCCGGCGCTAACCAGCGGGCTGAGTTTTTATTCCGAGAGCGCGCGCTACGCAGAAGATTCATTAGAAATACTTGATATAGAAAATGCAGGCAATGGCGATTATTCAATGAGTTATCGCTATAAGTGGACCCTTTTCAACGCCTGTCTGGATATCAACGCCGAGGAATTCATCAGCGACAGCGTCAGGTTCAGCTTGACGGAACGGGGAGTCGTCTTCGACATCATTGATAACTCACGCCCATCGACCGCAGATGAATTGTAAGTTTACGTAATAACAGCAGGTCAAATGCGAAAAAATGATTTATATTCATTATACGGTAAGTTTATTTAGTCACCGTTAAGCTGCCTCCGTCCATGATGTAAATCAGCTTACTCACATAGTGTTATCAACACCGAAATTAAGTCTTACGGAGGGGATGATATGGATGAGTATTCGCCTAAGCGGCATGATATTGCTCAACTCAAATTCTTGTGCGAAAATTTGTATGATGAAGGCATCGCAACCCTGGGAGACAGCCACCACGGTTGGGTGAACGATCCAACGTCTTCCGTCAACCTCCAGCTTAATGAGTTGATTGAACATATTGCTTCGTTTGTGATGAGTTATAAAATTAAATACATGGACGAATCAGATCTGTCGGAGTTAGTCGAAGAATATCTCGACGATACCTATACGTTGTTTAGCAGCTACGGTATCAATGACTCCGACCTTCGCCGCTGGCAAAAAACCAAGGCGAGATTATTCAGAATGTTCTCAGGAGAGGACATCTGTACGACAATGAAAACTTAGGGGATAATTATTCCCCAACTTATTTTACGGTTTATAAGATTAAAGGCCATCATGACAAAAATCGACTATCTGATGCGTTTACGTAAATGCACCACGATTGACACGCTTGAACGTGTTATTGAGAAAAATAAGTATGAACTTTCCGATGATGAGCTGGAGCTGTTTTACTCCGCCGCCGATCACCGCCTGGCAGAGCTCACCATGAACAAACTGTACGATAAAATCCCCACCGCCGTTTGGAAGTATGTACGTTAATCCGGGCAGCAACGCGTTGAGCCGATGCTTTTGTCGGCTTCAATGCCAGCGTTAATTTAGTCTTTATCCTATTGACTTGTTAAGCTTTCATCTTCCGCTGGAAATCCTGCAATAATAACTGGAAACAATCCTCTATTAATGGCGAGCGACTTTGGGTTGCGCTGCGCATTAATGCAATAGTGCGGCTAAGTAAGGGTTGCTGCAGGTGAACGACGGTTAATTCATCATCCTGAAGATGCGTCGTATAAAGCTGAGGCAAAATAGCCACGGCTAAATTTGAACGCACTAATCCATATAACGTCTCAAGAAAGTCCACCTGGTAAGACGCCGTTAAATTCAGGCGATGGCTTTCCGCCAGCGCCGACACCAACCGGCTGATATTCCCCTTGGAAAAAACGGCGATATTACGCCGAGCAAGCTGCCGCCAGGGTAAATGATGCGATTCCGCCAGAGGATCGTCGCGCCGCATAATCACCACGAAAGGATCTTCCTGCAGCGGATGAATTTCCAACGAATCCGGCACCGAGCTGTCGAGCGCGCCAAAGCCAAAATCAATCAGGCCGTTCTCCAGCTGTAACAGCAGCGAGTCGTTGGTCTGATCGTGAAATTCGATGCGCAGCCGGGGAAAATGCGCCGCCAGCCGCTGCGGCACCGCAGGAAAAAGCAGGCTGCCGACCGAAGGCACCAGCCCGATGCGCAAGGTGCCGTCACCGCCCGCCAGCATGATGCGCTGCATATCGTCAAACGCGCCCTGCGCCACGTTCAGCAGGCGTTCGGCATGCGGCAAAATCGCCGCCCCCAGCTCGGTCAGCGTCACCGCCGAGGCGGTGCGGTTCACCAGCTTGCCCCCCAGCACCGATTCGATCTGCCGCAGCGCGCTGCTCAGCGCCGGCTGGCTGATCGCCAAACGGTTGGCGGTATCGGTAAAATGCCGCAGTTGCGCCAGCGTCACGAAATATTGGATCTGTTTCAGAGAGAGCGCGGGCAGCCGGCGCCAGGGTTCGGACATATCAGCCTTCCGTCAGCTGTCGGGGAAACGTTTGCCACAGCATAAACGTTTCTTATCACGCAATAAATTAAATCATCTGGGCAAAGCCCGGCCTCCCGCCTAGAGTAACTTCCCTGTCATTATGCAGGTAAATACCATGACCCCTTATTCCCTCAGCGCCGGCGAACGCCAGCGCGCCGTGCAGGCCGCCCTGGGCCAAACGCCTTACGACCTGTTACTGACCAACGCGGCAGTGATCGACATGGCGACCGGTGAAATTCGCCCGGCGGACGTCGGCATCGTCGGCTCGCTGATTGCCAGCGTTCATCCCTGCGGCACTGCGGCAGAGGCCGCGGAAACGCAAGATCTGGCCGGCGCCTACCTCAGCCCCGGCTTGATCGACACCCACGTGCACCTGGAGAGCTCGCATTTGCCGCCGGAGCGCTACGCCGAGATCGTGGTCGCCCAGGGCACCACCACCGTCTTCTGGGATCCGCATGAGCTGGCCAACGTGCTCGGCGTCGCCGGCGTGCGTTACGCCATCGACGCCAGCCGCGGCCTGCCGCTGCGGGTCATCTGCGCCGTGCCGTCCAGCGTGCCCTCCACGCCCGGCCTGGAGATGTCCGGCGCCGACTTCGGCGGCCAGGAAATGGCCACCATGCTGGCCTGGCCGGAAGTGGCCGGCGTCGCCGAAGTGATGGACATGCACGGCGTACTCAACGGCAGCGAACGCATGCTGGAAATTCTCAACGCCGGCCTCGACAGCGGCAAGCTGATCGAAGGCCACGCCCGCGGGCTCAGCAGCGCCCAGCTGCAGGCTTACCTGGCGGCCGGCGTCACCTCGGATCACGAATTGACTTCCGCAGCCGATGCGCTGGAGAAGCTGCGCGCCGGCCTGACGCTTGAGATCCGCGGCTCCCATCCTTACCTGTTGCCGGAGATTGTTGCGGCGCTGCTGACGCTGCCGCATCTGTCTTCGCAAATCACCCTGTGCACCGACGACGTGCCGCCGGACATCCTGTTGGAGAAAGGCGGCGTCATCGCCCTGCTCAACCTGCTGATTGAGCAGGGTCTACCGGCGACCGATGCGCTGCGGATGGCGACGCTCAATGCCGCAATCCGCCTGCAACGCAACGATTTGGGGCTGGTTGCCGCCGGGCGCACCGCCGATCTGGTGGTGTTCGATTCGCTGTCTCGGCTTCAGGCACGGGCGGTCTACGTGGCGGGAAAACTGACGGCGCGACGCCATAAATTGCTGGCGCCGCTCGGCGCCAATCCGGCAGTGAAGGCGCCGCGCGATACGCTGCGCTTGCCGCCGCTGGCCGCCGCAGACTTCGCGCCGAAGGTGCCGGGCATTCGCCACGGCCAGGCCAGGCTGCGCAATATCAAAGGCGCGCGCTTCACCCAATGGAGCGAAGTCACGGTCGAGGTGCGCGAAGGTGAAGTGCAGGTCCCGCCGGGTTTCAGCCTGATCTGGGTACAGCACCGCCATGGCCGCCATCCGGCCAAGCCACAGCTGGCGTTGCTGGAAGGCTGGGGAGAACTGCGCGGCGCCATCGCCACCAGTTATTCGCATGACTCGCACAATTTGGTGGTGCTGGGGCGCGATGCCGCCGATATGGCGCTGGCCGCCAATGCCCTGATCGCCAGCGGCGGCGGCATGGCTCTCAGCCAACGCGGCGCGCTGCTGGCGCAGGTGGCGATGCCGATCGCCGGCATGCTGTCCGACCTGCCCGCCGCTGAACTGGCGCAGCAATTTAAAAACCTGCGTGAACTCAGCGCGCAGGTTGCCGACTGGGAACCGCCCTACCGCGTTTTCAAGGCGATAGAGGGCACCTGCCTGGCATGCAACGCCGGGCCGCACCTGACCGATCTCGGCCTGACCGACGGCGCGACGCGCCAGATTGTCGAGCCGCTGATCGCCTGCTGGGAAACGCCGGCACAACCATAATCATAAGACTGCACGGGGAGATGCCGACGAAATGGCGGATAATTCAGTAAATGCTCCAACAGCGGGGAGCTGGCTGCAGCGGCGTTTTCAACTGCGCGCGCGGCAAAGCAGTGTCAGAACCGAATGCCTGGCCGGGGTAACCGGCTTTCTGGCCGCCGCTTATCTGCTGGTGGTTATTCCCGGCCTGCTGGCGGTAGGCGGCATGGACAAGGGCGCGGCGACCACCGGCACCATTCTGGTGTTTGTGGTCGGCACGCTGCTGATGGCGTTTTACGGCAACCTGCCGTTCATCGTCGGGCCCGGCATCGGCGGTTCGGTGCTGGTCGGGGTGACGCTGGCGGGCAGCGAGGGCGTCAGCTGGCAAATTGGTCTTGGCATCGCCTGCTGGTCCGGCATTTTGTTCTTTGCGCTGACCCGGCTCGGGCTGCGCGAGGTGGTGACCCGCTCGGTGCCGCAGTCGATCAAGCTGGGGCTGACCGCGTCGATCGGGCTGTTCGTGGCGATGCTCGGCTTCCGCAACGCCGGCCTGGTGCTGGCCAACGCCAGGTCGAACGCGCTGATGCTGGGGGACTTCACCGCCCCCGGCGCGCTGATCGCCCTGTGCGGCCTGTTCCTGGCGATCGCGCTGCAGGCCCGGCGCATACCGGGCGCTATCCTGTGGGCAATTCTGTTCGCCACGCTGGTCGGCATTCCGTTCGGCGTTACCCGCCTGCCGGACAGCCCGATCGCGATGCCGCATTCGCTGGCGCCGGTGCTCGGCCAGGTCGATATGATCGGCGCGCTGAATATCGTCTTTTTGCCCTACCTGTTTGTGTTTTTCGCCTCGGAATTTTTCTCCACCATGGGCACCACCCTGGCGGTGGGCGGCGAAGCCGGGCTGTTGGACGAACACGGCAATATGCCGCACATCAACCGGCCCTTTATGGTGGATTCCATCGCCGCGGCGCTTGGCCCCTGGGTCGGCATTCCCGCCGCCACCGCGCTGATCGAATCTTCCGCGGCGGCCGAAGCCGGCGGCAAAACCGGCCTGACGGCGTTAGCGGCGGCGATGATGTTCCTGCTGATGCTGCTGTTTACCCCGATAGCCCTGATGATCCCGAAAGAGGCCACCGCGCCGGCGTTGATCCTGATCGGCCTGAACATGTTCAGCGGGCTGCGCAAGGTCGATTTGGCCAGCTTCACCGACGGGCTGCCGGTATTGATGATGGTGATGATCACGTTGATCGCCAACAGTTTCGGTACAGGTATCGCCGGCGGGTTGCTGTTCTATATCGTCATCAAGGCGATCGCCGGCAAATGGCGGGAAGTGCCGTTTGGGCTCTATCTGCTGGCAATACCGCTGGTCTATTACTTCGCCACGCTGGTAAGGCACTGATCGATGTGCGGCGCCGGGCATGGTGCGCCCCGATAGCCAGTGGCCGATTGACGGTTCGACAGGAAAAACGGGGGAAAAATGACGGGGCCGAAATTGGTGGAGGCCCTGCCAGCTACATCCCGGCACACACGTCACCTGCTGCGGCTGCTTCCTTCCGGATCTGACCGAGTTCACAAGTTAGTGTTGCGGGAGAACCAACAGGGCCCCCATTGACGGCTTCTGTACTTCGAAGCGGGGGGCATTATCGGCGATGGCCCGCCAAATAGCAAGCCAGCCCGGTCCAACCGCTGTTTTCTTACCCACCTCGCCTGTGGCACACTCTCTGGCTGGGGTTTTATTCGCGCAGGAAGAGAGAAATGGAACCAGAAGACGCCTCCTTCAGCCAACGCGTATTTCACGTGGTGGCCGCCATTCCTTACGGCAAAGTCACGACCTATGGCGAAGTGGCGCAGCTGGCGGGTTCGCCGCGCGCCGCGCGCCAGGTCGGCGGCGTATTGCGGCGTTTGCCCGAAGGCAGCACCCTGCCCTGGCACCGGGTGATTAATCGCCATGGGCAAATCTCGCAGCAGGGTGAAGACTTTCAGCGCCAGCGGCAGGCGCTGCTGGCGGAGGGGATCATTTTCGGGCCGCACAGCACGGTGGACCTTCAGCGGTACGGCTGGCGCGGATAAAACAAAACAGCCTTTGGCCGAAGCGCAAAGGCTGTTGATATCAGGCTCGTTCAGGAAAGCGACGTTACGGCATCGCCGTCGGCGTCGTCTGAACCGGCACGCCCTGTACCGGAACCAGCAGCAGGTCGGCACGGGTGCCGTTGCGGTTGATCACTTCCTGGATGGTATCGGTGATAAAGATCATTTGGCCATTCACCGTCACCGCCGCACTCAGAATGATGCGCGCGTTCGGCTGAATATCGGCCGGGTTATACGGCAGCACAAAGTTGAACGGCGCCTGGGTACCTTCGGTGCGCACCGCGCGCTGGGCGATGACTTTCGATGGCGCATCCGCCAGCGAGGCGTCAGAGAGGGTGACCGTCAGTACGGCATCCGGCGGCAGCGCAATGCGCTGGCGAATGTTCACCGAACCAGTCACCGCCGGCCCCTGGATCTGCGTTTGCGCCGCCGCCGGATTTCCCGCCGCCGGGGTAGGCACATCCGCACTCTTTTGGGCACAACCCGCCAGCGTGATCGTCAATGCTGCTGCTCCACCTACGATTTGCCAGAGTTTCATGGATCGGTCTCCTTTTTATTATCAACATGTTGGTGGCTTTCACCGCCTCACTCAATAAACTTAGCACAAAATACTGAGAAATCCATTTTGCTCCGCCTATTAATCACTTCCGCCGCTGATAATGCTCACTATTAAGACAATTTTAGCGCCCCTATAACGCAAGATGTTGACGTCATGCCGTGATATTCCGCACACTGCGCAAAATCATTATTAGAAAGGTAATAACTTTATGAGCCAGGCATTGCAAAACCTCCTCGATCTGCTGGATCTGGAGAAAATCGAAGAAGGGCTGTTCCGCGGCCAAAGCGAAGATCTGGGTCTGCGCCAGGTGTTCGGCGGCCAGGTCGTGGGCCAGGCGCTGTACGCCGCCAAACAAACCGTGCCGGCGGAACGCAACGTCCACTCGTTTCACAGTTACTTCCTGCGCCCGGGCGACAGCAGCAAGCCTATCGTGTATGACGTGGAAACCCTGCGCGACGGCAACAGCTTCAGCGCCCGCCGCGTCAGCGCCATCCAGCACGGCAAGCCGATCTTCTACATGACCGCCTCCTTCCAGAGCCCGGAAGCCGGTTTTGAGCACCAGAACCGCATGCCGGACGTGCCGCCGCCGGAAGGCTTGATGTCGGAATCGGAAATCGCCCAGAAGCTGGCGCATATGCTGCCGGAAAAGGTGCGCGATAAGTTTATCGGCCAAAAGCCGCTGGAAATGCGGCCGGTGAAGTTTCACAACCCGCTGAAAGGCAGCGTTGAGGAACCGCATCGCTACGTCTGGTTCCGCGCCAACGGCAGCATGCCGGAAGATCAGCACATTCATCAGTATCTGCTGGGCTACGCCTCCGATTTCAACTTCCTGCCGACGGCGCTGCAGCCGCACGGCGTCGGTTTTCTTGAGCCGGGCATGCAGGTGGCCACCATCGATCACTCGATGTGGTTCCACCGCCCGTTCCGCCTGGATGACTGGCTGCTGTACGCGGTAGAAAGCTCCTCCGCCTCCGGCGCGCGCGGCTTCGTGCGTGGCCAAATCTACAGCCGCGACGGCGTGCTGGTCGCCACCACGGTGCAGGAAGGGGTGATCCGCCAACGCGACGCTTGAGCCAATAAAAAGGGCGATGTCGCCATCGCCCTTTTTGCATCATCATTATTTTATTATTGGTTAGCGCACTGCCCTTCTTCAGGCCTTATTGGTTGTAGGCGCTCTCGCCGTGGCTGTTGACGTCCAGGCCTTCGCGCTCCTGCTCTTCCGGCACGCGCAGCCCGACGATGGCCCCGGCGACCTTGAAGGCGATAAAGGCGGCGACGCCCGACCACACCAGGGTGATCACCACGCTCAGCAACTGCACCCAAACCTGGTGGCCCATGGTCACGCCTTCCGCGTAGCCGGTGCCGCCCAGTGAAGAGGCGGTGAACACGCCGGTCAGCAGGCAGCCGACGATGCCGCACACGCCATGCACGCCGAACACGTCGCAGGTGTCGTCCACCTTCAGCCATTTCTTCAGCGTCACCACGCCCCACAGGCCGGCAATGCCGCCCACCAGGCCGATGATCAGCGCCCCGCCGACGCCGACGGTGCCGGCGGCCGGCGTTACCGCAACCAGCCCGGCGATGCAGCCGGAGCAGGCGCCCAGCAGCGAAGGCTTACCGCGCACGATCCACTCGGCGAAGGTCCAGGAGAGGATGGCGCCCGCGGTGGCAACCACGGTGTTCAGGAATGCCAACGCCGCAATGCCGTTCGCCGCGCTGGCGGAGCCGGCGTTGAAGCCGAACCAGCCGATATACAGGATCGACGCGCCGGTAAACACCATCGGCAGGTTGTGCGGTTTGAACGCTTCCTTGCCGAAACCGGCACGTTTGCCCAACAGGTACGCGCCGATCAGGCCCGCGCTGGCGGCGTTGATGTGCACCACGGTGCCGCCGGCGAAGTCCAGCGCGCCGTCGGCCGCCAGGAAACCGCCGCCCCATACCATATGCGCAATCGGCAGGTAAGAAATGGTGAACCAGATGGCCGCGAAGATCACCACCGCCGAGAAGCGGATGCGTTCGGCGAAGCCGCCCACCACCAGCGCCACGGTAATGCAGGCGAAGGAGCATTGGAACGCGACGTGGATCATCTGGTTAAAGGTGCCGGTCAGGCTGTCGATGCCGATGCCTTTCAGCATCGCCGTCTGGAAACCGCCGAAGAAGGCGTTGCCCTCGCTGAAGGCCAGGCTGTAGCCGTACAGCACCCACAGCACGCACACCAGCGCGAAGGTGACGGTGACCTGGGTCAGCATCGACAGCACGTTCTTGGAACGCAGCAAACCGCCGTAAAACAACGCGACGCCGGGCAGCGTCATAAACAGCACCAAAGCGGTGCAGATCATCATGAACGCGTTGTCAGCCTTGTCTGCGACCGCCGGAGCGGCCAGGGCCAAAGAAGGAACCATGGTTACCGTACTCAGGCCCAACATGGATAAAAGTTTTTTCATTATCAATCCATCCCCATTACTTAACTGAGCCTGTGATTACAGTGCTGCTTCGTCGGTTTCGCCGGTGCGAATACGAATGACACGTTGCAATTCGGCAACGAAAATTTTGCCATCACCGATTTTGCCGGTGTAGGCAGCTTTGCTAATGACATCAACCACTTCATCCAGCTGGTCGTCGGCAATAGCGATATCGATTTTGACTTTCGGTAAGAAGTTGACGCTGTATTCAGCCCCGCGATAGAGCTCTGCGTGCCCCTTCTGGCGACCAAAGCCTTTCACTTCGGTTACGGTCAGCCCCTGAATACCGACAGAGGATAGGGCTTCACGCACGTCCTCCAGCTTGAATGGTTTTATCACCACGGTCACCAGCTTCATATTGCCCCTCCACGAATTAAGCCCAAACTCACCCCTGGTACTGGTTCTTATAAAGCAAAGGCTATGCCACAAATGATTTTGCATGCGGATTCAGCCAATTAACGGCAAGGAGAGCGAACACCGGGCCGCCGCCTGGTCTGCGATGCGGCCCGCAGCAACTTATCGGTCAAATATTGCGCACTATTTTGGTGCGCGACGCGTCGAAAAAGTGCAGAAGAAGGGATTTGAAAAGGATCGCTGCCTGTTTATGGTGCGCGAAGGGAAAGACAGGGGCCAGATGATGGCCCCTGAGGATCAGGCGGGCTGGCTTTCTTCGCGGGTCGCCGCCGCCAGCTCTTCGCCCACCAGCTGCAGCTGGTACATTTGGTAGTAACGGCCCTGCTGCGCCAGCAGCTGCTGATGGTTGCCCTGCTCCACCGCCTGACCGCGGTGCAGCACCAGAATCGAATCGGCGTCGACGATGGTCGACAGGCGGTGAGCGATCACCACCAGCGTGGTGTGTTCGCGGATCAGGCGCAGCGCGCGCTGAATAGCCTGTTCGGTCCCCGAGTCGATATTGGCGGTGGCCTCGTCGAGGATCAGGATCTGCGGCGCCTGCACCAGCACGCGCGCCAGCGCCAGCAGCTGCTTCTGGCCGACCGACAGGTTATTGCCCTGCTCGCCCAGACGGGTGTGGATGCCCTGCGGGAAGCCGCGCACCAGCTCCGCCAGCTGCACCGTCTCCAGCGCCCGCCACACCGCCTCTTCCGCGATGTTGCGCCCCAGCGTCACGTTGGCCAGCACCGACTCGGCGATCACCACCGGATCCTGCTGCACCATCGCCACGCCCTGGCGCAGCGTGCGGTGCGACAGGCCGGACAGCGGGCGACCGTCGAGGCGCACCTCACCCTCGCTGACCGGGTAATAGCCCATCAGCAAATTGGCCAGCGTGCTCTTGCCGCTGCCGGTATGGCCGACCAGCGCCACAAAGCCGCGCGAAGGCACCGACAGCGAAATATGCTGCAGCACCTTTTTGTCCGCCCGATAGGCGAAGCTCAGGTTTTCGATGTCGATGCGGCCGCTGGCCAACGGACGATCGTCGGCGCCATAGCTTTGCTGGCTGCGATCCATCAGCTCGAAGATGCGCTCACCGGCCACCACCGCCTGCTGCAGGATCGATTGTTGCGAGGTCAGTTCGATCAGCGGTTCGTTCAGACGGCCCAGATAGTTGATAAAGGCATACAGCACGCCGACGCCGATCACCCCTTCGCCGCTGAAGCCGAACAGCATCAGCAGGCCGCACAACACCAGCGCCGAAAACAGGCTGAGCAGCGGCCGCAGCAGGAAACCGTCGAGGCGCAGGGTCTGCATGCGCGCGGTGTAATGCGAACGGCTGGCGGCGCTCATGCGTTCGCCGAAGCGGATCTGCTGGCGGAACTGCTGGATCACGCCCATGCCGTTGATCACTTCGTTGAAGCCGTCGTTGATGTCCGCCAGGTAGCTGCGCACCCGACGCACGATCGGCGTGCTGTAGTACTGATAGATGCCCATCACCACAAACACCGCCGGGAAGATGCAGATAGCCACCAGCGCCATGCGCCAGTCCAGGCTGAACATCGCCACCAGCATGGCGCCGATCAGCGCGGCGCTCTTCAGCACCGTGGAGACCACCATCACGTACAGGTCCTTGATCACCTCGGTGTCGTTGGTCACCCGCGAGATCAGCTGGCCGACCGGCTGGGTGTCGAAGGCGCTGAGCGGCTGACGCAGCGCGGCGTCCATCACGTCGGTGCGCAAACGCTGTACCACCCCCACCGCCGCCTGATTGAACAGCAGCGCCTGAAAATAGTGCAGCGCCGCCGCCAGCAGCTCCAGCAGCACGTAGGCCGCCGCCAGGCCGCCGACGATCATCAGCGGCAGTTGCCCTTTGGCGACGTAGTTGTCGATAAAATAGCTGACCAGGATCGGGCCGGCGACCTCCGCCGCCACCGCCACCCACAGCATCAAAACCGCGATGCCGAGCGGTTTGCGGTACGGCGAGCCGTAAGCCAGCAGCCGTTTCAGCGTCGGCCACAGCTTTTGCACTTTATTCATTGACTAACGCCTCCTCACCCGCTTCCGGCGCTTCATCCAGCGCCGCTTCCAGCTGCTGGTAGCGATACATGTCGCGATACCAGCCCGGCTGCGCCGCCAGCGCCGCATGCTCGCCGCGCTGGGCCACGCCGCCGTGCTGCATCACCAGTATTTCGCTGGCCTCGGTCAACGCCGACAGCCGGTGCGCGCTGATAATCACCGTGCGATTCTGCCCCCAGCTGCGCAGGTTATGCAGGATCTGGTGCTCGGTGCGGCCGTCCACCGCCGACAGCGCGTCGTCGAGGATCAGGATCTCCGCGTCCAGCAGCAGCGCGCGGGCGATGGAAATGCGCTGTTTCTGCCCGCCGGACAGCATCACGCCGCGTTCGCCCACTTCGGTTTCATAGCCCTGCGGCAGCCGCAGAATATCCTCATGCACGCTGGCCAGCCGCGCCGCCTGCTCGATCTGCTCCTGCGTCGCGCCCGGGTTGCCCAGCGCGATATTGTTCGCCACGCTGTCGGAGAACAGGAACGGCGTCTGGCTGACCACCGACAGCCGCGAACGCCAGTCGTCGAGCTTCACCTGGGTCAGCGGCAGGCCGTGATAACTGATTTGCCCTTCGTCCACGTCGAACTGGCGCTGGATAAGAGACAACAGCGTCGATTTGCCGGCGCCGGTCGGGCCGCACAGCCCCAGCATCTGCCCCGGCGCCAGCTTGAACGCCACGTCATGCAGCGCCGGATGCGAATTCTCCGGATAATGAAACGCCCGGATCTCCGCCGCCAGCACGCCGCGCCCGGCCGGCAGCGCCTGCTGGCCGTCCTGCACCGCCGGCGCCTCTTCGAGCAGGCTGCGAATGCGGCTGTATGCGGCGCTGCCGCGCTCGACGATGTTGAACATCCAGGCCAGCGCCAGCATCGGCCAGATCATCAGGCCGAGATACATCACGAAGCTGGTCAGCTGCCCCAGCGTCAGAGAGCCGTTGACCACCATCCAGCTGCCGCCGCCGATGGCCAGCAGGTTGGAGGCGCCGATGGCGATATAAATGGTCGGATCGAAGCGCGCATCCACCCGCGCCACGTGCATGTTTTTGGCGCCGGTCTGCGCCGCCACCTCGGCGAACTGATTGGACTGATGATCCTCCAGCCCGAAGGCCTTGATCATGCGGATGCTGGTCATGCTCTCCTGCGCCTGATCGTTCAGGCTGGAAAACGCCGCCTGCGCCGATTTAAAGCGCTGGTGCAGCTGGTCGCCGTAATATTTGATGGCGATCGCCATCAGCGGCATCGGGATCAGCGACAGCAGCGTCAGCTGCCAGCTGATTTGGGTGCTCATCACCACCAGCACCACCAGCCCCATCACCAGCGAATCCACCAGCGTCAGCACCCCCTCGCCGGCGGCGAACACCACCCGATCCACGTCGTTGGTGGCGCGCGCCATCAAATCGCCGGTGCGGTGGCGCAGGTAGAAAGCCGGGTTCTGCCGGCTGAGCTGGCGGTAAAAGTTCTCGCGCAGCTCGACCGCCAGCTGGTAAGACGCGCCAAACAGCAGTACCCGCCACACGTAGCGCAGCAGGTATACGACGATCGCGGTGGCGATCATCAGCCCCAGCCATGCCATCAGCACGCCGGTGGTCATCTGTTTTTCAGTAACGCCGTCCACGATGATGCCCACCAGCTTGGGCGGCAGCAGCTGCAGAATGGCGATGACGATCAGCAGCACCACCGCCCCCAGGTAGCGGCGCCACTCCCGGCGGAAATACCAGCCGATTTGAGCAAATAATCTCACGCAGTTTGTTTCCAGGATTTTATGGGAATTATCTCTTGTTCTGTCTCAACGGAGCAGGATACCACCGTTGCATCGCCAATTCGGTGAACTTTTCACTCTGGCACCGGCAGCGCGGTAGTGTATTTGATTTTTTCCATGGCGAAGCTGGAGGTGACGTCGATCAGGCCCGGCACGCCGTTGACCAGCCGCTTGTAAAAGCTGTCGTAGCTCTTCATGTCCGCCACCTCGACCTGCATCAGGTAATCGTATTCCCCCGCCATGCGGTAGAACGCCAGCACCTCGGGCATCTGGGCGGTCAGTTGAACGAACGCCTGATACCACTCGCTGCTGTGCTGCTGAGTTTTGATCAACACAAACGCCGTCAGCCCCAGGCCCAGCTTTTCGTTGTCCAGCAGCGCCACCCTGCCGCGGATATAGCCTTCGTCCTCCAGCCGCTTCAGCCGTTTCCAGCACGGCGTGGAGGTCAAATTGACCGCATCGGCCAGCGCCTGCAGCGACTGGGTGCAGTCCTGCTGCAGCATGCACAGCAGTTTACGGTCTGTTTTATCTAACATAACGCCAACCCGGAGAAAATTTTTCTCCCATTAGGCGATTAAACAGGAAAAATGGCAATCCTTTTTTCCCGCTGACAGGCTATGCTACGCCATAAACCAGCCCCCTATTTTGAGGCCAAACGATGATAAACTCTTGGGTAAAATATGCTATCGGTGAAATAGAAGCGGATTTTCAGCGCTCCGCCGACACCCACCTGATTCGCCTGAACCTGCCGGCCTTTCCCGGCATTTGCCTGTACCTGAAGGATGAAAGCACCCATCCGACCGGCAGCCTGAAACACCGCCTGGCGCGCTCGCTGTTTCTCTATGGCCTGTGCAACGGCTGGATCACCGAGAACACGACGATCATCGAAGCCTCTTCCGGCAGCACCGCGGTGTCTGAAGCCTACTTCGCCCGGCTGATCGGCCTGCCGTTCATCGCCGTGATGCCGTCCTGCACCGCGCGCCGCAAGGTGGAACAGATCGCCTTTTACGGCGGCCGCTGCCACTTCGTCGACCATGCGGCGCAGATTTACGCCGCTTCGGAACAGCTGGCGAAGGAGCTGAACGGCCACTATATGGATCAGTTCACCTACGCCGAGCGCGCAACCGACTGGCGCGGCAACAACAACATCGCCGACAGCATTTTCCGCCAGATGGCGCGCGAACCTTTCCCGGTGCCGAAACACATCGTGATGAGCGCCGGCACCGGCGGCACTTCCGCCACCCTGGGGCGCTATATCCGCTATCAGGGGCATGACACTCAACTGACGGTGGTCGATCCGGAAAACTCGGTGTTCTACGACTGCTTCCATCACGGCGATCGCACCCTGATCGGCAGCTGCGGCAGCCGTATCGAAGGCATCGGCCGCCCGCGCGCCGAGCCGTCGTTTATCCCTTCGGTGGTCGACAGCATGCTGCGGGTGCCGGACGCCGCCAGCGTCGCCACCATCCACTGGCTGGAAAGCGTGTTGGGGCGCAAGGTCGGCGCTTCCACCGGCACCAATGTCTGGGGCGCGCTGCAGCTGGCGAAACAGATGCGGGAAAATGGCGAACAGGGATCGATAGTCACCCTGTTGTGCGACAGCGGCGAACGCTATCTGGACACCTATTACAACGAAGCCTGGGTCAGCGAGAATATCGGCGACCTGCAGCCGTACCTGGCGCAGCTGGCCGATTTATAAAAAAAGCCGGGTAGCGATACCCGGCCGGCTGTAATAAACCTCATAATTCGGGGGAATAGGTGAGGCAAGGTGAACGCAGCCAATGTTGTAAATAGTGGGCCACCGCCTGCTGTTGGCAGTGGCCGATAACCGGCAGCTGCGGCAGCAAGGATTTCAGCTGCGGCAGGGCGTTGCCCATCACCACGCCGTGCCCGACCGCCGCCAGCATCTCTTTATCATTCATCGCATCGCCAAACGCCATGCAGTCGGCCAGCGTTAACCCCAGATGTCGGCTCAGCCTGTCCAGCGCCGTGCCCTTGTTGCAGCCGAGCGGCAGCACCTCCAGGCACTCATAGGCGGAGAAGCACAGGTCCGCGGCGTCGCCAAGCTGCGCCTGCAGCTGCAACTGCAGCTCCAGCAGCGTCTCGTGCGGCGCCACAAAACAGACCTTGCTGTTGCCGAACGCCGGCAGACCACGCAGTTCGGTCAGTTGGTAACGGAACCCGCTCAGATGGTGGGCCCGCAGCATTTCCTCCGGCACCGCAACTTCGGTCATCCAGCCTTCGTCGCGAAACACGTGCATGCTGGCGTCGGTGCGCCAGCGGGTATTCAGCACCTGCTCGGCGACCTCTGCCGGCAGGTCGGTGGCGTGCAGCCGCCGCCCCTGATTGTCATACACCCGCGTGCCGTTGCCGGTGATCAGATAACCCCGCAGGCCAAGCTGCGCCATGATCGGCTGGGCATCGAGATAATGCCGGCCGGTGGCGAAGGTCACCGCCATCTCTCGCTCCACCAGCTGGTTCAGCACCGCCAGCGTTTCCGGGCCAACCCGGTGATCCGGCATCAGCAACGTGCCGTCCATGTCAAAAGCTGCCAGGCGATACATAGAGACCTCTTGAATGTGAAGACGATTACAATCACTGCAGTATGAGATGGCATTTACGGAAGTAATAGTGAACAATTTGAAAAAACTGTTCCGGATTTAACTTCATGCGCCTGGTTCATCGTCTCAGCCAATATCAACGCCTGTATCAACAGCTCGGCAGCGCACCGGCGGCCATTACCATCGGCGAGCTGGCCGCGCTGTTTTATTGCAGCGAGCGCCATGCCCGCACGCTGGTGCAGCAGCTGCAGGATCAGGGCTGGCTGAGCTGGCAATCGCAGCCGGGCCGCGGCAAACGCGCGCGCCTGCACTGCCTGAAAACGCCGGACGAACTGCGGGCGCTGCTGCTGCAGCAACTGCTGCTGCAGGGCAATCATCAGGGCGCGCTGGAGATGGCGCAGCTGGATCCGCAGCATCTGCAGGATCTGCTCAGCCCGCACCTCGGCGGCCAGTGGCAGGCCGGCAGCCCGACGCTGCGCATCCCCTACTACCGCACGTTGGAAACCCTCGATCCGCTGACGCTGACCGGCCGCGCGGAACAGCATCTGGTTTCCACCCTGCACGCCGGGCTGACGCGCCTGACCACCGGCAACCCCGAGCCGCAGCCGGACCTGGCCCACCACTGGCAAATCGGCAATAACGGCCGGCGCTGGCAGTTCTTCCTGCGCAGCCAGTTGCGTTGGCATAACGGCGAGCCGTTAACCGGCCAGCAGCTACTGCAAACGCTGGAGAAACTGCGGCGCCATCCGTGCAGCCAGCCCAGCCTGAGCAACCTGGCCGCCGTCAGCCTGCCGCACCCGCTGTGCATTCAGTTCGACCTGCAGCTGCCGGATTACTGGCTGGCGCATCGGTTGGCCGAGCTGCCCTGCCTGATGACCCATCCCGAGCTGCCGGCCGTCGGCGCCGGGCCGTTCAAGCTGGCGCTGAACGAACCGCACCTGGTGCGGCTGGAGCAGCACGCCTTCTACCACCTTCAGCACCCTTATCTGGAAAATATCGAATACTGGATCACCCCCGACCTGCCGGCCGACGACGCTTACACCAGCTGCCAGCACCCGGTGCGCATCACCATCGGCCAGCAGGACGAGCTGGCGCAGGCCAGGCCGGTGCAGCGCAGCATGAGCCTGGGCTGGTGTTATTTGGCGATCAACCTCAGGCACGGCGTGCTCAGCGAGGCCCAGGGACAAAAATTGCTGATGCTGATCCAGCAGTCCGATCTGCTGAGCAACCTGCCGATCCCCAACAGCGTGATTACCCCCAGCCGCGAAATGTTGCCCGGCTGGCATATCCCGCGCCAGCGGATTGATGAAGACGTCGCCTTGCCCGCCAGGCTGACGCTGCTGTACCGCCCGCCGGTCGAGCTGGAAACGGTCACCCTCGCCCTGCAACGGCTGTTGGCGCAGCACGGCTGCGAACTGGACGTACGCTACTATTCGGGTAAGCGCTGGCAAAGCGCGGAACAGATCGCCCAGGCGGACCTGCTGCTGGCGGATAACCTGATCGGCGAAGCGCCGGAAGCCACGCTGGAAAGCTGGCTGCGGCAGGATACCCTGTGGCGCGGCATTCTGCCCGAGCCGCGCTGGCGGCTGCAGCAGGATACCCTGCAGCGGATCCAGCAGCTTCAGGCGCAGCAATCGCGCTTTGCGCAGCTGAAAGATTATTATCAGCGGCTGATGGCCTCCGCCATCATCACGCCGCTGTTTCACTACCAGTACCAGATCAGCGCGCCGCCGCGCATCCATGGCGTTACCTTGACCGCCCACGGCTGGTTCGATTTTTGCCAGGCCTGGCTGCCGCCGCCGGTGGAGAATTAGCGCGCTATTTCAGTAAACCGAGCATGCCCGATCCTGCGGCGAACAGCCATTTCTGCTACCATTGCTGCCGCAACGCATTTTTATCCTGCCGCCCGAATGTGTCTCGGGAAAGGCCAAAGCCCATAAGGTGATTTTATGAAGCGCGCGGTTGTCGTTTTCAGCGGTGGACAAGATTCCACCACCTGCCTGATCCAGGCATTGCAACAGTATGACGAAGTTCACTGCGTCACATTCGATTACGGCCAGCGCCATCGCGCCGAGATTGAGGTGGCTCAGGCGCTGTCGGCGGCCCTCGGCGCCAAAGCGCACAAGGTGCTGGACGTCACGCTGCTCAATGAGCTGGCCGTCAGCAGCCTGACCCGTGACAACATCCCGGTTCCGGCCTACGACCCTAATCAGAAAAACGCGCTGCCGAGCACCTTCGTGCCGGGCCGCAACATCCTGTTCCTGACGCTGGCGGCGATCTACGCCTATCAGGTCGAGGCGGAAGCGGTGATCACCGGCGTCTGTGAAACCGACTTCTCCGGCTACCCGGACTGCCGCGACGAGTTCGTCAAAGCGTTGAATCAGGCGGTGGTGCTGGGCATCGCCAGGGATATTCGTTTCGAAACGCCGCTGATGTGGCTGAACAAGGCCGAGACCTGGGCGCTGGCGGACTACTACCACCAGCTGGAGCGGGTTCGCCAGGATACCCTGACCTGCTACAACGGCATCAAGGGCGACGGCTGCGGAGAATGCGCCGCCTGTAACCTGCGCGCCAACGGTCTGCAGCAGTACCAAGGCAACCGGGCGGAAGTGATGGCCAGCCTGAAGCGGAAAGCCGCTCTGGCCTGAGTGCATAACGGCGGCAACCGCCGCCGTCCCTGTTTCACCGTTCCGCTTCCGGCGGCAGCAGCGCCTGCAGGTGTTCGCGCAGCTGCCCCTCAATCGGCAACGCCCGCTGGGTTTTCAGATCGACGCACACGAAGGTCAGCATCGCGTCCGCCACCGGCGTCCCCGCCGGATCCTGCGTCACCTTCTGGCTCAGCACGCCGCTTTTGCCGTTTAGCTGCACCATCTGGCTGTCGATGCGCAGCTTGTCCCCCAATACCGCCGGGCTACGGTAGTTGATGTTGATGTTCACCACGATGAAGGCGATGTTGTTTTCCGTCATCCAGCGAAAGCCTTCTTCATGTTCCAGCCACTCCCAACGCGCCTCTTCCAGAAACTCCAGATAGCGGGCGTTGTTGACGTGCTGGTAGACATCCATGTGGTAACCGCGGACTTTGATAAAGGTTTGCATAAGAAGCGACGACTCCTGCCTGGTGATTACAGAAAGAAGGGGCCGGCTGCGGCCCCCTCGCCCGTTTGGTCAACGCGCCAAACTGGTAAGACCTGTAAAATGTAGCAGAGGAAAAACGGCTGCAAAGGCACTTTGCCACGCAGCCGCGATCGGGATCACATTTTCAAGCGCGCCCGGTTTTTTTCAAACAGCGCCGGCCCGATGCCCGGCACCTCCTGCAGCTGCTCAATCTGGGTGAAAGGCCCGTTCTGTTCGCGGTAGCGCACGATGCCCTCCGCTTTTTTCAACCCAACGCCCTTGAGCATGCTGGCCAACTGTTCGGCGTCCGCCTGGTTGATGCTCACCGTCATCTCATCCGCGGCAGACGCTCCCGGCCCGGCGGCCGCTGGCGACGTCGACAGGATCGGCGGCGGCGCGGCGGGTTTCTCCGCCGCCATCAGCGGCCCCGTCAGGCACAGCAGACAGGCCGCGAGCGCCGCCCTTGCACAGTGACCATAACCATAACGCGCTTTTTTCTCTGTATGTTGCATGCTGTATCCTCCTTGTGTTTGACAGCAAGCTCACCTTGCCGCGGCGGCGGATATTCAGCAATCGACGGATTTCAGATATGGAAAAGGCCGCGAAAGCGGCCTTTGATTATTGCATTGCGTTGCAGAGAAATGCGGCGGTTACTGAGGCTGTTGCTGCTCGGCGGCGCCCATCTTGATCTTGGCGTCCTTACGCAGGCTCGCCAGCAGCGAGTCGAAGGAAACGCCGGTGGCGCCTTCTTCCATCTTGCCCACGAAGGTTTTCATTTCTTCCGCCGGCAGGCTGCCGGGCTTAACCGCGTCGAGCGCGATCAGCACCACGTTGTCCTGACGGTCCTGCGACATGCCGTAAACCGGTTTGCCTTCCTGCGGGTGCGGCAGCGCGAACACGCTCTCCACCAGCTGGCTGTCTTCCGGCGCGCGCGCCATTTTCTGCACGCTGCCGAAGCTCAGGCCGGCGGCTTTCATCGCTTCGTCGCCTTTGCCCTGCTTCAGCTCAACCAGCAGCTTCTCGCCCTGCAGCTTCGCTTCCTGAACCGCTTTGTTGCGCTTCACCAGCTCCGCCACGCGATCCTTGACCTGGTCGAAAGGTTCGATGCCTTCCGGCTTGTGACCGGTCACGCGCACCACGAAGGCGCGGTCGCCGTCGACGGTAATCACGTCGGAGTTGCTGCCCGGCGCGCCGTTCTCGCCGATCAGCGAGCCGTCGAAGATCGACTGCACCACCGGCTTGAAGTTCAGCGCGGCGGGGATGTTGTCGCGGGTGAACCAGTCGGTTTGCGCCGCCTTCACGCCGGCCGCTTCCTCGGCCGAGGCCAGGGATTCGTTATCGCTGGTCGCCGCTTCGCTCACCTTCTGCTGCAGCGCGTAATAGGCGTCTACCGCTTTCTCCTGCTGAACCTGCTTGGCGATGGCGTCATGCACTTCGCTCAGCGGCTTCACTTTCTCAGGCTCGATGTCGTTCAGGCGCACGATCAGGTAGCCGACGGAGGATTTCACCACGCCGGACAGCTGGCCTTTCTCGGTGAGGTCAGCCTGCTTCAGCTCGTCGGCGGTGGTTTCCGGCTCCAGCCAGCCCAGCTCGCCGCCGGTGCGGCGCGAGATGATGTCGGTGGATTTATCCTTCGCCAGGGTGGCGAAATCGCCGCCCTTTTTCAGCTCATCCAGCACCGCATTGGCTTCCGCCTCGGTTTTCAGCTGGATCACGCTGTAGTTCTTGCGCTCCGGCTGGCCATAGCTGCTCTTGTGCTGATCGTAGTAGGCGCTGACGTCGGCGTCGGTAATCTTTACCTTGTCCTGCATGGACGCGGCGTCCATCGGGATATAGCTGACCTTGACCTGCTCAGGCGCGATAAAGCTGTTCTTGTTCTGGTCGTAATAAGCTTTCAGTTCGTCGTCGCCGGCGCTCTGCTTGGCCTGCAGCGCTTTCAGATCGAGCGTAGCCAGGCGCACGTCGCGCTCCTGCAACACCAGCGCCGCCATGGATTGGGACTCGGCCGGCAGCACGAAGCCCGACTCGCCGAAGGCCTGGATCACCTGCTGGTTGACCAGCTGCTGGCGCATTGACTGCGCGAAGTTATCCGCGGTGTAGCCCATGCGGCCGATCAGGTCGAGGTATTTGGCGTTATCGAACTGGCCGTTGGTCTGGAAGTAAGGCGCCTTGCGGATGGCCTCCTTGATCTGATCGTCGCTGACGCTCAGACCTAATTTCTTGGCGTATTGGTCCAGCAGCATGTTGTCGATCAACTGGGACAGCACCTGGCGGCGCATCTGCTGCATGTAGCCTTCGTTGCCCGCCAGCGCGGAGAACTGGTCACCCAGCTGCTGCTGCATGCGGCTGCGTTCGCTTTGGAAAGCCTGTTCCAGCTGAGCGCGTTCGATCGTCTGGCCATTTACTTTCGCAGCATAATCGCCGGAACTCCCCTGATAGCTGACCACCCCAGTCAAAAGAAATGACAAAATGATCAGGCCCAGGATGATTTTGAGCACGACGTGATTAGCAGCCGCGCGTAAATTGTCCATCATAGTGTGACAACACTCCGCTGTGATGTGGATTAAAAACCCTTGTGCAGGCGCGTTCCCTGCGACAAAAATAAAAAAAGCGCATCAATCCGATGCGCCTTGTATCTTACCTTACCAGCACCGTTGCGTCAGGTGATTGTTTATTACAAAACCCTGTCTCGCTAAACGGTTAGACGCAAACTATCAGTTTACTGCGTCTTTCAGCGCTTTCCCTGCACGGAAGGCCGGAACTTTGGCTGCCGCGATTTTGATCTCTTTACCGGTTTGCGGGTTACGGCCGGTACGGGCCGAACGCTCACGAACGGTGAAGGAGCCGAAACCAACCAGGGCCACGTCATCCCCTGCCTTCAAGGAGTCGGTAACAGAAGCAATTACTGCATCTAAAGCGCGTCCAGCTGCCGCTTTGGAAATATCAGCACCTGCGGCAATCTTGTCGATCAGTTGTGACTTATTCACTCTATCATCCCCTCTAGAATTCAATCGTCGCACCGAAAAATCCCTACGGTTGCGACAGCGCAGCTGTTATATCAATCCCATCGGACCTTGGCAAGCCACCGTCTGGGAGGCAAAACACAGGCCGACAGCTTACTAACTTAGCGGTACAAAAAAATGCTGGCAAGTCCGAAATGGCTTGCCAGCATAAGTTTTATCAATGGTTTTTGCGATTCGTCACTATTTTACCGCGACCGGCAGTGCGCCGAAGGCCGGGTTTTGCAACGCAATGTTCAAAACTTCATCGATTCGCTGCACCGGATGAATCTCCAGATCGGCGATAACATTGTCCGGAATTTCTTCCAGATCGCGCTTGTTCTCGTACGGGATCAGCACGGTTTTGATGCCGCCGCGATGCGCCGCCAACAGCTTCTCTTTCAGGCCGCCGATCGGCAACACCTGACCGCGCAGCGTGATCTCGCCGGTCATCGCCACATCGGCGCGCACCGGGTTGCCGGTCAGGCAGGAAACCAGCGCGGTGCACATCGCAATACCGGCGCTCGGCCCGTCTTTCGGCGTCGCCCCTTCCGGCACGTGAACGTGGATATCGCGCTTTTCATAGAAATCGGCGTTGATGCCCAGTTTTTCCGCCCGCGCCCGCACCACGGTCAACGCAGCCTGAATCGACTCCTGCATCACCTCACCCAGGGAACCGGTGTAGGTCAGCTTGCCCTTGCCCGGTACGCAGGCGGTTTCGATGGTCAGCAGGTCGCCGCCCACTTCCGTCCACGCCAGACCGGTCACTTCGCCCACGCGGTTTTCGGTATCCGCACGGCCGTAGTCGACGCGCTGCACGCCCAGGTAGTCTTTCAGGTTGTCGCCGTTGATCTCGATGTGCTTGATCTTCTTGTCCATCAGCAGCGCTTTCACCGCTTTGCGGCACAGCTTGGAGATTTCGCGCTCCAGGCTACGCACCCCGGCTTCGCGGGTGTAGAAGCGGATAATGCCGACGATGGCGCTGTCGTCTACCGTCAGTTCGCCTTTCTTCAGCGCGTTGCGCTCAAGCTGCTTCGGCAGCAGGTGCTGCTTGGCGATGTTGAGCTTCTCGTCCTCGGTGTAGCCCGACAGGCGGATCACTTCCATACGGTCCAGCAGCGGCGCAGGAATGTTCATCGAGTTCGAGGTGGCCACGAACATCACGTCGGACAGATCGTAATCCACTTCCAGGTAGTGATCGTTAAACGCCACGTTCTGTTCAGGATCCAGCACCTCAAGCAGCGCCGAAGCCGGATCGCCGCGCATGTCGGAAGACATCTTGTCGATCTCGTCCAGCAGGAACAGCGGGTTTTTCACCCCGACCTTGGCCATTTTCTGGATCAGCTTGCCCGGCATGGAGCCGATGTAGGTGCGACGGTGGCCGCGGATTTCCGCTTCGTCCCGCACGCCGCCCAGCGCCATGCGCACGTACTGGCGGCCGGTCGCCTTGGCGATCGACTGGCCCAGCGAGGTTTTACCCACCCCCGGCGGCCCCACCAGGCACAGGATCGGCCCCTTGATTTTGCTGACGCGGCTCTGCACCGCGAGGTACTCGAGGATGCGATCCTTGACGCGCTCCAGGCCGTAGTGATCGATATCGAGCACTTCCTGCGCCTTGACCAGGTCTTTTTTCACCTTGCTGCGCGCATTCCACGGCACCTGCAGCATCCAGTCGATATAGCCGCGCACCACGGTCGCTTCCGCAGACATCGGCGACATCATTTTCAGCTTTTGCAGTTCCGCTTCGGTTTTTTCGCGCGCGTCTTTCGGCATTTTCGCCGCTTCGATCTTGCGCTTCAGCGCTTCGTGTTCGTCCGGCGCGTCGTCCATCTCGCCCAGCTCTTTCTGAATCGCCTTCATCTGCTCGTTCAGATAGTACTCGCGCTGGCTTTTTTCCATCTGTTTCTTGACGCGGTTGCGGATGCGTTTCTCGACCTGCAGCAGGTCGATCTCCGACTCCATCATCGCCATCAGGTACTCCAGACGCTCGGTAATGTCGAACATCTCCAGCACCGACTGCTTGTCGCTGAGCTTCAGCGGCATATGCGCGGCGATGGTGTCCGCCAGGCGCGCGGCGTCGTCGATGCTGTTCAGCGAAGTCAGCACCTCCGGCGGGATCTTTTTGTTCAGCTTGATGTAGCCTTCAAACTGGTTGATCGCGGTGCGCACCAGCACTTCTTGCTCGCGCTCGTCGATCGCCGGCGACTCGAGGTATTCCGCCTGGGCGGCAAAATGCTCGCCGCTGTCGGAAAGCGTGGTGATGCGTGCGCGCTGCAGGCCCTCCACCAGCACTTTTACCGTGCCGTCCGGCAGCTTCAGCATCTGCAGGATCGACGCTACGGTGCCGACGGAGAATAAATCGTTAATGCCAGGTTCATCCGTTGAGGCCTCTTTCTGTGCCACCAGCATGATCTTTTTATCATGATCCATTGCTGCTTCGAGGCACCGAATCGATTTTTCCCGGCCAACAAATAACGGGATCACCATGTGCGGATAAACCACCACGTCGCGCAACGGCAAGACGGGGATTTCAATGCGTTCGGAACGCTCAGGGTTCATAGAGCTCTCTCTTAGTTTAATTTCCGCCAGGTTGAGGGGGAATCTCATGAGACGCAAGCATCAAACGTTTCACAAAATCTGGTTAATGAGTATATGGGGATGAATCTCTTACATTCAACGGCAAGAATGCAGGAAAAAGAAATGGGGGATAAAATCCCCCATTTTGCTATTAACGTTCTGGTTTGACTGGCGAATTATTCGCCTGAAGCCTGCGCTTCCGGCTTGCCGTAAATCAACAGCGGCTTAGACTGGCCGGCGATCACCGACTCGTCGATCACCACTTTGTCTACGCTGTCCATCGACGGCAGATCGTACATGGTGTCGAGCAGCGCGCCTTCCACGATGGAACGCAGGCCGCGGGCGCCGGTTTTGCGCGCCATGGCCTTTTTGGCGATGGCGTTCAGCGCTTCGTCACGGAACTCCAGCTCGACGCCTTCCAGGTTGAACAACGCCTGATACTGCTTGGTCAGGGCGTTTTTCGGCTCTTTCAGGATCTGGATCAGCGCGTCTTCGCTCAGTTCGCTCAGCGTCGCCACCACCGGCAGACGGCCGATGAACTCAGGGATCAAACCGAACTTGATCAGATCTTCCGGTTCGGCCTGCAGCAGCAGCTCGCCTTCGGTCGCCTTCTCGGATTCGCCCTTGACGGTCGCGCCGAAGCCAATGCCGGAACCGGTATTGACGCGCTGACCGATCACCTTATCCAGGCCGGCGAAGGCGCCGCCGCAGATGAACAGGATCTTCGAGGTGTCGACCTGCAGGAATTCCTGCTGCGGATGCTTGCGCCCACCCTGCGGCGGCACCGCGGCGATGGTGCCTTCGATCAGCTTCAACAGCGCCTGCTGCACGCCCTCGCCCGACACGTCGCGGGTGATTGACGGGTTGTCCGACTTACGAGAAATCTTGTCGATTTCATCGATATAGACGATGCCGCGCTGCGCTTTCTGCACGTCGTAGTCACACTTCTGCAACAGCTTCTGGATAATATTCTCCACGTCCTCACCCACGTAACCGGCTTCGGTCAGCGTGGTGGCGTCGGCCATGGTGAACGGCACATCCAGGAAACGCGCCAGCGTTTCCGCCAGCAGGGTTTTACCGCTGCCGGTCGGGCCAATCAGCAGAATGTTGCTCTTGCCCAACTCGATACCGTTGCTGGTGTCGCCGTTGCGCAGACGTTTGTAGTGGTTGTACACCGCAACCGCCAGCACTTTCTTCGCCTGCTCCTGGCCAATGACGTAGTCATCCAGGTGATGGCGGATTTCGTGCGGCGTCGGCAGCGCACTGCGCTCACGATGCGGGGCAACTTCTTTAATCTCTTCGCGAATAATGTCGTTACACAGGTCAACACATTCATCGCAGATATACACTGACGGACCGGCAATCAGCTTACGCACTTCATGCTGGCTTTTGCCGCAGAAAGAGCAGTACAGCAGCTTTCCTGAACCGTCTTTGCGCTTATCTGTCATCAGTAAACCTCTTCTTTAGTCTTTGTCCCGCAGGAAAATCACGGCGGCAGTGCGCCCAAACTCATATCGGGAACGCCGATAATCCTCAACAGAGCGAGCCGCGCCCACTCTGATTACTATAGTCTATCGGCGCCGCGTGGTTCTAGCTGCGGTGTGTCAGAATGCCGTCAACCAGACCGTATTCCACGGCTTCTTCCGCGGTCATAAAGCGATCGCGCTCGGTGTCGCGTTCGATCTGCTCCAGCGACTGGCCGGTATGTTCCGCCATCAGCTCGTTCATCCGCGCCTTCACCTTCAGGATTTCACGCGCATGGATTTCGATGTCCGTCGCCTGCCCCTGATAGCCGCCCAGCGGCTGGTGAATCATCACCCGCGAGTTCGGCAGGCAGAAACGCTTGCCCTTGGCGCCGGCGGTCAGCAGGAAGGAGCCCATCGAGCACGCCTGGCCCATACAGATGGTGCTGACGTCCGGCTTGATGAACTTCATGGTGTCATAGATTGACATGCCTGCGGTGATCACGCCACCCGGCGAGTTGATATAGAGGAAAATGTCTTTTTCCGGGCTTTCCGCTTCGAGGAACAGCATTTGCGCCACAATCAGGTTGGCCATGTGGTCTTCAACCTGACCGGTCAGGAAAATGATGCGCTCTTTCAGCAGGCGGGAATAGATGTCGTAAGAACGCTCCCCGCGTGAAGTCTGCTCTACCACCATCGGCACCAGGGCCATGTTAGGTGCAAATTGATCTCGTTCGCCACTGTATGACATTACCGTCTCCTAATAGAAATTGCCTTGGCGGCCAGGGTTACACCCTAATACACCGATTCTACTTGAGAACGGTCATGATGACTATGCTCAAGCATTCGACCCGCGCCACACGTACCCGACGGTTATTTCATCCCGCGCACTCTGGCAAACAGCCCCTAGATTCTTTTTTACAGATTGGGGAACGACGGCGGAATTTCAAGCCCAGGCGGCGATTTTCTCCACGCGCCCGCGCACATCCCGTTCGGCTGACCCTATCATGCCAGCCCCTTCCCGATGCAACAGGGTAAATATAGTGCATATTGCTACGCTTAACCTGAGATTAATCAGCAACGTGGCAAAAAGAAAAGCCCGCAACCGAAGGTTACGGGCTTTTTTATCATGCAGGGGTTCGAAGGCCGAACCCGCGGGCGCAACGGAGTGCGCCCCCGCACGCAGACATTACGCCTGTTGAGTCTGGTTCATCAGCTCGCTGAAGGTAGTGGCTTTCTCAGTCACTTTCGCTTTCGCCAGCAGGGCTTCAACCGCTTGTTCTTCCAGAGCGACGTTGCGCATGTTGTTCATCAGCTCTTTGTTTTTGCTGTAGAACTCAACGACTTCGCTCGGATCTTCGTAGGCGGAAGCCATTTCTTCGATCAGCGTTTTCACGCGGTCTTCGTCAGCTTTCAGATCGTTGGTGCTGATCACTTCGCCCAGCAGCAGACCGACCACCACGCGACGCTTGGCCTGCTCTTCGAACAGTTCGCGAGGCAGTTCCAGCGCTTGCTTCTCGTTGCCGCCGAAACGCTGTGCCGCCTGACGGCGCAGAACGTCAACTTCGCCGTCGATCAGCGCAGCAGGAACGTCGATTTCGTTAGCGCTGACCAGGCCGTCGATCGCCTGAGTCTTGATGCGGTTGCGCACCGCGCCTTTCAGCTCGCGCTCCATGTTTTTACGCACTTCGGCGCGCAGACCGGCGATGGAACCATCAGCCACGCCGAAACGCTTGATGAATTCTTCGGTCAGTTCCGGCAGCTCGCGCTCTTCAACTTTCTTCAGAACGATAGCGAATTTAGCCGCTTTGCCCTTCAGGTTTTCCGCGTGGTAGTCTTCCGGGAAGTTGACGTCGATGGTGAATTCTTCACCGGCTTTGTGACCGACCAGGCCTTCTTCGAAGCCCGGGATCATGCGGCCCTGGCCCATGGCCAGAACGAAATCAGAGGCTTTGCCGCCTTCGAACTCTTCGCCGTCGATAGAACCGGTGAAGTCAACGGTCACGCGGTCTTCAGCTTCCACTGCGCGGTCGCTGTCTTTCCAGCTCGCCTGCTGCTTGCGCAGGGTGTCCAGCATGGTGTCGACGTCAGCGTCGTTAACTTCAACCACCGGCTTCTCGACTTCGATGCTGTCCAGGCCTTTCAGCTCAACTTCCGGATACACTTCGAACTCAACGGCGAAGGTGAAGTCTTCACCCTCTTTGTACTCGCCCGGCACGTAGTTTGGCGCGCCGGCCGGATTAATCTTTTCTTTGATGATCGCGTCAACGAAGCTGCGCTGCATCGCTTCGCCCAGCACGTCCTGACGAACAGAAGCGCCGTAACGCTGTTCAACGATGTTCATCGGCACTTTGCCTTTGCGGAAGCCGTCGATACGAACGCTTTTCGCCGCGTTGATCAGCTCTTTCTTCACAGCCTGATTGATAGTATCAGCCGGTACAGTAATAGAGAGACGGCGCCCAAGGCCTTGAGTGGTTTCTACTGAAACTTGCATCTTGTTACCTCAAAAAAATCACAGTGCTCGGTCAACTCCGTTCCAAGAACCAGGACGGCTACATTACAGAACCGAGTTCCCTGATGACAGAAGCGTCCCGAAACCATTCCGGAAAAATAAGACGCGACATTATAGCGGCGCATGCGTGGCGAGTCGAGGAAAGCAAGGCGGCGCAGGCGCGCTAAAACTCACACTTTTGCCGATTTGATCGCCAAAAGGCCTCAAAGCCGACCGCCGTTTGGCCGCATTGCGCCTCGGCCGTGTCGTCGTCAAAAACAGAAACGGCCCGCAGGCCGTTCCAAAATTCGTCAGTAGTAATACCCCAAATCATGGGCAAAGTTCCACTGATTACCGCAAATTTTAGCCGTCAGGCCAGCGTGCCGGCCCCGCGACAGGGTGGCGAAGCCGGCACCGTGTCCTGCAGCCCCTCCCACTCTTTCAGGGTATAGGTGTGCAGCGCCAGCGCATGCACGCCGTCCGCCAATTCGTCCGACAGCACGCCGTAAATCGAACGGTGACGCGTCAGGAAACGTTCGCCGACAAAGCGATCGCTGACCAATACCACCTTGAAATGGCTTTCTGAGCCCGCCGGAACGTTATGACGATAGCTTTCATCAACGACTTCCAGATACGCGGGCTCAAACGCCGCCCTTAACTTTGCTTCTATTTGCTCGCGAATCATAGGATCTCCTTACAACACCGGCAGAGGACCGTGCCCATCTAGTTCAATATTAGCCGGTTTTGTTCCGTTTAGACCATCGCCGGGATAAATTTCTGTTTCTTGGCGGGCAAACAATGGCCAACCTCGCCCGCCGCTTGAGGTTAATCCGATTGAGCCGGCCAAAAAAGCATGTTTTTATCAACGACAGGTAAAAATTTGTCACTCGGGCGCGTTCCGCGCTTCCACCGGGCAGCGGCGATGCTATGATGTCGGCAATTTGTTGTTGGCTATCCCGCTCTGATTACGACTAAATCCATCGAGAATGAGACAGTAAACATGTTAAAAAAACTTTGTCTTCCTTTGCTGGCCGCGCTGATGCTGGCCGGCTGCGCGACCAGCAGCAATACCCTGAACGTCACGCCCAAGATTGTCCTGCCGCTGCAGGATCCGACCCTGCAGGGCGTGACCGTCAGCATTAACGGCGCGGATCAACGCAAGGATCAGGCGCTGGCCAAAGTGAATCGCGACGGCCAACTGGTTACCCTGACGCCATCGCGCGATCTGCGCTTCCTGCTGCAGGAAGTGCTGGAGAAGCAAATGGGCGCGCGCGGCTACATGATCGGCGCCGACGGCGCGGTAGACCTGCAAATCGTGGTCAACAACCTGTACGCGGACGTCTCTGAAGGCAACCTGCGCTACAACATCACCACCAAGGCCGACATCTCGATCATCGCCCAGGCGAAGAACGGCAACAAACAGGTGAAGAACTACCGCTCAACCTATAACGTGCAGGGCGCCTTCACCGCCACCAACGAGAAGATCACCGATGCGGTCAACTCGGTGCTGGGCGACGTGATCGCCGATATGGCGCAGGACACCAGCGTCAACGACTTCATCAAGCAAAACGCGCGTTAACCCGCGGACGCCGCGTGCCGCCCGGAACGCCGGGCGGCGCCGACAGGGAACTCATGTCGAAACAGTATCTGAACATCTTCACCCAGCGTAATTCCGCCATTCTCCTGCTGCTGGGCTTTGCATCGGGCCTGCCGCTGGCATTGACCTCCGGCACGCTGCAAGCTTGGATGACCGTCGAAAACATCGATCTGAAAACCATCGGCATCTTCTCGCTGGTCGGCCAGGCCTATGTGTTCAAATTCCTCTGGTCGCCCTTTATGGACCGCTACACCCCGCCGTTCCTCGGGCGGCGTCGCGGCTGGCTGCTGATCAGCCAACTCCTGCTGGTGGCGGCGATCGTGGCGATGGGCTTCATGCAGCCGGCGGAACACCTCTGGTGGCTGGCGGCGCTGGCGGTGCTGGTGGCGTTCTGCTCCGCTTCGCAGGATATTGTGTTTGACGCCTATAAAACCGATCTGCTGAACGCCGAAGAGCGCGGCGCCGGCGCGGCGATCTCGGTGCTCGGCTACCGGCTGGCGATGCTGGTTTCCGGCGGGCTGGCGCTGTGGCTGGCGGATCGCTACTTCGGTTGGCAGGCCACCTACTGGTTGATGGCCGGGCTGATGCTGATCGGCATCGCCGCCACGCTGATGGCGCCGGAACCGGACGAAAGCATCCCGGCGCCGCGCACCATGGAACAGGCGGTCGTCGCGCCGCTGCGCGATTTCTTTGCGCGCAACAACGCCTGGCTGATCCTGCTGTTGATCGTGATGTACAAAATGGGCGACGCCTTCGCCGGCAGCCTGAGCACCACCTTCCTGATCCGCGGCGTGGGTTTCGACGCCGGCGAAGTGGGGCTGGTGAACAAAACCCTCGGCCTGTTCGCCACCATCGTCGGCGCGCTGTTCGGCGGGGTGCTGATGCAGCGCCTCAGCCTGTTCCGCGCGCTGATGCTGTTCGGCATCCTGCAAGCGGTTTCCAATTTCGGTTACTGGATCCTGGCGGTGACCGACAAAAACATCATCACCATGGGCAGCGCCATCTTCCTCGAGAACCTGTGCGGCGGCATGGGCACCGCGGCGTTCGTTGCGCTGCTGATGACGCTGTGCAACCGCTCTTTCTCCGCGACGCAGTTTGCGCTGCTTTCCGCGCTGTCCGCAGTTGGCCGCGTCTACGTCGGGCCAATCGCCGGCTGGTTCGTCGAAGCCAACGGCTGGGCGCTGTTCTATTTATTCTCCATCGCCGCCGCCCTGCCCGGCCTGCTGCTGCTGGGCATCTGCCGCCAAACGCTGGAGCACACGCAACGGACCGGCGAGTTTATGCCGCGCAACGCCTTCGCCGGCGCCTATCGTTGGGCGCTGCGCCTGCTGACGCTGGGATGTTCGCTGCTGGGGCTGTGGCTGCTGTTGCTGATTGCCAACGCTCTGGCGTGGACGCAGGCGCCGTCGCTGGCCGATAGCCTGCTGCAGTTCGGCGCCGCGCTCAGCCTGGTGGGCATCCTGATGGGCAGCCTGCTGGACTACCTGGCGCTGCGCCGCACCCGGCCGACATGAGGGACCGGCCGGCGTTCGCGCCGGCCGGCAAAAGAGCCGCGGCGCGAGGTGTTTATTTGGTTAAAAAAATATTAATTGGCCTTGAAATTATTTTTTATCCGAGCGACCCACGCGGAATAAAATTAAATTCACCTTTAATACACAATTATTTTACATTAAATAAACCTTTCCTGCGTATTTCAAAAAAGCGTTTTTTCTGCCCGGATTCATCATACCTTTAGTTTTCCTTAACATACGAACGACCCGGCACGATTCAGCGCGCCAACGCGTTGTTGCCATTGGTAAATTGTCACGCTGGGTGACATCTGTGACCCCCTTAACATAAAGTGTCAACAAGGCGCTGACACTCCCTTAAGCAGGTTTACAGTACTGCAACCTTCCCGTAAAATGCCCGCACACATGAAACGACAATAGAGCCTTTGTAATTGAGGTCGTTAGATGAGACTTAAGAAATACAATAAAAGTATTGGGATGATGTCATTAATTGCGGCAACTGTAATGCTCAGCGGCTGCAATATGGTATTGATGAACCCCAAAGGAGCAATTGGTGTTGAGCAACGGACACTGATTATCACCGCAATCGCCTTGATGTTGATCGTGGTGATACCCGTTATCTTCATGGCGTTCGCCTTTGCTTGGAAGTACCGTGCTTCCAACAAAAACGCCAAGTACAGCCCGAACTGGGCGCACTCCAACAAGATCGAAGCGGTCGTCTGGACCATTCCTATCATTATCATCGCCATCCTTGGCACCATTACCTGGAAGACTACCCACGAGCTCGATCCGTTCAAGCCGATTGTCACCGACAAGAAGCCGATGACGATCGAAGTGGTGTCGCTCGACTGGAAATGGCTGTTTATCTACCCGGAACAAGGCATCGCGACCGTTAATGAGCTGGCTTTCCCGAAAGATGTTCCAGTCGAATTCAAGATCACCTCTAACTCGGTAATGAACTCGTTCTTTATTCCTCAGTTAGGTGGGCAGATTTATGCGATGGCCGGGATGCAGACCAAACTGCACCTGATCGGCAACGAAGCGGGCAAATACGACGGTATTTCCAGCAGCTTCAGTGGCCGCGGGTTCTCCGGCATGAAATTCACCGCGATTGTGACCCCGACCGAAGGCGACTTCGATCAGTGGGTTGCCAAGGTGAAAGAATCGTCTAATAACCTAAACGCCACCAGCGACTTTAACAAACTGGCAGAACCGAGTGAAAATAACCCGGTCGAGTACTTCTCCAGTGTCAAACCGAATTTGTTCAAAGAAACTATTGCCAAATTCATGGGTGATATGGACATGCACAAAGGCGCTGCCGCGCACGAAGGTATGGACATGAGCCAGGGTATGGACATGGGTGAACATGCTCACGCCGGAGCCGAGGAATAAACTGATGTTGGGAAAATTAACGCTTGATGCGGTTCCGTACCACGAACCGATCATCATGGTCACCGTTGCTGCAATTGTTATTGGAGGCCTGGCACTGCTGGCGCTGATAACCTATTTCGGCAAATGGAAATGGCTGTGGAAAGACTGGCTGACTTCGGTCGACCATAAAAAAATTGGTATCATGTACATCATCGTGGCAATGGTTATGCTGCTGCGTGGTTTCGCCGATGCCATCATGATGCGTAGCCAGCAGGCGCTTGCGTCCGCCGGCGAGGCAGGATTCCTGCCGCCGCACCACTACGACCAAATCTTCACCGCCCACGGCGTCATCATGATCTTCTTCATGGCGATGCCTTTCGTGGTCGGCCTGATGAACGTCGTGGTGCCGTTGCAAATCGGTGCGCGCGACGTCGCCTTCCCGTTCCTGAACTCCCTGAGCTTCTGGTTCTTCGTGGTGGGCGTGGTGCTGATCAACATCTCCCTGGGGGTCGGTGAGTTCGCGCAGACCGGCTGGCTGGCGTATCCGCCGCTGTCGGGCAAGGAGTACAGTCCTGGCGTCGGGGTCGATTACTGGATCTGGAGCCTGCAGATTTCCGGTTTGGGTACCTTGCTGACCGGCGTGAACTTCTTCGCCACCATCATGAAGATGCGCGCGCCTGGCATGCCTCTGATGAAGATGCCGGTGTTCACCTGGGCGGCGCTGTGCACTAACGTCCTGATCATCGTCTCTTTCCCAATTCTGACCGTCACCATCGCGTTGCTGACCCTGGATCGCTATCTGGGCACCCATTTCTTTACCAATGATATGGGCGGCAACATGATGATGTACATCAACCTGATTTGGGCCTGGGGTCACCCAGAGGTGTATATTCTGGTGCTGCCGGTGTTCGGCGTGTTCTCCGAAGTGACCGCGACCTTCTCCAGAAAACGCCTGTTCGGCTATACCTCACTGGTATGGGCAACCATCGCGATTACCGTTCTGTCGTTCATCGTATGGCTGCACCACTTCTTCACCATGGGGTCCGGCGCGAACGTCAACGCCTTCTTCGGTATCGCCACCATGATCATTTCCATCCCGACCGGGGTGAAAATCTTCAACTGGCTGTTCACCATGTATCAGGGCCGCATTCAGCTCAACTCCGCGATGCTGTGGACCATTGGCTTCATCATCACCTTCTCCGTGGGTGGGATGACCGGGGTTCTGCTGGCGGTGCCGGGCGCGAACTTCGTGCTGCACAACAGCCTGTTCCTGATTGCTCACTTCCATAACGTGATCATCGGCGGTGTGGTGTTCGGTTGCTTCGCCGGCCTGACCTACTGGTTCCCTAAATCCTTCGGCTTCACGCTGAACGAAAAATGGGGCATCCGCGCGTTCTGGTTCTGGATCATCGGCTTCTTCGTTGCCTTCATGCCGCTGTACGCTCTGGGCTTTATGGGCATGACGCGTCGTATCAGCCAGAACATCAACCCTGAGTTCCACCCTCTGCTGCTGGTCGCAGCCGGCGGTGCGGCGCTGGTTGCCTGCGGTATCCTGTGCCAGCTGATTCAGATCTTCGTCAGCGTGCGCGACCGCGATCAGAACCGCGATCTGACCGGTGACCCATGGGGTGCTCGTACGCTGGAGTGGTCAACGTCGTCTCCACCGCCGTTCTATAACTTTGCCGTAGTGCCGCAGATCCACGACCGTGATGAATTCTGGGACATGAAAGAAAAAGGCGAAGCCTATAAGAAACCGGCGAAATACGAGCCGATTCATATGCCGAAAAATACCGGCGCCGGCGTGATTATTGCTGGTTTCAGCCTGGTATTCGGTTTCGCGATGATCTGGGACATCTGGTGGATGGCGATCGCTGCCTTCGTGGGCATGATCGTGACCTGGATTGCCAAGAGCTTCGATGAAGATGTTGATTACTATGTGCAGGTTGATGAAATCGAGCGCATTGAGAACCAACACTATGAACAAATCAGCAAAGCAGGCGTGAAACATGTCAACTGATACTCTGACTAACCATAACGCAGCCCATGCAGAGCATGGGCACCACGACGCGGGAGAGACCAAAGTCTTCGGATTCTGGATCTACCTGATGAGCGACTGTATTTTGTTCGCGAGCTTGTTCGCGACCTATGCAGTACTGGTGAACGGGACCGCTGGCGGTCCCTCTGGCAAAGACATCTTCGATCTGAAGTTTGTCCTGGTTGAAACTTTCCTGCTGTTGTTCAGCTCCATCACCTACGGCATGGCGATGATCGCCATGAACAAAGGCAAGGTTGGCGGCGTAAACACCTGGCTGTTCCTGACCTTCCTGTTTGGTCTGGGCTTCGTCGCGATGGAAATCTACGAGTTCCATCACCTGATCGCCGAAGGCTTCGGTCCGGATCGCAGCGCGTTCCTGTCCAGCTTCTTCGCGCTGGTTGCGACCCACGGTCTGCACGTGTCTACCGGCCTGGTCTGGATCATCATCATGATGATTCAGGTGAGCAAACGCGGCCTGACCTCAACCAACAAAACCCGTCTGATGTGCCTGAGCCTGTTCTGGCACTTCCTGGACGTGGTGTGGATCTGCGTATTTACCGTTGTTTACCTGCTGGGGGTTATGTCATGAGCCATTCATCCCATGAAACTTCTCACGGCGGCGCAAGCCACGGTAGCGTTAAGTCATATCTGATCGGCTTTATCCTGTCGATCATCCTGACGGTAATTCCATTTGCGATGGTGATGAACGGCACAGCCTCTCATTCAACCATCCTGGCGGTTGTTGTCGGCATGGCGGTCATTCAGGTGGTAGTTCACCTGATTTACTTCCTGCACATGAACACCTCATCGGAAGAGCGCTGGAACCTGGTGGCATTGCTGTTCACCGCTATGATCATCGGTATCGTTGTTGTGGGTTCACTCTGGATTATGTACAACCTCAACATCAATATGATGGTCAGTTAAGAGTCGAGCTGCACGTGATGATTAAGCAATACCTGCAAGTCACTAAACCAGGAATTATTTTCGGCAATTTAATTTCTGTCGTTGGGGGATTCCTGCTTGCTTCCAAAGGAAGCATCGATTATCCCCTGTTTCTCGCCACCCTGCTGGGTGTCTCGTTGGTTGTCGCCTCGGGCTGTGTGTTTAACAACTACATTGACCGCGACATCGACAAGAAAATGGAGAGAACGAAGAACCGGGTGCTGGTAAAAGGCCTGATCGCGCCGAGTGTAACCCTGGTTTATGCTACCGTTTTGGGTATTGCGGGCTTTGCGTTGCTGTATATCGGCGCCAACCCGCTGGCCATGTGGCTGGCGGTGATGGGCTTCGTGGTTTATGTCGGCGTTTACAGCCTGTACATGAAACGCCACTCGGTATACGGCACGCTGATCGGCAGCCTGTCGGGCGCTGCGCCGCCGGTTATCGGTTACTGCGCGGTGACCAACGAGTTTGACGCCGGCGCGTTGATCCTGCTGGCTATCTTTAGCCTGTGGCAGATGCCGCATTCCTATGCGATCGCCATCTTCCGCTTTAAAGATTACCAGGCGGCCAACATTCCGGTGCTGCCGGTGGTGAAAGGCATTTCCGTCGCCAAGAACCACATCACGGTCTATATCGTGGCCTTTATGGTCGCCACGCTGATGCTGACCCTCGGCGGCTACGCCGGCTACAAATACCTGATCGTCGCTGCGGCGGTGAGCGTGTGGTGGCTGGGCATGGCGCTGCGCGGTTACAAGACCGAGAACGACAGCATCTGGGCGCGCAAACTGTTTGTGTTCTCCATCGTCGCCATCACCTCTCTGAGCGTGATGATGTCGATCGACTTCAGCGCCACGGCGGCGCCTGAAGCGCTGGTGACCTACGTTTGGTAAGCCAAATCGTCTGTGAATGGGCCGCTTCTGCGGCCCATTTTATTTGCCCGTCCAGAAATCCGTTTTTCCCGACATGACTGGCACCGCAGCCAACGCCGCTGCGACGTCAAGCCTGCAAGGAAAGCTGTAATATCTGTTAAACAACATTAGATTTACCCCCCCTGCCCTTCACACTAAAATGACGCAGCTTTTACAGAGGCCATTCCCTCAGGCGCTCTATCCAGTACCTGACGGAATAGTTTTTACCGAGGTTTGATGTGAACGATAATTCAATGACCCCACTGGAGCTCCGCGCCACCTGGGGGCTGGGCACCGTATTTTCACTGCGCATGCTCGGCATGTTTATGGTGCTGCCGGTGTTGACCACCTACGGCATGGCGCTCAACGGCGCCAGCGAGGCGCTGATCGGCATCGCCATCGGCATCTACGGCCTGGCGCAGGCGATTTTCCAGATCCCGTTCGGCCTGATTTCCGATCGCATCGGCCGCAAGCCGCTGATCGTCGGCGGGCTGCTGATCTTCGCGCTCGGCAGCGTGATCGCCGCCGCCACCGATTCTATCTGGGGAGTGATCCTCGGCCGTGCGCTGCAGGGCTCCGGCGCCATTGCGGCGGCGGTGATGGCCCTGCTGTCGGACCTGACCCGCGAGCAGAATCGCACCAAGGCGATGGCCTTTATCGGCGTCAGCTTCGGCATCACCTTCGCCATCGCCATGGTGCTGGGGCCGATCGTCACCCACGCCTACGGCCTGCATGCGCTGTTCTGGATGATCGCCGTGCTGGCGCTGGCCGGCATCGCCATCACCCTGGCGGTGGTGCCTTCCGCCAGCCACCACGTGCTGAACCGCGAGTCGAGCATCGTGCGCGGCAGCTTCAGCAAGGTGCTGAGCAACTCGCGGCTGCTGAAGCTCAACTTCGGCATCATGTGCCTGCATATTCTGCTGATGTCGAGCTTTGTCGCGCTGCCGCTGGCGATGGAAAAAGCCGGGCTGGCGGCAAGCCGGCACTGGATCGTTTATCTGGTGACCATGCTGGTGTCGTTCGTCGCCGTGGTGCCGTTCATCATCTACGCCGAGAAATACCGCCGCATGAAGCAGGTATTCATGGGCTGCGTGGCGGTGCTGTTCTGCGCCGAAGTGCTGCTGTGGCTGTCCGGCGCGCACCTGTGGGGCATCATCGCCGGCGTGCAGCTGTTCTTTATGGCGTTCAACGTGATGGAGGCCATTCTGCCTTCGTTGATCAGCAAAGAGTCGCCGGCCGGCTATAAGGGCACCGCGATGGGGGTTTACTCCACCAGCCAGTTTATCGGCGTGGCGATCGGCGGCAGCCTGGGCGGCTGGCTGTACGGCCTGCAGGGCGCAGGATTGGTGTTCGTCGCCGGCGCGGTACTGGCCGCGCTGTGGTTCCTGGTCAGCGGCACCATGAAGGAACCGCCTTACGTCAGCAGCCTGCGCATTACGCTGTCGGCGCTGGCGGTGAAGGACTCGGCGCTGGAAAGCCGCCTGAAGGCCCAGCCGGGCGTGGCGGAAGCGATTGTGGTGCCGGAGGAGCGCAGCGCCTACGTCAAGGTCGATACCAAACAGACCAACCGCGGGCAGCTTGAAGCCCTGGTGAACTCACTGTAAAAAACAGGGCCGGCATGCCGGCCCTGATGTTTTTAATCGCGGAAGTTCTTGAACTGGAACGGCTGCCCCAGATCCGCGCCGCGCACCAGCGCCATCACGCTTTGCAGATCGTCGCGCGATTTGCCGGTCACCCGCACTTCATCCCCCTGGATCTGCACCTGCACTTTCAGCTTGCTGTCTTTAATCAGCTTGACGATTTTTTTCGCCTGGGTGGTTTCGATCCCCTGCTTCAGCTTGGCTTCCACGCTGTAGGTTTTGCCGCTGTGGGTCATTTCTTCCGGGATCTCCAGCGCGCTGCCTTCGATATTGCGCTTGCTCAGCTTTTCACGCAGGATATCCAGCAGTTGCTGCACCTGGAAATCAGACTCGCTGGCGACCTTGATGCTTTCGTTTTTCTCGTTCAGCTCAAAGCTGGCCGGCACGTTGCGAAAATCCCAGCGGGTGCCGAGATCGCGCGAGGCGTTCTCAACGGCGTTACGTACTTCCTGCATATCAATTTCGGAAACGATGTCGAAAGATGGCATACTTCTTCCTCCTGAATTAATGCCTAACAGCTTAGGCGATTTTGATGCCGAGCATGATAACCGCTTTGCCTCCTCAGGCAAAATCTGCTGAATGCCCCCATAGAGACTCCCCCGGTAGCAGGAAAGTCTATATTTAAATGACGGTAATTGAGCGGTATTCCCGTGTTCCCAAGGAGACCGGATGAAAATAACAATTCTTGGTTGCGGCGCGCTCGGACAACTGTGGCTCTCCCGGCTTTATCGGCAAGGCCACGATGTGCAGGGATGGCTAAGGGTGCCGCAGCCCTTCTGCGCGGTGAACGTAATCGAACCCGAAGGCGATTCGTTCAACCGCAATTTGCCCACCAACGATCCCGAACATTTGGCGCAGAGCGAGCTGCTGCTGGTCACGCTGAAGGCCTGGCAGGTTTCCGGCGCGGTCGGCGCGCTGCTGCCGAAGCTGAACCCCCGCTGCGCCATTCTGCTGCTGCACAACGGCATGGGCACCCAGGATGAGCTGCCGCCGAACAATCTGCCGATCCTGCAGGGCACCACCACCCATGCGGCGCGGCACGACGGCAGCACCATTGTCCATGTCGCCGGCGGCACCACCCATATCGGCCCGACGTCGCCGGCGGCGCAGCCCCTCAGCCATCTGGCGGAGGTGCTGCATCAGGCCCTGCCCGACGTCGCCTGGCACAACAATATCGCCTCGGCAAACTGGCGCAAGCTGGCGGTCAACTGCGTGATCAACCCGCTGACGGCGCTGTACGATTGCCGCAACGGCGATCTGCAGCGTTACCCCGAACAGATCGAGGCGGTGTGCCGTGAAGTCGCCGGCGTGATGGAAATGGAGGGCTATCACACCTCCTGCGAAGGGCTGATGCAGTACATCATGGAAGTGATCCAGAGCACCGCGGACAACGTATCGTCGATGCTGCAGGATATCCGCAGCCAGCGACACACCGAGATCGACTATATTACCGGTTATCTGCTGCGCCGCGCACGCAGCCACGGCGTCACCCTGCCGGAAAATGCGCGGCTGTTTGAACTGATTAAGCGAAAGGAAAATGAATATGAGCGTATCGGCGCTGGTTTGCCTGGCACCTGGTAGCGAAGAAATCGAAGCCGTCACCGTCATCGATCTGCTGGTGCGGGCGGGCGTCAACGTCACCACCGCCAGCGTGGCCGGCGACGGCGATCTGACCCTCGTTTGCTCGCGCGGCGTTAAGCTGCTGGCCGACGCGACGCTGGTGTCTATCGTCGACGACCCGTTCGACGCCATCGTGCTGCCCGGCGGCCTGCAGGGGGCGGAATGCTTCCGCGACAGCCCGCTGCTGGTCGAGAAGGTGCGCCAAATGCACCTGCAGGGCAACATCGTCGCCGCCATTTGCGCGGCGCCGGCGCTGGTGTTGCAGCATCACGATCTGTTCCCGATCGGGAATATGACCGGCTTCCCGGGGCTGAAGGATAAAATTCCGGCGGATAAATGGATCGAGCGCCGGGTGGTGTACGACCCGCGCGTCAACCTGCTCACCAGCCAGGGGCCGGGAACCGCGATGGAGTTTGCGCTGAAACTGATCGACCTGCTGCTCGGCAAGGCCAAAGCGGCGGAAATAGCGGCGCAGCTGGTGCTGATCCCGGGGATGTACGACTTCCGCGACTAAATCCCTTCGCCTTCCGAGCCGTAGCGTTATTGGCTGATCTCACCCCGTTCACTGAGCTGAGTCAGTGAACGGGATGCGGTTGCCGCTTTAAGCACGATGGGGATTTAAGGGCGATAGACTTTGACGTTGGTGAAGCCCTGCTCCAGCAGGTACAGCGCCTGCAGGCGGCTCATCACGCCGCGCTCGCAGTACAGCAGGTAGGTCTTGCTTTGATCCAGGTCGCCAAACTGGGTGCCGAGCTTATAGAACGGCAGCGGTTTGACCTCCACCTGCTCCAGCTGCAGCGGTTTGTCTTCCTGTTCGTCGTTCGAACGAATGTCGAGGATCACCTCATCGGCGCCGAAGGCCGCGACGGTTTCCACTTCGGCCACCTGCTCCTGCGCCTGCTCGGCGATGGTGCGGATGTCGACGTTCTTCGCTTCGCTCACCACCCGATCGAGAATGGCGAAATCGAAATGGCTTTCTTCTTCTTCGATTCTGGCTTTGATGGCCTTCACCGTCGGGCTTTTCGAAATCACGCCGCAGTATTCGGGCATGGTCTTGGCGAAGTCTTCGGTGCCGATCTCGCGCGCCACCTTAATGATGTGCTCTTTGTCGTGAGAAATCAGCGGACGCAGGATCAGCGTATCGGAAGCGTTGTCGATCAGGCGCAGGTTGGTCAGCGTCTGGCTGGATACCTGCCCCAGCGCTTCGCCGGTCACCAGCGCCTGTACGCCATAGCGCTCGGCCACCCGGGAAGCGGCGCGCACCATCATGCGTTTGAGCACCACGCCCATCTGGCCGTCGTCGACCTTTTCCAGGATCTCGCCCACCACTGGTTCGAAGTCGATGGCGACGAAACGCACCTTGTGCGAGCTGGCGAAGCGGTTCCACAGGTAATGAGCCACCTGTTTTACGCCGATTTCATGCGCCGCGCCGCCCAGGTTGAAGAAGCAGAAATGCACGCGGCAACCGCGGCGCATCAGCATATAGCTGGACACGCCCGAGTCAAAGCCGCCGGAGATCAGCGACAGCACGTCTTCCTGGGTGCCGACCGGGTAGCCGCCGATGCCCTCGCGGCGCGCCTTGACCAGCATCAGCTTGTCGTCTTCGATCTCCAGGTTCACCGTCACCTGCGGGCGGGAAAGATTCACCCGCGCGCTGTCGATGTGCTGATTCAGCCCGCCGCCAACGTAGCGTTCTACGTCCTGCGAATTGAAATCCTGCTTGCCGCGGCGTTTAACCCGCACGCAGAAGGTTTTCCCTTCCAGCTGTTCGCGGTAAGCTTCCAGCGTCTGCTCGAAGATGTGGTGAATATCGCGGTAGGCGCGGTCTTCCACTTCCAGGATATGGTGGATGCCGGGAATGCGCGTCAGCGCGTCGGCAATCACCGGCCGTTGATTTTCATCTTTGGCGCGAACTTCGATATGATCCCAGTGACGGACTACCGCCAGCGTTTCATCATACTGCTTCAGGACGTTGCGAATATTGGTCGAGAGGATCTTGATAAAGCGCAAGCGCACAGATTGGCTCTTGATGGTGATTTCCGGGAACAATTTAATGATAAACTTCATGGCGGTCTTTGTTGTCAGATAAGAATTACGGCGCGGAGTATATCACCATATCGCCGGGCTCTGCGCACAAAACCATACAAGCGCGCCATGATTTGCTAATCAAGATCCGCTAGGATAGGCTCTGGCGCCACTGTTCACATGATGACGTAAAAAGAAAATTATGCCGAAAAAACCAGCACAATCAGACAGTACAGAGCAAAATGTCAGCTTTGAAAGCTCCCTCAGCGAACTGGAAAGCATCGTCACGCGTCTGGAATCAGGTGAATTGCCGCTGGAAGACGCGCTGAATGAGTTCGAACGCGGCGTACAGCTGGCGCGCCAGGGCCAGCAAAAGCTGCAGCAGGCGGAGCAACGCGTGCAAATTTTACTTAACGACAGCGCCGAAGATGCCCCTCTGGCGCCTTTCACTCCGGATGCCGAGTAACCACCATGTCTGAGATCGCCCAATCCGCCGCCTTTGCCGATCGGCTGCAGGCTTTCCGCCGGCGTGCCGATCGCACGCTGTTGGATTTCATCGCGCCACTGCCGTTCAATGACGGTAATATGGTGGCGGCCATGCGTCACGGCGCGCTGCTGGGCGGCAAGCGCCTGCGCCCGTTCCTGGTTTATACCACCGGGCAGATGTTTGGCGTGGCGTTGAATAACCTGGATGCGCCGGCCGCTGCGGTAGAGTGCATTCATGCTTACTCGCTGATCCATGACGATCTGCCGGCGATGGACGATGACGATCTGCGCCGCGGCCAGCCGACCTGCCATATCAAATTTGGCGAGGCCAACGCGATTCTGGCCGGCGATGCGCTGCAAACCCTGGCGTTCTCCATTCTGGCCGACGCCGAGATGCCCGAGGTGGCGCTGCGCGATCGCCTGGCGATGGTGTCCGAACTGGCGGCCGCCAGCGGCGTAGCCGGCATGTGCGGCGGCCAATCGCTGGATCTGGCTGCCGAAGGCAAGCAAATCGGCCTGGCGGCGCTGGAGCAGATCCACCGCCACAAGACCGGCGCGCTGATCCGCGCGGCGATCCGCCTGGGCGCGCTGGCCGCCGGTGAACCCGGCCGGGCGGCGCTGCCGCAGCTCGACCGTTACGCCGCCGCCATCGGCCTGGCGTTTCAGGTGCAGGACGACATTCTGGACGTTGTCGGCGAAACCGAAAAAATCGGCAAACGCCAGGGAGCGGACCAACAACACGGAAAGAGTACCTATCCAGCTTTGCTCGGGCTTGACAGCGCGAAAGCAAAAGCGTGGGATCTCTATCAGGAAGCATTAGCTGCATTGGATACTTTGGCAGCGCAATCTTATAACACAGCGCCATTGCGAGCGTTAGCCAGCTTCATTATTGAACGCGACAATTAACGTGTGACGTTATGCCCAAAAGATTTCACGGGCGGCCAACGCCGCTGCAGCGTGAAAGATGGAGGGTAAACTCCTCTGATATGAGTATCGAATGAGTCTTGATATAGCCAAATACCCGACCTTGGCGCTAGCGGAAAATCCCGATGAACTCCGCTCGCTGCCCAAAGAGAGTCTGCCGAAGTTGTGTGACGAACTGCGGCAATACCTGCTGGACAGCGTCAGCCGCTCCAGCGGCCACTTCGCCTCCGGGCTGGGTACCGTCGAGCTGACGGTGGCATTGCACTACGTCTACAATACGCCGTTCGATCACCTGGTGTGGGACGTCGGCCACCAGGCCTACCCGCATAAAATTCTGACCGGCCGCCGCGATCGCATCGCCACCATCCGCCAGAAAAACGGTTTGCACCCTTTCCCATGGCGCGCCGAAAGCGAATACGACGTGCTGTCGGTCGGCCATTCGTCGACCTCGATCAGCGCCGGTCTCGGCATGGCGGTGGCGGCGGAGCGTGAAGGCAAAGGCCGCCGAACGGTCTGCGTGATCGGCGACGGCGCCATCACCGCCGGCATGGCGTTTGAAGCGATGAATCACGCCGGGGATATCGATCCGGACATGCTGGTGGTGCTGAACGACAACGAAATGTCGATCTCGGAAAACGTCGGCGCGCTGAACAACCACCTGGCGCAGCTGCTTTCGGGCAAGCTCTACTCCACGTTGCGCGAAGGCAGCAAAAAAGTGCTTTCCGGCCTGCCGCCGATCAAGGAGCTGGTGAAACGCACCGAAGAGCACCTGAAAGGCATGGTGGTCCCCGGCACGCTGTTCGAAGAGCTGGGCTTCAACTATATCGGCCCGGTCGACGGCCACGACGTTCAGGGACTGGTCGCCACGCTGAAGAACATGCGCGACCTGAAAGGCCCGCAGTTGCTGCACATCATGACCAAGAAAGGCCGCGGCTATGCGCCGGCGGAAAAGGATCCGATCAGCTTCCACGCGGTGCCCAAGTTCGATCCGGCCAGCGGCACCCTGCCGAAGAGCGCCGGTGGCCTGCCGAGCTATTCGAAAATCTTCGGCGATTGGCTGTGCGAAACCGCCGCCAAAGACAGCGCCCTGATGGCCATCACGCCGGCGATGCGCGAAGGTTCCGGCATGGTGCAGTTCTCGCGTGACTATCCGCAGCAATATTTCGACGTGGCGATCGCCGAGCAGCATGCGGTGACCTTCGCCGCCGGATTGGCGATCGGCGGCTACAAGCCGGTGGTGGCGATCTATTCCACCTTCCTGCAGCGCGCCTACGATCAGCTGATCCACGACGTGGCGATCCAAAAACTTCCGGTGATGTTCGCCATCGACCGCGGCGGCATCGTCGGCGCCGACGGCCAGACGCACCAGGGCGCCTTCGACCTGTCGTTTATGCGCTGTATCCCGACCATGGTGATCATGACGCCGAGCGACGAGAACGAATGCCGCCAGATGCTGTACACCGGCTATCACTACAACGATGGCCCGAGCGCGGTGCGCTACCCGCGCGGCACCGGCACCGGCGCCGTGCTGGAACCGCTCAGCGCGCTGCCTATCGGTAAAGGCGTGGTGCGCCGCGAAGGCGAGAAGATTGCCATCCTCAACTTCGGCACCCTGCTGCCGGAAGCCGCACAGGCGGCGGCGGCCCTCAACGCCACGCTGGTGGACATGCGCTTCGTCAAACCGCTGGACGAGCAGCTGGTGCTGGAGATGGCCGCCAGCCACGAGGTGCTGGTCACGCTGGAAGAGAACGCCATCATGGGCGGCGCCGGCAGCGGCGTCAACGAACTGCTGATGGCCAAGCGCCGTGCGGTGCCGGTGCTGAATATCGGCCTGCCGGACAGCTTCGTGCCGCAGGGCAGCCAGGAAGAAGTTCGCGTCGATTTGGGCCTGGACGCCGCCGGCATCCAACGCCGGATCGAAAGCTGGCTGGCGCAGTAATTTTCCCCTCCGCCGGGCCGACGCCTCCGCTTGCGGGGGCGTTTTCGTCTCTGCCGCCCGAGATCCGCGCTACAGTTAATGTCTGAGCCGTAAATGGGAGGCTAGCATGAAGTACCTGAAACTGGGCAATACCGATCTGAACGTCTCGCGCATCTGTCTGGGCTGCATGACCTATGGCGAGCCGGACCGCGGCAACCACGCCTGGACGCTGCCGGAGGAGAGCAGCCGCCCGCTGCTGAAGCAGGCGCTGGATGCCGGCATCAACTTTTTCGACACCGCCAACAGCTATTCCGACGGCAGCAGCGAGGAAATCGTCGGCAAGGCGCTGCGCGATTACGCGCGCCGCGATGAGGTGGTGATCGCCACCAAGGTCTATTTCCCGCTGAGCAACCTGGAACGCGGCCTGTCGCGCGGCAAAATCATGCAGTCCGTCGACGACAGCCTGCGGCGGCTGGGCACCGACTATGTCGACCTGCTGCAGATCCACCGCTGGGACTATGAAACGCCGCTGGAAGAAACGCTGGAAGCGCTGCACGACGTGGTTAAAGCCGGCAAGGCGCGTTATATCGGCGCATCCTCGATGTATGCCTGGCAGTTCGCCAAAGCGCTGTATACCGCCGATCTGCACGGCTGGACGCGCTTTGTCAGCATGCAGGACCAGTACAACCTGATCCAGCGCGAAGAAGAGCGCGAGATGCACCCGCTGTGCGCCGCCGAAGGCATCGCCGTGTTGCCCTGGAGCCCGCTGGCGCGCGGCAGGTTAACCCGCCCCTGGGGGGAAACCACCGCGCGGCTGGTCTCCGATCGGGTCGGCAAAGAGCTGTACGATGAAACCGAAGGCATCGACGGCATCATCGCCGAGCGCGTGGCCACCCTCGCCGAAGAGCACGGCGTGTCGCGCGCGCAGATCGCCCTGGCCTGGCTGTTGAGCAAACCGGCGGTCAGCGCGCCGATCGTCGGCGCTTCGCGCAGCGAGCAGTTGGCGGACGCCATCGCCGCCGTCGATCTGAGCCTGACGCCGGAAGAAGTGGCTGAACTGGAGACGGCCTATGTGCCGCACCGCGTGACGGGGTTTGAATAACGCAGACAGGGCGCGGCGCACCGCGCCCTGCTATCAGAACAACCCTACCGGCCAGTGGTGGCCAATCAGGTAGATGATGCCGGCGGACAGCACCCCGGCGACGATGTCGTCGATCATGATGCCCATGCCGCCGTGCACGTTGCGATCGAACCAGCGGATCGGCCAGGGTTTCCACATATCCAGAATGCGGAAAATCACGAAGCCGGCGGCGACCCAGCGCCAGTCGTTGACCGGCAGCGCCATCAGCGTGATCCACATGCCGACGAATTCGTCCCAAACGATGCTGCCGTGATCGTGTACCCGCATGTCTCTGGCGGTCTGATGGCACAGATACACGCCGATGCAGATGCTGAACATCACCACCAGCGAATACAGTTGCCACGGCAGCTGGATCAGCAGCAGCCAGAACGGGATGGCCGCCAGCGAGCCCATGGTGCCCGGCACTATCGGCGACAAACCGCTGCCGAAGCCGGTGGCCAGCAGGTGCCACGGATTGCTCATCCGCAGGCGGCGTTTGGCCTCATCCATGGTTGCCCTGCTCCGCATTGAAATGGTCGAAACCTTTCCACGCCAGCTCTACCGCCTCATCGTTGCGGTAAAACTTGATGCCTTCCGCCAGCGGGCCAATCTGGCCGATGCAGGTGTAATCCGCGCCGAGATGGCTCAGCGCCACCTCCAGCGCACCGCGATTGATTTCCGGCACGGTGAAGCACAGCTCGTAGTCTTCGCCGCCGGCCAGCGCCCAGCGCAACGCCTGGTCGGCATCCGCCTGGCTGCTCAGCGCCTGCGACAGCGGCAGCTCATCCAGATCGATGCGCGCACCGCACTCGCTGGCCTTCAGCACGTGCTTCAGGTCGGAGATCAGGCCGTCGGAGATGTCGATCGCCGAGCTGGCCAAATCGCGCAGCGCCTGGCCCTGCAATACCCGCGGCTGCGGCCGCAGGTGGCGGCCGATCAGGTAGCCGCGCGCCGTCGCATCAGCAACCTGCAGGCGATCCTGAATGATCGCCAGGCCGGCGGCGCTGTCGCCCAGCGTACCGGTCACGTAGATCCAGTCGCCGATGCGCGCGCCGCTGCGGGTCAGGGCCCGGCCGGCCGGGATCAGTCCCTGAATGGTCAACGTCATGCTCAACGGGCCGCGCGTGGTGTCGCCGCCGATCAGCTGCATGCCGTAGTAATTAAGCTGTTCGAACAGGCTATCGCTGAAGGCCTTCAGCCAGGCCTCATTCACGTCGGGCAGGGTGAGCGCCAGCGAAAGCCAGGCCGGATCGGCGCCCATCGCCGCCAGATCGCTCAGATTTACCGCCAGCGCCTTGTAGCCGAGATCGGCCGGATCGATATCCGGCAGGAAATGAACGCCAGCCACCAGGGTGTCGGTACTGACGGCCAAAAGCTGTTTTTCTGCCACTGTCAGAAGTGCGCAGTCATCTCCAATGCCCAACTGTACGTCCCGGCGTACGCTCTTAAACCGGTCAAAATAGCGGGCAATGAGGTCAAATTCGCCGCATGCCATGGTCGATATTCCACTAGAAGAAATTAAGGCCGGGGATACCGGCCTTAATTTTTTTATTTTTTCTTGCGAATGGTGGGTGCCACTTTATCCAGCACGCCGTTCACAAACTTGTGGCTGTCTTCAGCGCCGAAGGTTTTCGCCAGTTCGATCGCTTCGTTGATAGCCACTTTGTAAGGGACATCCTCACGCATTTTCAGCTCAAACAGCGCAATGCGCAGAACCGCACGCTCCACCTGGCCCAGTTCATCGAGCTGGCGCGACAGGTAGGGAGCCATCAGCTCGTCCAACATACCTGCATTCACCGCCGCGCCGGACAGCAACTCGCGAAAATAGGCGACGTCAACATCTTTGACATCCTGCTCCGTCAGGAACTGGTGTTCAACATCGGCAATGTCATTTTTAGACAACTGCCAAGAGTAAAGCGCTTGAACAGCGCACTCACGAGCGCGGCGACGAGCAGCAGGTTTCACGGAATTCCCCTTAACTAAATTCAGGCTTTAATAGCTTTGATAACATTAATCATTTCAAGTGCGGTCAGAGCAGCTTCAGCGCCCTTGTTGCCCGCTTTGGTGCCGGCACGTTCGATAGCCTGTTCGATGCTCTCGGTGGTCAGCACGCCAAAGGCAACCGGGATTTCGGTGTTCAGAGAAACATTGCCGATGCCGGAACTGGCTTCGCCCGCCACATATTCGAAGTGCGCGGTGCCCCCACGGATAACGGTACCCAGCGCGATAACCGCGTCGTATTTGCCGGTGTTGGCCAGCACGCGCGCAGTCAGCGGCAGCTCGTAAGCGCCCGGGACCCAGACAACGGTGATGTTGTCGTCAGCAACCTGGCCGATGCGCTTCAGTGCGTCGATGGCACCTTGCAGCAGGCTGTCGTTGATGAAATTGTTAAAACGTGCAATTGCGATCGCCACACGGGCATTTGGAGTAGCAACAACACCTTCGATAACTTTCATGGGCTTTCCTTAAAAATGGGTTCAATACCCCGCAGGGGGGCGGATTCTATCATATTCTTTATACCCGTCATACTTGAAGCTGCATCTGTGTTGGCTGCGCGCGCTTACCCGGCTAAACTCATCGGGATAAGCGCCTTGGCCGCCTGGCCGCAACTTCAATTATTTAGGGCGCCGCTGCCTGCGCGGGCGGTTTTGCCACGGGGCAACCCAACCGGCAGGCAAAGGTGGCAATCAGTGTTTGGCCCGCAGGATCAGGCGCAGATCGGGGCCAACCTGCCGCACTTCGCTGAAGACAAACTCAGGGGCGTCGGCCAGCCGCTCCAGCCCCGGCAGATGGCACAGGCCCCGGCCATTATCGCCCAACAGTTTTGGCGCGATGTACAAAATGAGCTCATCCACCAACCCGGCCTGCAGCAGCGCGCCGGCTAACCGAGCACCCGCCTCGACCCAGATGGAATTCACCTGGCGCTTCGCCAGCTGCATCATCATCACCACCAGATCGACGCCGCCGCCGTGCGCCGGGAAAGTCAGCTGCTCCACCTCCGGCGGCCACGCCTGCTGGTCCGGCTGCAGGCGCGCCAGCCAGGTGGCGCCCGCCTGTTGCACCACCCGGTGCTGCGGGGTGACCCGGTTTTGGCTGTCGAGAATAATGCGCAGCGGCTGGCGCAGGTGCTCTCGCGGATAAATGCGCTGCGTTTCGGCATCCAGCTCGTCCCAGCGCACCGTCAGCGACGGATCGTCCGCCAACACGGTGGCGCTGGTGCTGAGAATGGCGGCGCTTTGCGCGCGCAGACGCTGTACGTCTTGCCGCGCCTGCGCAGAGGTGATCCACTGGCTCTCGCCGGAAGCCATCGCCGTACGGCCGTCCAGCGAAGCGCCCAGCTTCAGCTGCAGATAGGGGAAACCGGTGCGCATGCGCTTCAGGAACCCCAGGTTCACCGCCTCGGCTTCGGCCAGCATCAGCCCATGGCGTACCTCCAGGCCGGCCTGCTGCAGCTTGTACAGCCCGCGCCCCGCCACCTGCGGATTGGGATCCTGCATCGCCGCGACCACCCGGCTGACCCCGGCGGCCACCAGCGCATCGGCGCAGGGCGGCGTGCGGCCATGGTGGCTGCAGGGTTCGAGCGTCACATAGGCGGTCGCGCCGCGCGCCTTCTCGCCCGCCATGCGCAGCGCGTGCACTTCCGCGTGCGGTTCGCCGGCGCGCAGATGGTAACCTTCACCGACGATTTCGCCATCGCGCACGATAACGCAGCCGACGTTCGGGTTGGGCGCGGTGGTAAAACGCCCCAGCCGCGCCAGTTCAAAGGCGCGCGCCATGTAAAATTCGTCGTTGTGCATGAAAGCTCCTCAGTCCTGCAGGCGGGCGATCTCTTCGCCGAACTCGCGAATATCTTCAAAACTGCGGTAAACCGACGCGAAGCGGATATAGGCGACCTTATCCAGCTTTTTCAGCGCGTCCATCACCAGATTGCCCACCAGCTTGGTCGGCACTTCCCGCTCGCCGGTGGCGCGCAGTTGGGATTTGATATGGTTGATCGCGTTTTCCACGTCGTCCGAGCTGACCGGCCGCTTTTCCAGCGCTTTCAGCATGCCGCGGCGCAGCTTGTCTTCATTGAACGGTTCGCGCACCTCATCGCTTTTAATCACCCGCGGCATCACCAGCTCGGCCACCTCAAAGGTGGTGAAGCGCTCGTTGCACACCAGGCACTGGCGGCGGCGGCGCACCTGAGAGCCATCGCCCACCAGGCGGGAATCAATTACTTTGGTATCAACGGCGGCGCAGAAAGGGCAATGCATAACACGTCCTGATAAACGTTTTCATAGTTAAGAACAGTTTAACCCGAAGTGCAGCCACAACAAAGGCCGCCGGCCATTTGTTGCGATCGGCCGCGCCGAACCGCCCGCCGGCATGACTTTCCCCGCCGGGCGGACTAAGCTGATAACAGGAGCCACGGAAGAGGGAATCGCCGCCATGACAATCAGTTATCCGAAAGTTTGCCTGCTCGCCGCCGCCGTTCTGCTGGCGGGCTGTGCCAAAAACCCTGAGGCGCCGAAGCTGCGCAGCCAGGTGATCGAACTGAACCAGAAAGTGAGCCAGCTGACCGACCAGGCCACCGCGCTGGAGCAGCAGAACCGGCTGAATCTGGATTCAGAGGACGGGGTTTATCTGCTGCCGGCCGCCGGCAACGCCGCCCGCCTGAACAGCGCCATCGGCGAGCTGAGCGTATCGCTGAGCCACGTCAAGAACGAGGCCAACGGCACTCAGGCGCAGCTGCACGTGCGCATCCTCTCTCAGGCCAGGCTGCCGGCCTTCAAAGCGGTGGTGGAATGGGGCCAACTGGACGCCGCCACCGGCAAGCCGCTGACCGCCGACGCCCTGACTCAGCCGATCGCCAGCGCAGACTCGCTGCTGCCGAAGCCCGCGCAGGCGTTCGAACTGCGTTTCAGCGGCCTGACGCCGGACCAGCTCGGCTATGTTCGCCTGCACGGCGTGGTGCCGACCGCTCAACCGGCGGTGGTGCGGCAGCACTGAGCCCCGGCCCGCCAGGCGTGCAAAAAAAAGGAGCGCCAACCGGCGCTCCTTTTCGTTTCGCTGAATGCCGCTTTGCTTACGGCAGAATCGAAGGCTGATCCGCACCCTCTTTTTCCACTTTCTGCTGCAGCATGTGCTCGCGTTTCATCCCCAGCTTCAACGCCAGCGCGGACGCCACGTAGATGGAGGAGACGGTACCGATCGACACGCCGATCAGCATCGCCAGCGAGAAGCCCTGCAGCATCGCGCCGCCGAAGATGTACAGCATCAGCACCACCATCAGGGTGGTACCGGAGGTCATCAGCGTACGGCTCAGCGTCTGGGTCAACGACACGTTCATGATTTCGTAAGGCGTTCCGCGGCGGATCTTGCGGAAGTTTTCACGAATACGGTCGGAAACCACGATGCTGTCGTTCAGCGAGTAACCGATAACCGACATCAGTGAAGCGACGATGGTCAGGTCAATCTCGATGCGGAACAGCGACAGCACGCCCATGGTGATGATCACGTCGTGCGCCAACGCGATAACCGCCCCCAGCGCCAGGCGCCATTCGAAGCGGAACCCGACGTAAATCAGGATGCAGATCAACGCCACCAGCAGCGCCATGCCGCCGGTTTGCGCCAGCTCGCTGCCCACGCTCGGGCCGACGAACTCGATGCGTTTCACGGTGGCGTTCTTATCCACCGCGTCGTTGATCACGCCGATCACTTTATTGCCCAGTTCCTGGCCTGCGGTGCCGGTCGCCGGTGGCATACGCACCATCACGTCGCGGCTGCTGCCGAAGTTCTGGATAATCGGGTCCTGGAACCCGGCTTTCTCCAGCGTATCGCGCATCAGGTCGAGGTTGGCCGGTTTTTCCAGGTTGATTTCAATTACCGTACCGCCGGTAAAATCCAGGCCCCAGTTAAACCCGCGCACCGACATGGTGGCGATTGACGCGACCAGCAGCAGCAATGAGATGCCGAAGGCCACGTAATCCCAGCGCATAAAGTCATAGACTTTACGGCCGTAGTTGAGTTGTTCAACAGTATAATCCTGTGCCACAACGCACTCCTCAGATAGACAGCTTGTTAATGCGTTTGCCGCCGTAAAGCAGGTTGACGATGGCACGGGTACCGACAATCGCGGTGAACATGGACGTCGCCACACCGATTGCGGTGGTAATCGCAAAGCCCTTGATCGAACCGGTGCCCACTGCGTACAGAATGATCGCGGTGATCAGGGTGGTGATGTTGGCGTCGACGATACTGGAGAACGCGCCTTTATAGCCCTCGTGGATCGCCTGCTGAACGGAACGCCCGTTCTTCAGCTCTTCCTTGATACGTTCGTTTATCAGTACGTTGGCGTCTACCGCCACCGCCAGCGTCAGCACAATACCGGCAATGCCCGGCATGGTCAGCGTCGCCCCCGGCAACAGGGACATCACGCCGACGATCAGCACCAGGTTGGCGACCAGCGCCGTGGTGGCGATCATGCCGAATTTGCGGTACCAGACCACCATGAAGACGATGGACGCCACCAGGCCCCACAGACAGGCTTCCAGGCCCTGGGTGATGTTCTGCTGCCCCAGGGTTGGGCCGATGGTGCGCTCTTCAACGATCTGAATCGGCGCAATCAGCGCACCGGCGCGCAGCAGCAGCGAAAGCTGACGCGCTTCGTTCGGGTTGCCGATGCCGGTAATGCGGAAGCTGTTGCCCAGACGCGACTGAATGTTCGCCACGTTGATCACTTCTTCCTGCTTCACCAGAACCGCACGGCCGTTGGCGTCTTTCTTGCCGCTGTCCTTATACTCCACGAACAGGGTCGCCATCGGCTTGCCGATGTTGTCCTTGGTGAAGTTGGACATCGAGGTGCCGCCGGCGCTGTCCAGCGAGATGTTAACCTGCGGCTGGTTGTACTCGTCGGTGCTCGAGGTGGAATCGGTGATGTGATCACCGGTCAGGATCACGCGCTTGTACAGCACGATCGGCTGGCCGTCGCGGGAGTATTTCACCTCGGAGTCGCCCGGCACGCGGCCGCTGGCCGCCGCAGTCGCATCCGCGTTGGTGTTCACCAGACGGAATTCCAGGGTCGCGGTAGCGCCCAGGATTTCCTTGGCGCGCGCCGTGTCCTGGATACCCGGCAGCTCGACCACGATGCGGTCGGCGCCCTGACGCTGCACCAGCGGTTCGGCAACGCCGAGCTGGTTAACGCGGTTACGCAGGATGGTGATGTTCTGCTGCACCGCATATTCACGCGCTTCGCTCAGGCGGGCGTCCGTCAGGTTGGCTTTCAGGGTGTTGCTGCCGTTGGCTGACAGCACCAGATCGCGCTGACGCGGCCCGATGTAGCTGATGGCCTGATCGCGGGCGGCGTCGTCACGGAAGCGAACTTCCACGCCGTTGTTGTCCAGCTTGCGGATAGACGCGTAAGGAATGCCCTTCTCGCGCAGCTCGCTGCGCAGGGTATCCATGGTCTGTTCCTGCAGCTTGCTCAGGGCGGTGTCCATGTCGACTTCCATCAGGAAGTGCACGCCGCCGCGCAGGTCAAGGCCGAGTTTCATCGGCTCTGCGCCCAGCATCGCCAGCCAGGTTGGCGTGGCCGGGGCCAGGTTCAACGCGACGACGAATTTGTCACCCAGCTCCGCCATCAGGGCCTCACGGGCGCGCAGCTGAACGTCGGGATCTTTAAAGCGAGCCAGGATGGCGCCGTTTTCCAGCGCAATCGACTTGCTCGCGATATGGTCTTTTTCTAATACGGTACGGACCTGGTCCAGCGTAGTTTCACTGGCGGCGACGCCGCGCGCGCCAGTGATTTGTACGGCCGGATCCTCACCGTAGATGTTGGGAAGCGCATAAAGCAGACCGACGAGGATCACCACGATCAACATCAGATACTTCCACAAAGGATAACGGTTTAGCACGGCAATTCCCTTAGGGAAAAAAAATTACAGGGCCTTCATGGTACCTTTCGGCAGAACGGCCGCCACGAAGTCACGCTTGATCATCACTTCCGTGGTGTCGTTCAGCGCAATGGCGATGATGCCGGTGTCGGCCACCTTGGTCACGCGGCCAATCAGGCCGCCGGTGGTCAGCACTTCGTCGCCCTTGCCGATCGAGTCCATCAGTTTTTTATGATCTTTCGCGCGTTTCTGCTGTGGACGCAGGATCATGAAATAGAAAATCAGGCCGAACACAACCAGCATAATGATCAGAGAGTACGGGCTTCCCTGAGCCGGAGCCCCTGCGGATGCGACGGCGTCAGAAATGAAAAAGCTCATTGAAATTCCCTCATTAAGTTATCAATTATTAGATCAAGCGTTTAAAGGTGGAATCGGCTTGCCGATCCGACCGTAGAAATCCGCAACAAACAGCTCTAATTTACCCTCTTCAATAGCCTGGCGTAAACCCGCCATCAGGCGTTGGTAGTGGCGCAGGTTATGAATAGTGTTCAATCGGGCACCCAGTATTTCGTTGCAACGATCGAGATGATGCAAGTAGGCGCGGCTGTAATTGCGACAGGTGTAGCAATCACAGTCTTTATCCAGCGGAGAAGTATCATCCTTGTGCTTGGCATTACGGATTTTTACCACACCGTCAGTCACGAACAGATGGCCGTTGCGGGCGTTGCGCGTCGGCATGACGCAGTCGAACATATCTATGCCGCGGCGCACGCCTTCCACCAAATCTTCCGGCTTGCCGACGCCCATCAAATAGCGTGGCTTATCTTCCGGAATTTGCGGGCAAACGTGTTCGAGAATGCGATGCATATCCTCTTTTGGCTCGCCTACAGCCAAGCCGCCAACAGCGTAACCATCAAAGCCGATATCCACCAGCCCTTTTACTGAAACATCACGTAAATCTTCGTAAACACCGCCCTGAATAATGCCGAATAACGCATTTTTATTCTTCAGTTCGTCGAAACGCTGGCGGCTGCGCTGCGCCCAGCGCAGCGACATCTCCATCGAACGCTTGGCGTAGTCCCAGTCGGCCGGGTACGGCGTGCACTCGTCGAAGATCATCACGATGTCGGAACCCAGGTCATACTGGATTTCCATCGATTTTTCCGGGCTCAGGAACACCTTGTCGCCGTTGATCGGGTTGCGGAAGTACACGCCTTCCTCTTTGATCTTACGCATCGCCCCCAGGCTGAACACCTGGAAGCCGCCGGAGTCGGTAAGGATCGGGCCGTGCCACTGCATGAAATCGTGCAGGTCGCCGTGCAGCTTCATGATCTCCTGGCCCGGGCGCAGCCACAGGTGGAAGGTGTTGCCCAGCAGGATCTGCGCGCCGGTCTCTTTCACTTCTTCCGGCGTCATGCCCTTGACCGTGCCGTAGGTGCCGACCGGCATGAAAGCCGGGGTTTCCACGACGCCGCGGTCAAAGATCAGGCGGCCGCGGCGAGCGCGGCCATCGGTTGTCTGTAATTCGTACTTCACAAAGCCTCCAGCATCAGAGAAACAGTCTGATGTCGTTGAAACGGGGCCGCGCCGTGCGCGCAGCCCGGGAATTTAGCCGCCGACGGACTCGTTTTCCGCCTGCGGGTTGCGGCTGATGAACATCGCATCGCCGTAGCTGAAGAACCGGTATTGCTCGGCCACCGCCTGCCGATAGGCGTTCATGGTGTTTTTATAGCCGGCAAAGGCCGACACCAGCATGATCAGCGTCGATTCCGGCAGGTGGAAGTTGGTCACCAGCGCGTCGATCACCTGATAGCGGTAACCCGGATAAATAAAGATGCTGGTGTCGCCGAAGAACGGCGCAATCAGCGCCCCTTCGCTGGCGTTGGCGGCGCTTTCCAGCGAACGCACCGAGGTGGTGCCCACCGCGACCACGCGCTTGCCGCGCGCCTTGCAGGCCAGCACCGCGTCAACCACCTCCTGCGGCACCTCGGCGTACTCGGCGTGCATCACGTGTTCTTCGATGGTTTCCACCCGCACCGGCTGGAAGGTGCCCGCGCCGACGTGCAGGGTCACGAAGGCCATCTCGATGCCTTTGGCGCGCAGCGCGGCCAGCAGCGGTTCGTCGAAGTGCAGACCGGCGGTCGGCGCGGCGACCGCGCCCGGCTTCTCGCTGTATACCGTCTGATACAACTCGCGATCGGCGGCGTCGTCCGGGCGATCGATATACGGCGGCAGCGGCATATGGCCGGCGGCGTTGAGGATGCCGAACACGTCGCGATCGTCGTTGAAGCGCAGTTCGAACAGGGTATCGTGACGCGCCACCATGGTGGCGGCGATGCTTTCGTCATCGCCCAGCAGCAGCTCGGCGCCCGGCTTGGGCGCCTTGGAGGCGCGCACGTGCGCCAACACGCGATGGTCGTCCAGCACGCGCTCCACCAGCACTTCAATCTTGCCGCCGCTGACCTTGCGGCCAAACATGCGCGCCGGGATCACCCGGGTATTGTTGAACACCAGCAGGTCGCCGGCTTCCAGATTGTCCAGCAGATCGGTGAATACGCCGTGCTTCAGCTCCCCGCTCGGCCCATCCAGCTGCAGCAAGCGGCAACCGCTGCGCTCAGGCTGGGGATAACGGGCAATCAGGGATTCGGGAAGTTCAAACGAAAAATCGGCGACGCGCATGGGTATTCACTTCTTCAATATGGGACGGGTTGGTAAAAAACAGGCGGCCTAGTCTAAAGCCGCGGGCGGTCAGCAGCAAGAAATAAGGAGGATTTACCTGACTTCAGGTATAGTTGCCGGATGAATTTTCTCGCTCATCTCCATTTGGCCATGCTGGCCGACAGCTCGCTGCTGGGCAACCTGCTGGCGGACTTCGTGCGCGGCAACCCGGCGGGCGAGTATGCCCCCGAGGTGGTCGCCGGCATCATGATGCACCGCCGCGTCGACGTGCTGACCGACGGCCTGCCGCAGGTGAAAGCCTGCCGCGACTACTTCAGCGCCGCGCATCGCCGGGTGGCGCCGATCACCCTCGACGTGGTGTGGGACCATTTCCTGGCGCGCCACTGGCAGCAGTTAGAACCGTCGCGCAGCCTGCACGGCTTCGTTCAAGAGGCGCGCGGCCAGATTGTGCCCCAGCTGCCCCAGACCCCGCCGCGCTTCCAGAATCTGAACGGCTACCTGTGGTCGGAACGCTGGCTGGAGCGCTACGCCGAGCTGCCGTTTATCGCCGAGGTGCTGCGGGGCATGGCCAGCCGCCGTCCGCGACTCGCCGCCCTGGCGGGCTCCTTCGCCGACGTCGAACGCCACTATCATCAGCTTGAAACAGAGTTCTGGCAGTTTTATCCGCAGATGATGCAGCTGGCGAAAAGCAAAGCGCTGTAGGTCAAGGCCAACATGTTGAAATTGCAGCGCCTTGCAAGAAAATACGTTTTCGCCCTTGCCCTTTTATGAGAAAAGGTTATTTTTAAAGCTCGCTAAAATTAATTAACGACTTTGATAGGTAAAAACTATCTCATCGATTGGTCTTTTACCCTTTATTCGCCAAGTCACGGCCCCTATACTGGCCCCTGCTTTTACATCAACCCTTTAACACCTATTACAGGAGTAATTATGGTCCTGGTAACTCGTCAAGCCCCTGACTTCACTGCTGCTGCCGTACTGGGCAACGGCGAAATCGTTGAAAACTTCAACCTGAAGAAGCACCTGAACGGCAAACCGGCCGTCCTGTTCTTCTGGCCAATGGACTTCACTTTCGTCTGTCCTTCTGAGCTGATCGCTTTCGATAAGCGTTATGAAGAGTTCCAGAAGCGTGGCGTTGAAGTGGTTGGCGTTTCCTTCGACTCAGAGTTCGTCCACAACGCATGGCGTAAAACCCCTGTCGAAAACGGCGGCATCGGCGAAGTGAAATACGCAATGGTTGCCGACATCAAGCGCGAAATCCAGAAAGCTTACGGCATCGAGCACCCGGAAGCCGGCGTTGCGCTGCGCGGTTCTTTCCTGATCGACAAAGAGGGTGTGGTTCGCTCTCAGATCGTTAACGACCTGCCAATCGGCCGTAACATCGACGAGATGATCCGTACCGTCGACGCACTGCAGTTCCACGAAGAGCACGGTGAAGTTTGCCCGGCGCAGTGGGAAAAAGGCAAAGCGGGCATGGGCGCGTCTCCAGACGGCGTCGCTAAATACCTGTCCGAAAACGCTTCCAAGCTGTAATTTCAGCCTGCAGGTGAATAACCGGCCCGCGCGGCCGGTTTTTTTTTGCCCTTTTTTAGGGCACCCTGCCCGCATTCCGTGCTTCATTTCCCTGTTTCCGCTCACATTTCCCAGCCTGATTACCGCGTAATCCCTCATCAGTGGCTACTATCAATAACGCTGGCCCGCGCTTTGCAGGCAAGGCGAACACAATAAGAAAACTGACAGGGTAGGAATAACTATGTTTTTACAGAAATGGAGCAAGCCCCTGACCATGGCGGCGCTGTTGGTCAGCGGCAGCCTGTATGCGGCATCCAATCCGGCGGTAGAAGCCAGGAACGGCATGGTGGTGACCTCGCAGCACCTAGCCTCGCAGGTTGGCGTCGACATTCTGAAAATGGGCGGCAACGCCATCGATGCGGCGGTGGCGGTCGGCTATGCCCAGGCGGTGGTCAACCCCTGCTGCGGCAACATCGGCGGCGGCGGCTTTATGACCGTGCACCTGGCCGACGGCACAGATACCTTTATCAACTTCCGTGAAACCGCCCCGGCGGCGGCCAGCGCCAACATGTACCTGGATGCCGACGGCAAGGTGAAGAAAGACGCCAGCCTGTACGGCTATCTGGCCTCGGGCGTGCCGGGCACCGTGCTGGGCATGGAAACCGCGCGCCAGAAATACGGCAAGCTGAGCCGCGAGCAGGTGCTGGCGCCGGCGATTAAGCTGGCGCGCGAAGGCTTTGTGCTGACCCGCGCCGACACCGATATCCTCGACACCACCATCGCGCGCTTCAAGCAGGACCCCGAATCCGCCAAAATCTTCCTGCGCCCGGACGGCACGCCGCTGCAGCCGGGCGATCGGCTGGTGCAAAGCGATTTGGCCAATACGCTGGAAGCCATCGCCAAAGGCGGCACCGACGCCTTCTATAAAGGCAAAATCCCGCAGGCGGTAGAGGCGGCGGCCAAACAGGGCGGCGGCATTCTGACGGCGGCCGATTTCGCCAACTACAAGGTCACCGAAACCCCGCCGATCGCCTGCAGCTACCGCGGCTATAAGTTCGTTTCGGCGCCGCCGCCGAGCTCCGGCGGCGTGACGCTGTGCGAAATCCTCAACGTGGTGGAAGGCTACGACCTGAAAAACATGGGCTTCAACTCGGCGGCGGCTATTCATACCCTAATCGAAGCGATGCGCCACGCCTATATGGACCGCAACACCTATCTCGGCGATCCCGAGTTCATCAAAAACCCGATCGATCGCCTGGTCAGCAAAAGCTACGCCGAAGAGATCCGCAAGAAAATCGTCGCCGACAAGGCCACGCCGTCGGAGAAGGTGCAGCCGGGCATGGAACCGCATGAAAAACCGGAAACCACCCATTATTCGATCGTCGATCACGACGGCAATGCGGTCTCCACCACCTACACCGTCAACGGCCGCTTCGGTGCGGTGGTGATCGCGCCGGGCACCGGCTTCTTCCTCAATGACGAGATGGACGACTTCACCGTGAAGGTGGGCGAGAAGAACCTGTACGGCCTGGTGCAGGGCACCGCCAACAGCATTGCCCCCGGTAAGCGCCCACTATCGTCGATGAGCCCGACGCTGGTGACCAAAGACAATAAAATCTTCATGGTGCTGGGTTCGCCGGGCGGTTCGCGCATCATCACCATCACCCTGCAGACCGCGCTGAACGTGATCGACCACGGCATGGCGCCGCAGGAAGCGGTGGATGCGCCGCGCATCCATCATCAGTGGCTGCCGGATGAGGTGTATTACGAACAACGCGGGGTGTCCGCCGACACGCTGAAACTGCTGAGCGGCATGGGCTACAAGATGGTCGAGCAGACGCCATGGGGCGCCGCCGAACTGATTCTGGTCGGCCTGCCGGGCGCGGCGGGCGTGAGCCCGGCCAACTCCGGCAACGATTCGGCCGTATCCGGCAAGGTGCGCGAAGGCTACCTGTATGGCGCCAACGACGTACGCCGCCCGGCGGGCTCGGCAGTCGGTTACTAATGATGTAAACGCCCACTCACCCTACCAGGGGGCGGTTCAACGCCCCCTTTTTCCCTTATCCTTCACGCCGCCACAGGGTGACCGACTCCTCCGCCAACCGCAGGCCGATGGCGCCTTGCCGCTCGCTCAGTTCCCCTTCCCCTTCCAGGCGTCGCCATGGCCCCGCCGCCAGCAGCGGGCTAAGCGGCAACGCCAGCTCACCGTCGCCGCCGCGCCGCAACGCCACCAGCACCTGCTCCTGCTGATACATGCGCACGAACACCAGCGTTTCGCCCTCGGCATGCAGCACCTGGCAGCCGCCGCGCCGCAGCGCCAGGCTCCGTTTGCGCAGCGCCGCCATGCGCTGGAACAGCGCCAGCAACGGCCGATCCCAGCGGCTTTCGTCCCAGGGAAACGGCCGGCGGCAGAACGGATCGTTGGCGCCGTCCAGGCCGATTTCATCGCCGTAGTACAGACAGGGCACGCCGATCCAGCTCAGCAGCCACACCGCCGCCATGCGCATGCGCGCCTGATTGCCCTGCAGCAAAGTGATAAAACGCGCGGTGTCGTGGCTGTCCAGCTGGTTGAACTGAATCAGCTGGCGGCCGTGCGGCAACCCCGCGCGGTAGTCGTCCATCCAGCGCGCGCAGTCGGCGGCGTCCAGCCGCACCGGGTGATGCGCCACGTCCAGCCCGGCCAAAAAGGCGCGCACCGGCAGCGCAAAGCCCATATAGTTCATCGCCGCGTCTTCCACCCCGGCGTGCAGCCAGCGGCGCGCGTCGCCGAAGTGCTCGCCCAGCACGTAGGCCTGCGGGTTTTCCTGCTTTGTCGCCCGATAGATGCCCGCCAGATGCCGCAGGTTGCCGGCGGCGCCGCCGTTTTCCCCCAGCATATGCACCACATCCAGCCGCCAGCCGTCGATGCTGTACGGCGGACGCAGCCAGTGGCGCACCACGCTGCCTTCGCCGCGGTAAATCGCTTCCGCCACCTGCGGCTCGGCGAAGTTGAGCTTCGGCAGGCTGGCGTTGCCCTTCCAGCACAGCGCCCGGCCGTCAGGGTAGAAATTGAACCAGTTGCGGTAAGGGGAGTCCGGGTGATGGCAGGCGCCGCTCTCGCCCTGCCGGTGCCGATCGAACCAGGGGTGTGAGTCGCCGGTATGGTTGAACACCCCGTCCAGCACCAGCTTCATGCCCACCTTGTGAGTGCTCACTCGCAAACGCTGCAGCGCCGCGTTGCCGCCGAAGTGCGGGTCGACCCGGTAATAGTCCTCGGTATCGTATTTGTGCACGCTCGGCGCGGTGAAGATCGGATTCAGATACAGCGCCGTCACGCCCAACTGCTGCAGATACGGCAGCCTTTGGCTGATGCCGTCCAGATCGCCGCCGTAGAAGGTGGAAGCGGCGTGATGGTCCTCCAGCGGGTGCTGCCAGTCGCGGCGCACCGTCTCGGCCCCCGCCGCATGATGGCGGTAGCTGCCGCTTTGGATGCCGTGCTCGCCGCCGCTGCTGGCGAAGCGATCGGGGAAAATCTGGTAAAACAGCTGATCCGCCACCCAGGCGGGGCCGCGGTCCGGCTCATCGACGGCGAACTGCGCCAGCTGGCCCGGCGGCGTCGGCGACCGGCCCTGCGGGCCAAACCACTGCTGGCGGTCGGCCCACAGCAGCTTGAAGCAATAGCGGCGGGTCGGTTCGCCTTCCTGCAAGGTCAGGCTGGCCTGATAGCGATGCATGCCGTCGTGGCGATGCGCCTTCATGAGCAGCAGCCACTCCTCGTTATCCGGCTCGGCGCGTAAAAACACCTGCTCGGGAACTTCATCACCCTGTAACCACAGCGTGATATCCAGACGTTGCCCCTTCTTCACCACGAAAGGCGGGACCGGTTGATGCCAGGCGTTAAGCATACTGTTCTCCTGCTGTAGCAAACGAAATCGACGATGTTCTTCAGTGCCACGAACAATGCCACGTTGCGTGCGGCGCCCCCTCCTCTCTGGCCGCAAAACCCAGGGATGAGCCGGGGGGCGGAGAGCGAAAAACAGCGATAACCCTATGTAAAAAAAGGTAAACAGCGACAAATAGTACGGCTTAACCTTTAGGCTAACGCGTTTCGAGTGTAGTGGATATTTTTTGCGTATTTTTTAAGGAGCGGCAATGCAACAACGGATAACGCGCTGGCTGGAGCAGTTTGGGCTGGAATTCGGCGGGATGATGTCTCTGCTGATGGTGCTGGGGTTGATTCTGCTGATTTCGGTGGTGATACACCTGGTGCTGCACCGCGTGGTGCTGGCCGCCATCCAGCGCCGCGGCCGGCAGTCGCAGCGGGTCTGGCAGCAGGCCATCACCCAGTACAAGCTGTTCCAGCGCATGGCGCTGCTGCTGCAGGGGGTGATCATCAACGTGCAGGCGATGCTGTGGCTGCAGGCCGGCAGCCAGACCCAGGCGGTGATCGCCACCGCCGCGCAGGTATGGATCCTCGGCTTCGCCCTGCTGTCGCTGTTCTCCTTGCTGGATACCCTGCTGGCGATGCTGCGGCAGAATCCCATCTCCAACCAGCTGCCGCTGCGCGGCATTTTCCAGGGGCTGAAGCTGGTGGCGGCGATCCTGATCGGCATCATGATCGTCTCGCTGCTGATGGGCAAGTCACCGTTGCTGCTGCTCAGCGGCCTTGGCGCCATGACCGCGGTGCTGATGTTGGTGTTCAAGGATCCGATCCTCGGGCTGGTGGCGGGCATTCAGCTTTCCGCCAACGACATGCTGAAGATCGGCGACTGGCTGGAAATGCCGAAATACGGCGCGGACGGCGCGGTCACCGATATCGGCCTGACCACCGTCAAGGTGAAAAATTGGGACAACACCGTCACCACCATTCCCACCTACGCGCTGATCTCGGACTCGTTCAAGAACTGGCGTTCGATGGCGGAATCCGGCGGGCGACGCATCAAGCGCAGCATCAATATCGATACCGCCAGCGTGCATTTCCTGTCGGATGAAGAACAGCTGCGTTTGAAGCGCAACCCGCTGCTGCAAAGCTACCTGCACGATAAAGACCAGGAGCTGAGCCAACATAATCAACAAATTGAGGTGGACCTGGCTTCGCCGCTCAACGGCCGCCGCCTGACCAACCTCGGCACGCTGCGCGCCTATTTGACGGCTTACCTGCGCGCTCATCCGCGCATTCACCAGAATATGACCCTGATGGTGCGCCAGTTGGCGCCGACGCCGGAAGGCCTGCCGCTGGAAATTTACGCCTTCACCAACACCACGGTCTGGGCGGAGTACGAAAGCATCCAGGCGGATATCTTCGATCATATGCTGGCGGTGATCGGCGAATTCGATCTGCGCATTCACCAGACGCCGACCGGCAACGATATGCGCAGCATGCTGCGACAGACGCTTCCTGACGCCAACTGACAAAATGGTTTCCGTCGGTAACGATCCTCAATCGACGGCAAACGGATGTCTCGTGCCGCTTCTCTTTCGGCGTAAAAACGGCGTTAATGCGTGCATTATCGCCGACCGGAGGAAAGAGGATTGCTGAAACGGTTACGTCACCGGCTGTTTACCCTGCTGGCCACCCTGCTGTTCGTCGGCTGTCTGCACAGCGCCTCGCTGGATGAAAGCCGCATGAGCCACAACCTGCAGCCGGCGCTGAGCGCCCTCAGCAACAGCATGCAGGATATCCGCGAAGTGCTGGCGCGCTGCGCCGGCGAGGATAGCGAGGAACGGCTGAACGACGGCTGCCCGCGTCTCGAAGCGCGCGCTTCGGGTGACGATGAGCCGGAGGAAAAGCGATAAAAAAACACCGGCGCCCGGCCGGTGTTGTTATTTTCAGTCCTGCTGTTGCGCCAGCAACGCCCGCTTCTTCTGGCGGTTAACCTTGAAGTAGTATCCCGCCAACAGCACCGCCACCCACACTAACCCGGCATACAGGGAGATGCGGGTCGTCGGGAAGTAGCCGATCAGGCCGATGATAAACACCAGGAAAATGATCGCCACAGCGGAAGTGAACACCCCGCCGCGCAGCGGGAACGCCAGCTTTTTCACCTGGTCTTTGCTCAGGCTGCGGCGGAAGGCTATCTGTGAGAACAGGATCATGATCCATACCCACACGGTGGCGAAGGTAGCCAGCGACGCGATCACCAGGAACACGTTTTCCGGCATGATGTAGTTGAGATACACCGCCAGCAGCAGCGCCAGCATCATCACCATCACCGTCACCCACGGAATGCCGCGTTTGGAGACCTTGCTGAAGATCTTCGGCGCATGCCCCTGATCGGCCATGCCGTGCAGCATGCGGCCAACGCCGAACACGTCGCTGTTAATCGCCGACAGCGACGCGGTGATCACCACGAAGTTGAGAATGCCCGCGGCCACGGTGATGCCCATGTGCTGGAAGGTCAGCACGAACGGGCTGCCGTTGGTGCCCACCTGATCCCACGGATAGATCGACATGATGACGAACAGCGTGCCGACATAAAACACCAGAATGCGCCACGGCACCGAGTTGATGGCCTGCGGAATCGACTTTTTCGGGTCCTTGGCTTCGCCGGCGGTGATGCCGATGATTTCGATGCCGCCGTAGGCGAACATCACCAGTTGCAGCGACAGGATCATGCCGATGAAGCCGTTGCTGAAGAAGCCGCCGTTGGACCACAGGTTATGGATGCCGGTCGGTTGCCCGCCGTTGCCAATCCCCCAGATGATGATGCCGATACCGGCGGCGATCATGATGATGATGGTGGCGACCTTGAAGAACGAGAACCAGAACTCCAGCTCACCGAACACCTTGACGCTCATCAGGTTGATGGCGCCGATGATCAACACCACGCTCAGCACCCAGATCCAGTGCGGCACCTCCGGGAACCAGACGCCCATATAAATGCCGAAGGCGGTCACGTCGGCGATGGCGACGATCAGAATTTCGAAACAGTAGGTCCAGCCGGTGATATACCCGGCCATCGGCCCGAGGTAATCCTGCGCATAGCGGGAAAACGAGCTGGCCTGCGGGTTGTGGACCGACATTTCTCCCAACGCGCGCATGATGATAAAGGCCACGATGCCGCCGATCAGGTAAGCCAGCAGCACGCTGGGGCCGGCCATTTTGATGGCGTCCGCCGAACCGTAAAACAGCCCGGTGCCGATCGCCGAGCCGAGCGCCATAAAGCGAATGTGGCGCGTGCTGAGACCGCGTTTCAGCCTATTGGCGGGAGGGGTGGTGGGTGACTGTTGTTGCATGGAAATGACCCGTAGTTTTAAACGTAAAAAAGCCACGGACAAGTCCGTGGCCCAAAATTCAGACCGGTGTGTTACTGGTGCGCGGTCACTTCAGAACGCGTGCACACCCGATCATAAATCGCGACCAGCACCAGCATCAACAGCGAAGGCGACAACCATGCCAGACCCTGTTCCGCCAGCGGCAGATGATGGGCCCAGGCCGGCAGCAGATGCTGGAGGCTTGACCCTTTCACCGCGTCAAGGATACCAAACAACAGGCTGACTAACATCACCGGCGCGATGATGCGCGGCGCGCTGTTCCACCAGCGCAGGGTGAAGCTCAGCACCACCAGCACGATGCACGGCGGGTAAATCGCGGTCAGCACCGGAATGGAGATCTGGATCAGATGGCTCAGGCCCAGGTTGGACACCACCATTGAGAACAGGCCCAGAATGAACACCAGCGTTTTGTAGGAGAACGGCAGGTATTGGGCGAAGAACTCGGCGCAGGCGCAGGTCAGGCCCACCGCGGTCACCATGCAGGCGATAAAGATCAGCGCCGCCAGGAAGAAGCTGCCCAGGCCGCCGAAGGTATTCTGTACGTAAGCGTGCAGGATCTGCGCGCCGTTGGTGGCGTCCGGCACCAACACGCCGCTGCCGGAACCCAGCTTGAACAGGCTCAGGTACACCAGCGTCAGGCCGACGCCGGCGATCAGGCCGGCCAGAATGGTGTAACGGGTCAGCAGGCCGGCGTCTTTCACGCCGCGGGAACGCGCCGCATTGACGATGACGATGCCGAACACCAGCGCGCCCAGGGTATCCATGGTCAGATAGCCGTTAACGAAGCCGGAAGAGAAAGGCACATTTTGATAGATATCGGTCGCCGGAATTGGCGCACCCGCCGGCCACAGCAGCGCGGCGATGCCCAGCGCGCCCAGCGCCACGATTTTCAGCGGCGCCAGCACGTGGCCGACGGTGTCGAGCAGGCGGCCCGGATACAGGGAAATGCCGATCACCAGCGCGAAATACACCAGGCTGTAGATAAACAGCGGCATGGCGCCGTCGCCGGTCAGCGGGGCGATGCCCACCTCAAAGGACACGGTGGCGGTGCGCGGCGTGGCGAACAGCGGCCCGACCGCCAGATAACAGACGGTCGCCAACAGCAGGCCCGCGCTGCGGCCAATCGGCGTGCTCAGGGCGTCGATGCCGCCGCCGACGCGCGCCAGCGCGATCACGGTGATCACCGGCAGACCGACGGCGGTGATCAGGAAGCCGAACGCCGCGGTCCAGACGTGTTCACCGGACTGTAAGCCGACCATCGGCGGGAAAATGATGTTCCCGGCGCCGACGAATAAGGCAAAGGTCATGAAACCCAATGCCATAATATCTTTTGACGTTAAACGATGACTCATACGATGTCGTGTTGCCTGTTCAAATGAAAAAAAGTGCCCGATAGCGTGGTGGCGTTACGCCCCACCCGGTTGCCGGCTTGCCGCTTCATCGCGAGAACCATAAGGGCAAAAAACGCATGACGTCCGGCGTTTAGTCCTTATTCGAAAGTGACCGCTCATGATGATGGACAGAGTTTTAGGAGTTATAAAATGGAGGTTTAGTCCGACAACGAGGGGTAAGTTAAACGTTTATAGCGCTTCAAGGCAAGGCGCACGGCGAAAAGCAGAGTTATCGACCAGATAAACTTTCACCACTAGTCGATCATATTGGCTATCAATAAATATACACTACATGATTTGTATCATTTTTGAGCAACCGCCTCACGAAACGTGAAGCATATCCCCAGTTACCGCGCGAAAACGCCAATAAATCCGCCATTTTCGCGCGGTATGCGCTGGTTTTTTGCCCTTACCAGAGCTGGCCGGCAAGCGTCACCACGCTTTGCAGCTTATCCCACTGCTGCTGCTCGCTCAGGCTGTTGCCTTCTTCGGTGGAGGCGAAACCGCACTGGGTGCTCAGGCACAGCTGGCGACGATCGACGAACTGCGCGGCCTCTTCGAAGCGCTGTTTCACCTGCTCGATATCCTCCGGCTCGCCGTTCTTGGTGGTGATCAGGCCCAGCACCACCTGCTGTTTGCCCGGTTTGATAAAGCGCAGCGGCTCGAAACCGCCGGAGCGCTCATTGTCGTATTCCAGGAAGAAGGCGTCGATATTGACCTGGCCGAACAGGATCTCCGCCACCGGCTCATAGCCGCCTTCAGAGATCCAGGTGGAGCGGAAATTGCCGCGGCAAACGTGCAGGCCAATGGTCAGATCCTCCGGCTTGCCGGCGATCGCCGCGTTCAGCACCCCGGCGTAAATGCGCGCCAGCGCATCCGGATCCTCGCCGCGTTCGCGGATCTGGCGGCGCTGATCGTCGGAACACAGGTAGGCCCAGACGGTGTCGTCCAGCTGCAGATAGCGGCAGCCGGCGTCATAGAACGCCTTGATCGCATCGCGATAGGTCTGCGCCAAATCATCAAAATAGGCCTGGAGATCCGGGTAGACCCGGCTGTCGATCGCCTCGCGCCCGCCGCGGAAGTGCAGCACGCTCGGGCTGGGAATGGTCATTTTCGGTACGGCGTCGCCGGCCACCGCCTTCAGGAAACGAAAATCCGCCAACATCGGATGCTGCGGGTTAAAGCCCAGCTTGCCGACCACCTTGATGCTGCGCGCCTTGGTTTGCACGCCGCTGAATTGGATCCCCTGCGGCGCATCGTAGCCCTCCACCCCGTCCAGCCCTTCCAGGAAATCAAAGTGCCACCAGGCGCGGCGGAATTCACCGTCGGTCACCACCGCCAGGCCGAGATCTTGCTGTTTCGTCACCGCCAGGCGGATCTGCTCATCCTCAACGGCCCGCAGCCGTGCGGCGTCGATTTCACCGCGCTGGAACTGCTGACGAGCGGTTTTCAGCGCCGCGGGGCGCAGCAGGCTGCCGACGACGTCGGCGTGAAAGGCGTGATTGCAGTTGCACATTTTTTGAACTCCCGAAGACGCGCGGCCGGAACGAACCGTCCGCTTCAATGATTTACAGGTTGAACTATTACGCCGGGTTATCATGGACATCCGGACGTCTAAAAGTCTTATTGAAGGGCATCCTGTCATGCGCATCGGCGGGCGGCAATGGAAGAAATTTCATCGCTGTTGAGAAGAATTCATGTTGGCCGCCGGGCGGCGGCCTCAGGAAGGCGCGACGTTATTTCAGTCCCAGCGCCTGACGGGTTTTCTGCAGCGTGGCGGGCGGCAGCGGCAGATAGCCGTCGTGGTTGACCAGCCCCTGCCCGGCGTCCGACAGCACCCGGTCGAGGAAGGCGGCGGTCAGCGGCTCCAACGGCTGGCTGGGCGCCTTGTTGATGTAGATATACAGATAACGCGACAGCGGATAGCTGCCGTTGCGCACGTTGGCGTCGGTGGGGGCGATGTAATCCTCGCCCGACTCGGCCAACGGCAGCAGGCGCACGCCGCTGGCGCGGAAACCGATGCTGGCGTAACCGATGCTGTTCAATGACCCCGCCACCGCCTGCACCACCGAAGCCGAGCCCGGCAGCTCGTTGACCCGCGGCATGAAGTCCCCGCCGCACAGCGCGCGCAGCTTGAAATAACCGTAGGTGCCGGAAGCGGAGTTGCGGCCGAAGCGCTGCAGCGCGCGCGGCGCCCAGTCGCCGCTGAGCCCCAGCTCGCCCCAGCGCGTCAGCGGGCGGCTTTCGCCGCAGCGCCGGGTGGCGGAGAAGATCCGGTCGAGCTGCGGCAGATTAAGGCCGCGCAGCGGATTGTCCTGATGCACCAGCACCACCAGCGCGTCCACCGCCACCGGCACCGCCAGCGGCGCATAGCCGTAACGGTGTTCGAACGCCGACACCTCCGCCGCCTTCATCGGCCGGCTCATCGGCCCAAGCTGAGCGGCGCCCGCCGCCAGTGCGGTCGGCGCGGTCGAGGAACCGGCGGCCTGGATCTGCAGATTGACGTTGGGATAATGCTGGCTGAAATCCTGCGCCCACAGCGCCATCAGATTGGCCAGGGTATCGGAACCGACGCTGGACAGGTTGCCCGACAGCATGCCGTCAGGCTGCGCCAATGCGCCGCGACCGGCCAGCAGCGCCAGGCAAAGCAACAGCCATCGGGAAATTCGGGTCATACCGGTGTCTCGCGCGTTAATTTTTCACCGCATTCTCTGATAAAGCGGCGGGAACAATCAACCGGTTAGGCAAGGTAAAGATGAATCGCGTGCCGCTCCCCGGCTCGCTGAGGATTTCCAGCCGCGCATCGTGGTGGCTGAGCGCGTGCTTGACGATCGCCAGCCCCAGCCCGCTGCCGCCGGTCTGGCGCGAGCGCGCCTTGTCGACGCGGTAAAAGCGCTCGGTCAGGCGCGGTATATGTTCGGCGGCGATGCCCGGCCCGTTGTCGCTGACCTGGAACTGCGCGCCCTGCGGCGTCTGCTGCCAGCTCACTTCGATATTGGTGCCCTTCGGCGTGTGATTGACCGCGTTATACACCAGGTTCGACACCGCGCTGCGCAGCTGATCGTCGTTGCCGAACACCTTAAGCTGCTCGTTCACCCGGAAGGTGATTTCGTGGTTGCCGCCGCTCAGCGACTGCGCTTCGCGCTGCAGCACCCGCAGCATCAGCGGAATGTCCACCCGTTCATTCATTTCCACGTTGGGCGCCGCCTCGATGCGCGACAGCGTCAGCAGCTGCTTGACCAGCCCGTCCATGCGCCGGGTCTGCTCCTGCATGGTGCCCAGCGCCCTGCCGCGCAGCGAGCCGTCCAGCTCTTCGTCGCTCATCATCTCCAGGTAGCCCTGCAGCACCGTCAGCGGCGTGCGCAGCTCGTGGCTGACGTTGGCGAAGAAGTTGCGCCGCGCGCCTTCCAACTGGCGCATTTGGGTGACGTCGCGCGCCACCATCAGCAGCTGCCCCTCGGAATAGGGCATCACGCGGAATTCGACGTAGTGTTCGTTATTCAGCTGCAGCGTCAGCGGGCGCGAGAACTCCTGCTGTTGCAGGTAGTGGGTGAATTCGGGGTAACGCAGCAGGTTGAGGATATGCTGGCCGTTGTCTTCCGGCCAGCGGAAGCCCAGCAGGTGTTGCGCCAGCCCGTTGCACCAAAAGATGTTGCCTTCGACGGTGGTCATCACCACCGCATCGGGCAGCGATTCGGCTCCGCTGCGGAAACGCTTGATCAACAAGGCCAGCTCGCGGCGGCGGCGGCGATTGCGCTGCTGCATCTGGTACAGCCCGTAGAACAGCGGCTCCCAGCTCCAGCGCCCCGGGGGCGGCGTCATGCTGCGATCGACCCACAGCCAGTGAGAGAGTTTGAGTTGGTTATAAAAATTCCAGGCCAGCGCCGCCAGCGCGGACGCCAGCAGGAACCAGGGCAGATAACCGAAAATCAGGCCCAGCAGCAAGGCGGGCAGACAGAAAAGGGCCAGCTCCAGGGCCAGCCTCTTCCACGACAGACGTTCTAACACGGCATATTCTCCAGCGCGGCGCGATCAGTAGCGCGTTGAGAACCGGTAGCCGGTGCCCCGAACGGTTTGAACCATTTTATCATGACCACTGGTCTCTAACGCCTTGCGGAGCCGACGGATATGCACGTCAACGGTACGGTCTTCCACATAAACGTTAGTGCCCCAGACGTGATTAAGCAACTGTTCGCGGCTATAAACACGCTCCGGATGGGTCATAAAGAAGTGCAGCAGTTTGAACTCGGTCGGCCCCATATCCAGCGCCTGATCGTTGGCCATCACGCGGTGTGAGGAAGGGTCCAGGCTCAGCCCTTGCATTTCAATCACTTCTTCCACCGCCATCGGGGAGATGCGGCGCATTACCGCCTTGATGCGCGCCACCAGCTCCTTGGGCGAGAAAGGTTTGGTGATGTAATCGTCCGCCCCCACTTCCAGGCCGCGCACCCGATCTTCTTCTTCGCCGCGCGCGGTCAGCATCATCACCGGAATGTCGCGGGTCAGCGCTTCGCGCTTCATATGTTTGATAAACTGAATGCCGGAACCTCCGGGCAACATCCAGTCGAGCAACACCAAATCAGGGAACGGCTCAGACAGGCGCGTCACGGCGCTGTCATAATCCTCGGCTTCCAACGGTTGGTAACCATTCTGTTCCAACACAAAGCACACCATCTCACGGATCGGCGCTTCGTCTTCCACCACCAGTATGCGTCTTGCCATCGTCAATCCTGCCAATGTGTTAGCGATCACAGTTGATTGCGGGCGCCATTATGCGTCAGTTTTGTGACACTTTTATGAAAAAAAGGGATGGTTATAGGCAGTAAGCATAGCGATTATTTTTTACATAAAAGAAAAATCATTCGGTTGTCATAATGATTGCGTCACGACAGCCGCTGCCGCGCCCTTTATAATCCTCGCCATTACCTTATCGCCCCGGGAGTGTCATGCGCCTGATCCACACCTCTGACTGGCATCTTGGCCAGTACTTTTTCACCAAGAGCCGCGCCGCCGAGCATCAGGCTTTCTTGCGCTGGCTGATCGAACGGATCGAACAACAGCAGGTGGATGCGCTGATCGTCGCCGGCGACCTGTTCGATACCGGCTCCCCGCCCAGCTACGCCCGCGAGCTGTATAACCGCTTTGTGGTGGAGCTGCGGCGCACCGGCTGCCAGCTGGTGGTGCTGGGCGGCAACCACGACTCGGTGGCGACGCTGAACGAATCGCGCGAGCTGCTTTCCTGCCTGAACGCGACGGTGATCGCCAACGCGCAGAGCGACATCGAACGGCAAATTCTGGTGCTGAACCAACGCGACGGCCAGCCGGGCGCGGTGTTGTGCGCCATCCCGTTCCTGCGGCCGCGCGACCTGCTCACCAGCCGCGCCGGCGAATCCGGCGCGCAGAAGCAGCTGGCGCTGCAGGAAGCGATCGCCGAACATTATCAGGCGCTGTATCGGGCGGCCTGCGACCGCCGCGACCAACTGGGATTGCCGCTGCCGATCGTCGCCACCGGCCACCTGACCACCGTCGGCGTCACCGCCTCCGACTCGGTGCGCGATATCTACATCGGCACGCTGGACGCCTTCCCGGCGCAGGCGTTTCCCCCCGCCGACTACATTGCGCTGGGCCATATTCATCGCGCGCAAAACGTCGCCAAGTCGGAGCATATTCGCTACAGCGGCTCGCCTATCCCGCTCAGCTTCGATGAACTGGGCAAGGCCAAAAGCGTGTTCATGGTCGACTTCGCCGCCGGCGCCCTGCAGCAGGTGACGCCGCTGGAGATCCCCAGCTTCCAGCCTATGCGGCTGATCAAGGGCGATTTGCCGCAGATAGAGCAACAACTGCGGCAGTTCGCCGATTATCAAGGCGAATTGCCGGTATGGCTGGATATCGAGGTGGCGACCCAGGACTACCTCAGCGACATTCAGCGCCGCATCCAGCTGCTGGCGGATGAGCTGCCGGTGGAGGTGGTGCTGCTGCGGCGCAGCAAGGAGCAGCGCCGCCAGGCGATCGAACAGCAGGATAAGGAAACGCTCAACGAGCTGAGCGTCAGCGAAGTGTTTGAACGGCGGCTGGCGCAGGAGCCGGAGATGGCCGAAGCGCGTCAGCAGCGGATGCGCCAGATGTTCCATCAGGTGGTCGATGAGGTGCGGCATCCTCAACGGGAGGCGGACCAATGAAAATTCTCAGCCTGCGGTTAAAGAACCTCAACTCATTGCAGGGTGAGTGGAAAATCGACTTCACCGCCGAACCTTTCGCCAGCAATGGGTTATTCGCCATCACCGGGCCGACCGGCGCGGGCAAGACCACCCTGCTGGACGCCATTTGCCTGGCGCTGTATCACCAGACGCCGCGCCTCAACGTGACCCCGAGCCAGAACGAACTGATGACCCGCCACACCGCCGAGTCGCTGGCGGAGGTGGAGTTTGAGGTGAAGGGGATCGGCTACCGCGCCTTCTGGAGCCAGCGCCGGGCCAAAAACGCCCCGGACGGCAACCTGCAGGCGCCGAAGGTCGAGCTGGCGCTGCGCGAGGACGGCAAGATCCTGGCGGACAAGGTGCGCGACAAGCTGGAGCTGACCGCCGCCATCACCGGGCTGGATTTCGGCCGCTTCACCAAGTCGATGATGCTGTCCCAGGGGCAGTTCGCCGCCTTCCTCAACGCCGACGCCAATGACCGCGCCGAGCTGCTGGAAGAGCTGACCGGCACCGAGATTTACGGCCGCCTGTCGGAGCAGGTGTTCGAACGGCACAAGCAGGCCAAGGCCGATCTGGATGCGCTGCACCAGCGCGCCAGCGGCATCGAGCTGCTGAACGACGAGCAGCGCCAACGGTTGGCAACCCTGCAGGCGGAGCTGGCGACGGAGGAGCAGGCGCTCAGCCGGCAGAATCAGCGGCAGCAACAGGCGCTGGGCTGGCTGCAGCAGTGGCAGCGCCTCCGGCTGCAGCGGGATAACAGCCAACGGCAGCTGGACGGCGTGCAGCGCGAACAGGCCGACGCCGCCCCGCAGCTGCGGCAATTGGCGCGCAGCGAACCGGCCGAACAGCTGCGCCCGCTGCGCAACGAACGCGATCGCTGCCGTGCCGAGCTGCAGACGATACAACAGCAGGCAGCCCTGCTGACGCAGCAACAGGAACGGCACTCGGCGCAGCTGACGCCGCTGCAGCAGGCGGTGGAGAAAACCCGCCTGGCGCAGCAAGCCCATGCCGAACGGATGCGGCAACAGCAACGACTGATCGATGAGCAGGTCGCGCCGCTCGATCACCAGATAGCCCAACTGCAGTCGACGCAGGCCGAGCGGCGGCAGGCCGGCGATACCGCCGCGCAGCAGTGCGCCCAGCAGCGGGCGGCGCTGGAGCAGCTCAGCGTCCAGCGCGGCCAGCTGACGACGCAGGGGGCGCAGCATCAGCAGCGCCTGAACGCGCTGACCGAAGCGCTGGCCGTTCAACAACGGCAGCAGCAAACGCTGGAGACGCAAACGCCGCTGGCCCCGCTGCGCCAGCGCCTGAGCGCCCTGGCGGATCTGCGCCCGACGCGCCAGCAGCTGTTCACGCTCTCTTCCTTATCACAGCAAACCGTTAAACGACTGGAACAGCAGCGGCAAGAGTTGCACACCGGTCAAAGTGAACTGACCCGGTTGGAGCCACAGCTGGAACTCGTCCGTCAGCAATTTAAGCAGCAGAAAACCCATCAGGCCGATGTTGAAAAAACGTATGCGCTGGAACAACGGATCGTTGGTCTGGAAGCCGAGCGCGCACGTTTGCAGCCCGACGCTCCCTGCCCACTGTGCGGCTCGTGCCGGCATCCGGCGGTAGAACAATATCAAGAGGTAAAGCTGTCAGAAACTGCGCAACGTCTGGAACAAATGAAAATCCAGACCGAAGCATTGCAAAAACAGGGCGTCGAACTGCGAGCCCGTTACGACAACTTGCAACAGCAATTGCAGCGCCAGCAACAGGCTATCGCGCAGGATGAACAGCAGCTGGCCGCCCAACGGCAACAGTGGCAGCAGCTCAGCGCGCCGTTGGCATTCGACTTTGCGCTGGCGGATGGCGAGCAACTCAGCGCCTGGCTGAACGGCTGCGACGATGAAGAGCGGCGCGGGCAACAGGCGCTGCAGCAGCATGAACAGGCGGCACAGGCGGTACAACAGGCGAAAGACGCGCTCGCCGCTCTGCAAACGCAACAGCAGCAGGCGCAGCAACAGCTGGCGCTGCTCGAAGAGCGCTTTACGCTGCTGCAGAAAACCCATGCCGACAGCCTGCAACAGCAGCAAGACCTGCAACAACGCTGGCAAGAAGGCGAGAAAACCCTCGCCGAACGTCGCGCACAGCGGCTGGCGCTGTTCGGCGAACAGCAGGTCGCTCAGGTGCGCGAACAGCTGCGCGCCAAACAAACCACCTGCGAACAGGCCAGTGCTCAGGCCGCCGAGCAGTGGCAAAAGGCGCAGGAACTGCGCGAACGCCTGGCCGGCCAGCAGGCCGGGCTGCAACAACAGCACAGCCAGATGCAGGAGCGGCTGCGACAGGCGGAACAGCACTGGCTGCAGGCGCTGGCCGACAGCGAATTCGCCGACGAAGCCGCCTTTAGCGCCGCACTGCTGGACGACGCCCTGCGCCGCGAATTGCAGCAGCGCAAAGAGCGGCTGCAACAGCGGCAGGTGGAGGCCGCCGCGCTGTTGGCGCAGGCCGCGCAGTCTCTGGAGCAGCTGCTGCAAAACCGCCCTGAAGGGATGGATGAAACCGTCGCCGACGCCGACGCCCTCAACCAGGCGCTGGCCGCACTGGCGCAGCAGTTGAAGGCGCTGCAGCTGCGGCAAGGCGAGGTGCGCAACCAGCTGGAGAGCGATGCCGCCCGCCGCCTCAATCAGCAGTCGCTGTTCGAGCAAATCACCCAGAGCCAACGGCAGTACGACGACTGGAGCTATCTCAACCAGCTGATCGGCTCCAAAGAGGGCGACAAATTCCGCCGCTTCGCCCAGGGGCTGACGCTCGATCATCTGGTTTACCTGGCCAATAACCAACTCGGCCGGCTGCACGGGCGCTACCTGCTGCAACGCAAAACCAGCGACGCGCTGGAGCTGCAGGTGGTGGATACCTGGCAGGCGGATGCGCTGCGCGACACTCGCACCCTGTCCGGCGGCGAGAGCTTCCTGGTCAGCCTGGCGCTGGCGCTGGCGCTGTCCGACCTGGTGAGCCACAAAACCAGCATCGACTCGCTGTTCCTCGACGAAGGCTTCGGCACGCTGGACGCCGAAACCCTCGATACCGCGCTGGATGCGCTGGACAGCCTCAACGCCTCCGGCAAGACCATCGGCGTGATCAGCCACGTCGAAGCGATGAAGGAGCGTATTCCGGTGCAAATCAAGGTGAAAAAGGTCAACGGCCTCGGCATCAGCCGGCTGGAGCCTCAGTTCCGACTGGAATAGCAGTTCAAACCGGCGCCTGTCGCCACTGGCGCGGGCTGATGCCAAACCAACGGCGAAAGGCCCGCGAAAACGCGCTGACCTCGGAATAGCCCAACAGCAGCGCCAGTTCGGAAATCGGCAGGTGCCGCTGTTGCAAATAATGGGTCGCCAGCTCACAGCGCACCTTATCCACCAGCGAGGTGAAAGTCAGCCCCTGTTCGCGCAAGCGGCGTTGCAGCGAGCCGGCAGACATGCCGAGCTTTTCGGCGATGTTTTCCAATACCGGCTCGCCGCTCAACAATGCCAGGCGCAGCTGTGCGCGGGTGCCGTCCACCAGCGTCTGTGCCGGCGTATGGGCATTCAGCCGGCAGATAGCGTCTTGTACCACCATCAACAAAATACCGTCTTGTTCCGGCATCGCCCTACCGAGATCGCGCTTCGGCAGAAGCAACGAATTATAGGGTTGATCGAAATACACCGGCGCGTCGAACCGTTTACAGTGCTCATGCCAACTGGCCGGGCGCGGATGTTCAAAATGGACCTCTCGCGGCGACCAGCGTTTACCCAGTGAGTGGCGAATCAGATTCATCACCATCCCCAATGTCAGTTCGGCATCCTGCCGCTTACATAAAATTCCGCCATGCTGTACCTGGTAGTCGAAGCGATAGTGATCTCCCCGGTCCACCAAGCGCGTCAGCGTGCTGTGCTGATGATGGGGGAAAGCCGCCACCAGATTCTTCAACGCCGACTCCACGGTAGGCGAACACAGGCCGACATAGCCGATCAGGCCTAACGATTGCGGCCTGAACTGCTGCCCGTAGTGCAAACCGAAATTATCACAACCGGAATAGCGCGCCGCCTGCTCCAGCGCCTGACAATAGTTGCTCAGACCAATGCTGAGTGTCGGGCAACTCAGCATCCGCTCGTCAATGCCGGCAATGCCGAAAATCCGATCGGCATCCCCTCCCTTGTGCCGAATAAACTCGCTCAGGCCGCTGGCGGCGGCGGCCAGAACGCCGCGATTGCCTTGCATCAGGCCGGCTTCCAGATGAGTGACCACTCCCGGTTGGCGGGAAAGCGCCGTCTGCATGTTTCACCCCACGGTGGTTGTCAGGTTGCAGAAAGAAAAGCAACTTCCATACCAGCTTGGCGCGCCACTCTTGAGCCTCTCACCGGCGGAAGACAAATCACCAAAAATGCGCATTTTCGCCGCCGTGCCGCCTACTTTTGGTGCGCTCTTAGAGGGAGCCGACGGGCAGAAGGTCGGTTTCCAGGTAGCGGCGACACAAGCGCACGCTGTCCGTCGCCCAACCATCGCCCAGGCTACGCGCCATTTCAGTTTCCGCATGGGAACCCGCCCAGGCTAAAAGCTGAATGCGCCGCTGGATGATAAACGTTGGCACCATAGCCAGATCGCGCTCATCTAACGGGCAGATATGTTGATAGCCTGCCAACCAATGCGCGACCCACTCCTGCGCCCGCGGATGATGTTCGACAAAGCTGATCGCCGCCGCCAGATCATGCAAATACCAGCCAAAACCACAGTCATCGAAGTCAATGACCCGCGTTTCCTCCCCTTGCAACAGCAGATTGCTCAACCGCAGGTCGGCGTGGATCAGCCCGTAACGCTGGGGTGCCTGACCATAGGCCAACAGTTCGTCATTCACCCGCACCAGCGCTTCTTCAATGAGCCGATGGCTGGCCCTCGCCAGATACGGCGCCTCCCGCCAACAACCCCAGTGCCCTTTTTCTCCGATCATCGAGGGATGATCCCAGACAATCCGCCTGAACCCCGCCGGCGGCCGCCAAGTGCGGCTATGTTGATGCAACTGCGCGGTGATCTCGCCAAGCCGCAAGAAGGCTCGGGGATCAACCCCGGTAGTCGGCATTTCACCGTCGATCCAATCGAAAATCACCAGGTGGCGCACGGATCCATCCTCCAGAACCACGTTTTGCACCCGCTCGCCGTCGGCTCCGCGAACCGCCTGTGGCACCTGGATGCCCTGTTCGTTCAGCGCGTCCAGCCAGCTCAACTCGCTTTCGATCTCATCGCGCCGATGGTAATTAGCGCGGTGAAGGCGCAGCGCAAAACGCCGACCATCATCGCTATCCAGCCGGAAGGTGGCATTTTCAGAACGGCACAGCAACCTCAGCCGGCCATTGAGCGATAAGGGGTAATGCCGCAGGCCCCGTTCGGCAAGCTGCTGCAGCGTCTGGTTATCCAAAGTGTCGTACTGTGTTGCTGTCATAGGGCGTACTCCATGAATCAGTGGCCTTCCAGCATGAAATGCCCCCTCTCACCTCGCTTGACCTCGGAACCCCAAATTTTGACTTTATGGCCCAGCGATCGGCGGATCGGACAAAAGTTGACCGCCAATGCCGCCGGTCGCCCATCCGGGGTCAAGTCTTGCCCTTGCCTCATGGGCATTATCAAACGACCCGCCTCGATGGGGGCAAGCCTTCATCTTTGCCTTGCGGACCTACAAACTGGAGATTTCCCCATGCTGAAAACCAATGCCTTTGACGCGGCCGCCGGTAGCGGTCTCGCGCCGGCCACCCTGGCGATGATCGAACGCCGCCGCCGACTGCTCGGCCCGGCCTACGAGCTGTTTTATCAGAACCCGTTGCATCTGGTGCGCGGCGAAGGCGTCTGGGTGCATGACGCCGAGGGGCGGCGTTATCTGGACGTGTACAACAACGTGCCGTCGGTTGGCCACTGCCATCCGCACGTGGTGGCGGCGCTGTGTCGCCAAGCCTCGCTGCTCAACACGCATACCCGCTATCTGCATGAGAACGTACTGGACTTCGCCGAGAAATTGCTTGGCACCATGCCGCCGGCGTTGAGCCAGGTGATGTTTACCTGCACCGGCAGCGAGGCCAACGATCTGGCTCTGCGCATTGCGGAAGACTACACCGGCGGTACCGGCGTGATCGTCACCGAGTACTCCTATCACGGCATGACCGCCTCTATCGCGGCGCTTTCCGCCTCTATGGGCCCCTACGTAAAGGTGGGGCGTGACGCCAGAGTGATCCCGGCACCGGTGCATAATCCCGCTAATCCTGCCGAGGTGGGCAAACGTTTCGCCGCCGACGTACGCACCGCTTTGGAGGACATGCGCCGTCATGGCATAAAACCTGCAGCATTGCTGGTGGACACCTTCTTTACCAGCGATGGGGGTTTTTTCGATCCGCCAGGTTTTCTGCGCGAGGCGGTGGACGCGGTTCGCCAGGCCGGGGGGCTGTATATCGCCGATGAAGTGCAGCCGGGCTACGGCCGCTCCGGCGAACATATGTGGGGCTTCCAGCGCCATGGGCTGGTGCCGGACATCGTCTCGCTGGGCAAGCCCATGGGCAACGGCCATCCGATGGCGGGCATCACCATCAAGCCGGAGATCCTGCAGCGCTTCGGCAGCGAATCGAGCTACTTCAACACTTTTGCCGGCAATACCGTTTCTTCGGCGGTCGGTCTGGCGGTGCTGGAAGTGATCGAGCAGGAAAACCTGATCCCGAGCGTGCGGCGCGCAGGTAACGCGATTGTCGAGGGCATTCGCGCACTGCAGTCGCGTTTTGCTGCCATTGGCGATGTTCGAGGCGCCGGGCTGTTCGTCAGCGTAGATTTTGTTGACGCCGAGGGCCGACCGGACTCTGCGGCAGCGCTCAGGACGGTGAACGCCCTGCGGGAAGAAGGCGTGCTGATCGGCGCCTCGGGCCCCGATGCCAACATATTGAAAATCCGCCCCCCGCTGGTGTTTAACTGTGAGCACGCGGAGATTCTGGTGAGCAGTCTGGAGAAAGTGTTGAGCAAATGACAACCACGGCGCCGGCGCAGCGCTTCGGCCGGTTATGCACCCTTTTCGATCGGGAGAGCGACATGACAATGCAACTTAAGCCCACTCTGGGCACCCTGCACCTTTGGGGGATTGCCGTTGGGCTGGTGATTTCCGGGGAGTATTTTGGCTGGAGCTACGGTTGGGGGGTGGCGGGAACGCTCGGTTTTCTGATCACTACCCTGCTGGTCGCCACCATGTACGGCTGCTTTATCTTCAGCTTTACCGAGTTGACCACCGCCATTCCTCACGCAGGCGGGCCTTTCGCCTACAGCCGTCGCGCCTTTGGCGAAACCGGCGGCCTGATCGCCGGACTGGCGACGCTGGTGGAGTTCGTATTCGCGCCGCCGGCGATCGCCGTGGCGATCGGAGCTTACCTCAACGTGCAATACCCGGCGCTCAATCCCAAATGGGCGGCCGTAGGCGCCTATGCAATCTTTATGACGCTGAATATTCTCGGCGTAAAACTGGCGGCGCTGTTTGAACTGTGCGTCACGGTATTGGCGGTATTCGAACTGCTGGTATTTATGGGCGTTGTGGCACCGGGCTTCAGTTTCAGCAATTTCGTTCTCAACGGTTGGGCGGGCAGCGATCATTTCGGCGGCGCTGCGTTATCCGGCATCTTCGCCGCCATCCCTTTCGCCATCTGGTTCTTCTTGGCTATCGAAGGGGCAGCCATGGCGGCGGAAGAGGCGAAGGATCCCAAGCGCACCATTCCACGCGCCTATATATCCGGTATTCTGACGCTGGTGGTATTGGCCTTGGGCGTGATGCTGCTGGCGGGCGGCGCCGGTGACTGGAGCAAGCTGTCAAACATCAACGATCCGCTGCCGCAGGCGATGAAAATGGTTGTCGGTGAAAACTCCGGCTGGATGCACATGCTGGTATGGATTGGCCTGTTCGGCCTGGTAGCCAGCTTCCATGGCATTATTCTCGGCTATTCACGCCAGTTCTTCGCACTGGCGCGCGCCGGGTATCTGCCGACCTCTTTGGCCAAACTGTCACGATTTCAAACGCCGCACCGCGCAATCCTGGCCGGCGGCGCGATCGGCATCGCCGCCATCTTCAGCGATGGCTGGATCAATCTCCAGGGCATGAGCCTGACCGCGGCGATGATCACGATGGCGGTGTTCGGCGCCATCGTAATGTATCTGATGAGCATGCTTAGCCTGTTCAAACTGCGCCGTATCGCACCGGAACTGGATCGCAGCTTTTTGGCTCCCGGGTATCCGTTGGTGCCGGCGATCGCGCTGGTATTAGCGCTGATCTGTCTGATCGCCATGCTGTGGTTTAACCCGGTCATTGGTGGGCTGTTCATTGCTCTGATGGCCTGCGGCTACCTCTATTTCCTGCTGACCAAAAACCAGCGTCGCAATGCGCCCCGGGACCTGATGCTGTCCGGCAGTGACTGAGAAATGTGACCGCGGCGGCAGTCCGCGGTGAAAACCGTTGAGCCGGCATCGCCAAGGGTTATCATGCCTTGATAACAGGATTGTTACTGTAGATAACCCAAGATACAGGCAAAACCTGACGCCCGGGATCGCTTCCGGGCGTCGGGTTTTTTGGTTTTCAGCGCGCTGAAACATCCGGGAATAACCATGAAAATCGCTAAAATACTCAATAATAACGTGGTGATTACGCTGAACGACCGTCAGGAAGAGACGGTGGTGATGGGGCGAGGCATCGGCTTTAAAAAGAAGGCCGGCGACGCGCTGGACGAAAGCCTGATCGAAAAGGTGTTTTCCCTCAATGGCGGCGAGATGGCCGAACGCTACAAGGAGCTGCTGGCGGAGATCCCGCTGGCCTGCGTGGCCACCGCCGACCAGATCATCACCCTCGCCCGCCAGCGCCTGCCGGGCAAGCTGCACAACATCGTCTACATCACGCTGACCGACCATATCCACTTCGCGCTGCAGCGCCATGCGCAGGGGCTGGATATCAGGAACGCGCTGCTGTGGGAGATTAAAAAGCTCTATCCGGCCGAATTCGCCGTCGGGCGGGAGGCCCTGGCGCTGATTGCCCAGCGGCTGGAAACGGCCCTGCCGGAAGACGAAGCCGGCTTTATCGCGCTGCACCTGGTCAACGCCCAGCTCAACGACGAAATGCACAACACCCTGCACATCACCCGCGTGATGCAAGAGATCCTCAACATCGTCAAATACCATTTCCGTTTCGATTACAACGAAGAGGCGTTGAGCTACCACCGCTTTGTCACCCATCTGAAATTCTTCGCCCAACGGCTGCTGGGGAAAAACTACGTCGACAGCGACGACGATTCGCTCTATCAGGTAGTGAAGGAAAAATACCGCGAGTCATTCGCCTGCGCCGGAAAAATTAACCGGCACGTCGAAAAAAATTATCAGCACCGGCTGACCAGCGAAGAGACGATGTTCCTGACCATCCATATCGAACGGGTGCGCAGCGAAAGCGAGGTGAAATAATCTTCGGCGATGCCCGCCGACGCGCGCTGAGTGGATTTGGCTGCGTGCCTGTTGGCGCGAACAAGAAGCGCGAGCGGGCCCGCGCCTTAAGCCGGAATTACAGCTGCGGCCACAGCCAGGCCGCGCCGCGCACGCCGCTGGAATCGCCGTGGACCGCCTTGCGGATCGGCGTCTCGCATTCACCGCCGAACACCCAGGACTTCACCCGCTGCGGGACGTTTTGATACAGGCGATCCACATTGCTCATGCCGCCGCCGAGCACCACCACGTCGGGATCGAGAATATTGATCACCTGAGCCAGCGATTTCGCCAGGCGCATTTCATAACGGCCGATCGCCCGCTCCGCCAGGGCATCGCCGCGCCCGGCCAGCGCCATAATTTCATGGCCCGGCAGCGGATTGCCGCTCAGGCGCGCATAGTCGGTGGCGAAGCCGGTGCCGGAAATAAAGGTCTCGATGCAGCCCTGTTTGCCGCAGTAGCACGGCACTTCGCTGCGGTAACGCAGCTCGTCTTCATCCATCCAGGGCAGCGGATTGTGCCCCCACTCGCCGGCGATGCCGTTGCCGCCCGAATGCGCCTGGCCGTTAAGCGCCACTCCGGAACCGCAGCCGGTGCCGATAATCACCGCAAACACGGTTTTCTTGCCGGCGCCGGCGCCGTCGGTGGCCTCCGATACCGCCAGGCAGTTGGCGTCGTTGGCGATGCGCACCTCCCGCGCCAGCATCGCCGACAGGTCCTTATCCAGCGGCTGGCCGTTGAGCCACACCGAGTTGGCGTTTTTCACCAGCCCGGTAAACGGCGACAGCGTGCCGGGAATGCCGACGCCGACCGAGCCCTGCTGGCCGGTACTGTCCTCCGCCAGCCTCACCAGGCTCACGATAGCCTCCAGCGTTTGCCGATAGTCGTGGCGCGGCGTGGCGATACGATGGCGGAACAGCTCCCGCCCGTCGTTCGCCAGCGCGATCACTTCAATTTTAGTGCCGCCCAAATCGATACCAATGCGCACGTTTTTTCTCCTCAATGCACCACAGCGTTGCCACAGCCTAATGTAACCGGCTTTCGGGATCACTCAATTACCGTCGAGTGTGACGGCGATGGCAATTTCCGCATCAGATCCCCGCCCGGCTACCGCTTATTAATTAGCCATCGGGTACACTGTTTTTAACCATCCGATAACATTCTTCATAATAAAATCCGGAGAGCAGCGATGAAACCTGCCGTATTGATCGTCGATGACGATCCCGCCATTTGTGACGTGCTCCGCGACGTGCTCAATGAGCACGTCTTTACCGTTCACGCCTGCCACCGGGGCAGCGACGCTTTAACCTTGCTCGATCAGCAGCCGGACATCGCGTTGGTGCTGCTCGATCTGATCCTGCCGGACACCAACGGCCTGCTGGTGCTGCAGCAGATCCACCGCCAGCGGCCGGATCTGCCGGTGGTGATGCTGACCGGCCTCGGTGCCGAATCAGATATGGTGGTCGGCCTGGAAATGGGCGCCGACGATTACATCGCCAAGCCGTTCAACCCGCGCGTGGTGGTCGCCCGCGCCAAGGCGGTGCTGCGCCGCACCGGCGCGCTGGCGCTGGAACCGGCCGCCGGCCACAAGGCCGAGGGTTGGCAGTTCAACGGCTGGTGCCTGGATACCGCCCGCTGCACCCTGCGGAACCCGCAGCGGCAAACCGTCGATCTCACCCAGGGCGAATATGGCCTGCTGCTGGCGTTGGTGCAGCACGCCCGCAAGGTGCTGACGCGCGATCGTCTGCTGGAACTGACCCACAGCGAAACGCTCGAGGTGTTCGATCGCACCATCGACGTGCTGATCATGCGGCTGCGGCGCAAGATCGAGATCAATCCCCACCAGCCTGAGCTGATCCGCACCATTCGCGGATTGGGCTACGTGTTCGCCGCCGACGTCAGCCAACCGGTGGCCGCCGCCTGATAGCGCCCGGCCGCTCCGGCATGCGCCGGTGAAATCAGCGCCCTCTCGTCGTCCTTCAGTCGATAAAGCGCAAATATTCATGGCACAGCAGCCACTGCGGCGGCTGGTCCTCTTCAATCGGGCTATAGCGGGAAAGCGGCGTCAGGAAGCGGTTATCGTGGTCGTCGTCGTTCACCGAAGACACCTCGCCCACCAGCACGTCGCCAAAGCCTTCCTCGCCCCAGAAACTGTGGTAAATCCCCGGCGTCAGGCAGATGCTTTCCCCCGGCGCCAGCCGCAGGCGCGACCCCGCGGCATGGGTCTGGCGGCAGCCGTCCAGCGTAACGGTCACCGCCCCCTCGGCCAGCCGCTCCTGCCCATCGGCGTTGTGCAGCTCCACGATCAGGTTGCCGCCGCCGCGGTTGATGATGTCTTCCCGCTTGCGCCAGTGAAAATGCATCGGCGTCACCTGCGCCTCGCGGCAGTGCATCACCTTCTCCGCATAGCCTTTGGCATAGGGCTGGCCGCCGGGCGAGCCGTTGCGCAGGGTAAACAGCGTCAGCCCGCAGCGGGCGAAATCCTCGTCGCCAAAGGCGGTGACGTCCCAGCCCAACTTCAGGTCGAACACCTCTTGCCACGACTGTCTGTCGAGCCGGCGCCATGCCGGCGGGCTGAAGTGGGCAAAGGGCGGCAAATGGACATCGAAACGGGCGAAGAAGTGCTGGGTTTGCTGCAGGATCCGGTTCACTTCGGAACGATTCATGGCACCTCCGGAAGCGGTAAAGCGGGCCCGCTGCGCGCAGGCCCCGAGCGGCAGGAGGTTATTTCACCGTCCAGCCCTTGTAGGTGGCGATATTGTTTTTGTCGATCATCGTCACCGGGATCAATACCGGGGCGGTCGGCGCCGGCTTGCCCTGCAGAATGTCGTAACCGATCTCGACCGCCTTGGCCGCCATCACCTGCGGATCCTGCGCCGGCGTCGCCACGAACAGCGAATTTCCGCGCTTCAGCGCCTCTTCGCCGTCCGGCGAACCGTCCACGCCGACGATAAAGAACTCGCTGCGCTGCGCCTGCTTGGCCGCCAGATCGGCGCCGATCGCCGTCGGATCGTTGATGGCGAATACGCCGTCGATCTTCGGATTGGCCGCCAGCAGCGAGGTCATGATCTCCAGGCCGCCCTCGCGGCTGCCCTTGGCGTTCTGGTTATAAGACAGCAGCTTGATCTGCGGGTGCTTTTTCAGCTCGGTCATGCAGCCTTCCACCCGGTTTTGCACCGCAGAGACCGGCGGGCCGTTGATGATCACCACGTTGCCTTGCTCCTTCAGGCGATCGCTGATGTATTTGCAGGCCATCGCCCCGGCCTGGGTGTTGTCCGACGTGATGGTGGCGTCGGCGCCTTCGGCCGCCACGTCGACCGCCACCACCACGATGCCGGCGTCTTTGGCGCGTTTCACCGCCGGGCCGATGCCCTTGGAGTCCGCCGCGTTGAGGATGATCATATCGACCTTGGCGGCGATGAAGTTATCAATCTGCGCCACCTGCTGGCCGAGATCGTAGCCGCTCGACACCAGCGTGACGTTGACCTTGTCGCCCGCCAGCTCGCGCGCCTTCATTTCGGCGCCCTTGGTGATCTGCACAAAGAACGGGTTGGCCAAATCGCCCACCGTCACCCCGATCGACTTCAGCTCTTTCGCCTGCGCCAGCGAGGCGCCGCCGAGCGCGGCGGTCACCAGCAAGGCGGTAATCAATGGCTTGAAACGCATAGTGTTTTCCTCGTTATTATCCGGTGTTTGAAGCTCTGCTGCCTAATGTTGATAGTTGCGGGTACGGTATTTGTCGATCAGCACCGCTATGATGATCACCGCCCCTTTGATCACCAATTGCCAGAAGTAAGAGACGCCCATCAGCGTCATGCCGTTGTTCAACGTCGCGATGATCAGCGCCCCCACCAGCGTGCCGGTGATGGTACCGATGCCGCCGACGAAGCTGGTGCCGCCGAGGATCACCGCGGCGATGGCGTCCAGCTCATAACCCATGCCGAGGTTGCCGTTGGCGCTGTACAGCCGCGAGGCGCTCATCACCCCGCCGAGGCCGGACAGCAGGCCGCTCATGCCGTAAACGAACAGCAGCACCGCGCCGACCTTGATGCCGGTCAGGCGCGCCGCCTGCATGTTGCCGCCCACCGCGTAGATGTGCACGCCCAGCGTGGTGCGGCGCAGGATGAACCAGCACAGCGCGATCACCGCAAAGGCGATGATCACCAACCAGGGGATCGGCCCCAGATAGGCGTTGCCGATCCATTCAAAGCCGATGTTGGAGTTGATGATGGTGGTGCCGTCCGCCAGCAGATAGGCGGCGCCGCGCAGCGCGGTATAGGTGCCCAGGGTGACGATGAACGGCGGCAGCCCGGCGTAAGCCACCAGAATGCCGTTGAACAGCCCCATGCCCAGGCCGGCCAGCAGCGCCAGCGGAATCGACAGCCCGGCCATGCCGGGCATCAGCGAAACCGCCATCGCCACCACCGCGGTGGTGCCGAGCATCGAGCCCACCGACAGATCGATGCCGCCGGTCAGAATGATAAAGGTCATCCCCGCCGCCAGCACGATATTGATCGACGCCTGCCGGGCGATATTCAGCAGGTTGGCGTCGGTAAAGAAGTTGGGGGCGACAAAGCCGAAAACGGCGACGATCAGGATCAATATCGGCAAAATGCCGACGGTTTGCATCATATCGCCCAACAATGCTCGTTTGAGCGTCGGGGCTTTGGCGCCTGGCGGCAGCGGATTTGAAGTCATGACAGGCTCCTTGAGCGTAGGGGTGGAATTATTCATGGGGGATCGCCTGCGGCTGGCCGGCTTCGACGCCGGTGGCCAGCGTCATGATGTTTTCCTGGCTGATGTCCGCGCCGCTCAGCTCACCGACGATGCCGCCTTCGTGCATCACGTAGACCCGATCGCTCATGCCGACCACCTCCGGCAGCTCGCTGGAGATCATCAGGATCGCCACGCCCTGCTGCGCCATCTGGCTCATGATCCGGTAGATCTCGCTCTTGGCGCCCACGTCGACGCCGCGCGTCGGCTCGTCGAGGATCAGAATGCGCGGGCCGATCGCCACCCAGCGCGAGATCAGCAATTTTTGCTGGTTGCCGCCGGAAAGCCCGCCGGCCCGCACCTGCGCGTGCGGCACGCGAATGTTCAGCAGGCCAATCGCGTCGCGCGAGATGTCCTGCGCCTTGCGCCGGTTGAGCAGGCCGTAGCGGCCATCGCGCTCCAGCGTCGCCATCACGATATTTTCATGCGCCGCCAGATCGAGGAACAGCCCCTGCTCCTTGCGGTTCTCGGTCAGGAAGCCGATGCCGAGGGCGATGGCGTCGCGCGGCGAGCCGATGCGCACCGGTTTGCCGTCGATCGCCACCGTGCCGCCGGTGGCGCTGCGCACGCCAAAGATCAGCTGCGCCAGCTCGGAGCGCCCGGCGCCCACCAGCCCGGACAGGCCGACAATCTCGCCGGCGCGCACCTGCAGGCTGACCGGCCCGATCTTCTTGCCGTCGGTCAGGCCCTGCAGCGTCAGCCGGGGTTCGCCCACCGCCACGCCCCGCGCCTTGTTGAACAGGTCGCTCAGCGGCCGCCCCACCATCATGCGCACCAGTTCGCCGGCGGAAAGCCGGTCGCGCAGCAGGCTGCCGACGTACTGGCCGTCGCGCAGCACGCTGACGCGATCCGACAGCTCGTACACTTCGGCCATCCGGTGACTGATGTAAATGATCGCCATGCCCTCGTCGCGCAGCCGTTTGATCAGCGCGAACAGCCGCTGCGTCTCGCGCGAAGACAGCGCCGCCGTCGGTTCGTCCATGACCAAAATGCGGCTGTTGCGGTGCAGCGCGCGGGCGATTTCCACCTGTTGCTGTTCGGCGATGGTCAGCTTCATCACCCGGTCGCCGGCGCTGAACTGCGCGCCCAGCCGGTCGATCACCTGTTGCGCCTCCAGCAGCATCTGCCGGCGCTGCACCAGGCCGCCGCGCTGGATCTCGCTGCCCAGGAAGATGTTCTCGGCCACCGTCAGATTAGGCGCCAGGTTCATTTCCTGATAAATCAGCGTGATGCCTGCCGCCAGGGCGTCTTTTGGCCCTTTGATGGCGAACGGCTGCCCATCGATAAAGATTTCCCCGCTGCTGGCGATATAGGCGCCGGCCAATATTTTCATTAAGGTGCTTTTACCCGCGCCGTTTTCCCCCATCAGCGCGTGGATCTCACCGCGATACACCGTCAGGTCGACGCCCTTCAGGGCATAGAACTGACCAAAACGCTTGGAGATGCCGTGCATTTCCAGGATCGGCGTCGCGCTCATTGTCATCCCTCGGGTTGCGGTTCGGATTAAGCGCAGTTAACCACGGGCAGATAAATGCAAAATGTCAGCATCCGTTCATCTTTGTCATATTGTTAATGGAGCGCGGATTTATACTGCGAACAGTCGGTTACGGGGGAATACCATGCGCAGACTGCCTTTCCTAGCCGGTGCGCGCGGGCGCCTGCTGATGTTCAACCTGCTGGTGGTGGCGGTAACGCTGATGGTCAGCGGCGTGGCGATCGTCGGTTTTAACCATGCGGGCAAACTGCAGGAGCAGGTGCAGGCGCAAACGCTGAAGGAAATGAACGGCAGCATGGCGCTGAGCCGCGACACCTCGAACGTGGCGACCGCCGCCATTCGGCTGTCGCAGGTGGTCGGCGCGCTGGAATACCAAAGCGAATCCGCCCGGCTGAAACAGACCCAATTGGCGCTGCAGGCCTCGCTCACCCGGCTGGCGGACGCCCCGCTGGCGCGCAGCGAGCCGGAGCTGGTCCAGCGCATCATCAGCCGCAGCAACGCGCTGGAAACCAGCGTCACCCGCATGCTGGATCTCGGCCACGCGCGCCACCTGCAGCGCAATATCCTGCTCAGCGGGCTGTACCAGACCCAAAGCACGCTGCGCCATATCGCCGGGCTGAATCAGCTCGGCTCGCCGCCGCAGCCGTTGCTCAGCCAGATAGACCGGCTGTTGTCGATCGCCATCCAGACCCCGACGCCCAAGGCCGCCGCGCAGCAGTTGGACGCGGTGATGGCCTACTGGCCGCCGCACAGCCCCGATGCGCTGATGAATGAAAAAATGCAGCAGTTCCGCGCCAGCGAGCGGCGCCTGCTGCCTGAAACCCTGGAGCTGGAACAGAGCGACCTGGCGCTGGCCTATTACACCTACCACATCAAGGCGCTGGTCGCGATGCTCAACGACGACATAAACCTCTATGTGCGGAAGGTGGCCGGCGAATCGGACCTGCGCACCCACCAGACGCACCGCGAGCTGAACTCCATCAGCATTTTTATCGCCCTGTTCGCCCTGCTGGCGCTGGTGATCACCGGTTTTGCCGGGCTGTACATCTACCGTAACCTCGGCTCCAACCTGACGGCGATCGCCAACGCCATGACCCGGCTGGCGCGCGGCGAACGCGACGTCGGCGTACCGGCGTTGCAACGCCGCGACGAGCTGGGGGAACTGGCGCGGGCGTTTAACGTGTTTGCGCGCAACACCGCTTCGCTGGAGCAAACCTCCCGCCTGCTGAAAGAAAAAAGCACCCAGCTGGAAACCACCTTTCTGGCGATGCGCGACGGCTTTGCGCTGTTCGACAACGCCGGCCAGCTGGTGGTGTGGAACCCGCAGTACCCGCTGCTGCTGGGGCTGCATGAGCACCAGCTGCACCGCGGCCAGCACTACCGCGAGCTGCTGCAGCACGTGACGCCGCCGCCGGGCCAGCGCTGGGAAGCGGTGCTGGCCAACCTGACCAGCGAGCTGCCGCAGCCGCAGGAGCTGCGCCTAAGCGACGGCCGCACCGTCGAGCTGCGTTTCAGCCCGGTGCCCAACCGCGGGGTGGTCAACGTGGTGCTTGAACGCACCGAGCGCAAGGCGCTGGAAGAGGCGTTGCTGCACAGCCAGAAAATGAAAGCGGTCGGCCAACTGACCGGCGGCCTGGCGCATGACTTCAACAACCTGCTGGCGGTGATTATCGGCAGCCTCGAGCTGACCACCCGCCAGACGCAGGACGCACAGACCGAGCAGCGCATCGCCCGGGCGCTGAAGGCCGCCGAGCGCGGCGCGCAGCTCACCCAGCGGCTGCTGGCGTTCTCCCGCAAACAGGCGCTGCATCCGCAGGCCATCGCGCTGCGCAGCCTGGTGGAAAACCTGCAGGAGCTGCTGAGCCATTCGCTGCCGGCGACGCTGACGCTGACCATCGAAGCGCAGCAACCCGGCTGGCCGGCGTGGATCGACGCCAATCAGCTGGAAAATGCGCTGATCAACCTGGTGGTCAACGCCCGCGATGCGATGGCGGGCCGCAGCGGCGAGGTGAAGATCCGCATCTATAACCAGCGGGTGGTGCGCAGCGACGGCAAAAAGCAGGACATGGTGGCGCTGGAGGTGATCGACAGCGGCAGCGGCATGTCGGAAGAGGTCAAGGCGCAGGCGTTCGAGCCGTTCTTCACCACCAAGGCGGTCGGCCGCGGCAGCGGGCTCGGGCTGTCGATGGTGTACGGCTTCGTGCGCCAGTCCGGCGGGCGGGTGCAGATTGAAACCGCGGCGGGCGAAGGCACGCTGGTGCGGCTGCAGCTGCCGCGCGCGCCCGCGCAAACGGCGACGGCGCCTCCTCCCCCCTCGGCAGAAGACGGCGACAGCGCCGATCATCTGGTGCTGGTGCTGGAAGACGAAAACGACGTGCGGCATACGCTGTGCGAACAGCTGCATCAGTTGGGCTACCTGACGCTGGACTGCGCGGACGGCCGGGAAGCGCTGGCGCTGTTGAGCCAGACGCCGGACATCGGGCTGTTGATCAGCGATTTGATGCTGCCCGGCGAGCTGAACGGCGCCCAGGTGATCGCCCAGGCGCGCGCGCTCAATCCGCAGCTGACCGCGCTGCTGATCAGCGGCCAGGACATGCGCCGGCATGGCGCCGGCGATCTGCCGGACATCGAGCTGCTGCGCAAGCCGTTCAGCCAGCGGCAGTTGGTGCTGGCGCTGCAACGGGCGCGCCGGCGAAACGCAATTAGGCGGGAATGAGGCGATTTTTCGTCGTCAATTCGTTATCATGCCGCCCTGCTTTTGACGAATCAGCGTGCCAAACGCACGCCCAGCCAGGGATAACATTATGCTGTGGTTTAAGAATTTGATGGTTTACCGTTTGAGCCGCGAAGTGGCGCTAAATGCGGATGAAATGGAAAAACAGCTCAGCGCGTTTGCCTTCACCCCGTGCGGCAGCCAGGACATGGCGAAAACCGGCTGGGTCTCCCCGATGGGTTCGCACAGCGATGCATTGACGCATTCGGTCAACGGCCAGATCGTCATCTGCGCGCGCAAGGAAGAAAAAATCCTGCCGTCGCCGGTGATCAAGCAGGAGCTGCAGGCCAAGATCGAACGCCTGGAAGGCGAGCAGCACCGCAAACTGAAGAAAACCGAGAAGGACGCGTTGAAGGACGAAGTGCTGCACAGCCTGTTGCCGCGCGCCTTCAGCCGCTTCAACCAGACCTTTATGTGGATCGACACCGTCAACGATCTGATCATGGTCGACGCCGCCAGCGCCAAGCGCGCCGAAGATACCCTGGCTTTGCTGCGCAAGAGCCTGGGCTCGTTGCCGGTGGTGCCCCTGACCATGGAAAGCCCGATCGAGCTGACGCTGACCGAATGGGTGCGCTCCGGCGAAATGCCGGCCGGTTTCGCCATTCAGGACGAAGCGGAGCTGAAGGCGATTCTGGAAGAAGGCGGCGTGATCCGCTGCAAGAAGCAAAACCTGATCAGCGATGAAATCGCGGTGCACATCGAAGCCGGCAAGCTGGTGACCAAGCTGGCGGTGGACTGGCAGGAACGCATTCAGCTGATGCTGTCGGACGACGGCTCGCTGAAGCGCCTGAAATTCGCCGACACGCTGCGTGAGCAGAACGACGATATCGATCGCGACGACTTCGCCCAGCGTTTCGACGCCGACTTTATCCTGATGACCAGCGAGCTGGCGGCGTTGATCAAAAACACCGTCGAAGCGCTCGGCGGCGAAGCCCAGCGTTAACCGCCCCCAGAAACAATCAGGGCTCAGCGTCTGCCGAGCCCTGCGTTCCCGCCGAACAAAGACCTTATTTGCTCAGGTAACGGCACAGATAGGCGGTCGCGTCGGCCACCTGCAGGTTGAATTCGCTGTGCCCCGGCACGAAGAACTTCTCACCCTGCGTAAACACCTGCCAGTCCGGCGACCCCGGCAGCAGCACTTTCAGCGCCCCGGTGATCACCGTCATTTCTTCCGGCTGTGCGGTGCTGAAGGTGTATTCGCCCTCTTCCATTACCCCCACGCTGGTAAGACCGATGCTGCTACTGTCAAAACCGATAGACTTCACTTTTCCGGCAAAATATTCATTTACTTTCAGCATAGACTGGCACCCGCGTAATCATCTTGATGGAAAAACCATATTGGGGGATTACGGTTGATCTGTCACTGGTTTTTGACGCGAAATGCGATCGCGGCGCAGAGTAAGGCACGGCGGGCCTCAGCGGCGTGAAGCCTCGATGGGAAACCGGCACGACGCCGGTTTCGATTGCGGCAGGTTAATCCTCCAACGCCGGATCCTCATAACGGTGCTTGGCGTCGAGCGCTTCCTGCTCGGTTTCATGTTCACTGAGCAGCGTATTCGGCTCAATGTCGTCGGTGCGCACTTCGAAACGGCGCATTTGCAGACTGGGGTCTCCCCGAAAAACCGCCACCACGCGGGCGCTTCTTGGGTAGCCGGGTTGGTCATTTTCGCGCATGCTGTTCTCCCCTGTGATCCACACAGTAGCAAGTATAGCAGCCGGTCTCAGTCCGACACGCGTGAACCGAGATCGCGATCGCCGTGCGCGCCCTCCAGCAGCTCGGTCAGCTCGTCGCAGGCGCGGATGCGGCCGTCACGCACGGTGAAATGCGCCAGCACCCGCACCAGGCTGCGAGTGCCGTCGCGTTTTTCCACCCGCACCCGATGGTGAGTCAGCACCGCGTCGCCCTGCGCCGCCGCCGCGATAACCTCCAGCGCCATGCTGCGCGTTTGCTGCTTCAGCAGCGCCATATGCCGAACGAACTGCGCGTAGTCCAGCGTATGGCCGTCTACCCGCTGGCGATAATCCGCGCTGAAAAATTCGGCGATCAGCGCCGGCTGGTGCTGCGGGTGGGCGACGATCTGCTGCAGGGCGTCGAGCACCCGATGTAATGGGGTTGGCGGGTTCATGCTTTTTCTCCGAAATGGGATGAATGATGATCCTATCGCGCAACCTTGCTGGCATAATAACCGCATTCAGACTTTCAATAACGCTAAACGGCCAAAGATGACGGCGATACGCAGCCAACGGCTGCAGCATGAAAAAAAGCACCTGACCCCGTGGCATCGCCATGCCGACGGGCAGATCTACCTGCTGACGCGCGGCATGCTGGCGCTGGAGCTGCCCGGCCGGCAGTGGGCGATCACCGCCGGCAACCTCGGCTGGCTGCCGCCGCACTGCGCGCATCAGGCGCTGGCCTGCGGCAGAGTGGCGGGCTGGAGCCTGTATCTGCCGGCGAATAGCGCGCCTGGGCTACCGCCGCAGCCGCGGCTGCTCACCGCCACCCCGCTGATGCAGGCGCTGGTCGAACGCATCGCGCAATTTGCCGAGGGCCCGGCGGGCGCCCCGCAGCAGCGGATGCTGCAGGTGTTGCTGGATGAGATGCACAGGGAAGACAGCCCGCCGCTGCAGCTGCCGCTGCCGCAGGACGCCCGGCTGCTGAACATCGCCCGGGCGCTGTTGAACGATCCGGCCAGCGAACGCAGCCAAAACGCGTGGGCCGGCTGGGCCGGGCTGAGCCCGCGCACCCTGAGCCGCCGTTTTATGCGCGAAACCGGCGTCAGCTTTGCGCGCTGGCGCCAGCAGGCGCGGGTGCTGCGATCGCTGGAGCCGCTGTCGCGCGGCGAACCCGTCAACCGGGTCGCCAGCGCATGCGGCTATGACAACGTCAGCGCCTTTATCGCCGCCTTTCGCCAGCGTTTCGGCACCACGCCGGGCAGCTATTTCTGCTCTGGATCCGGCGACGTCAGCGCCTGACGCGCCGCATCGAGAAACTGTTCAGACAGCGCGTCGCCGCGGGTGGCGCGCGCCAGGGTCAAGGCGCCCACCAGCATCGCCATCTGCGCCAGCGCCTGCTGCCGCTCCTGCCCGGGCGACAACGATTGCAGCCGCGCCAGCATCGCTTGCACCCCGCTGAGGTAGGCCTGACGCACCGGTTTGTCCTCCCCCTCGCGCGCCACATCGCCGGCCAATGCGGCGACCATGCAGCCCTCCGCCGGGCAGTCGCGGTGTTTGACATCCAGATAACCGTCGACCAGCGCCTGCAGGCTGCGTTCGCCCGGCAGGTTTTCCCAGCGCCGGCTGGACTCTTCGGCCGCCCGGCGGCTGGCTACCGCCGCCAGTTGGTCCTTGGAGGCGAAATGGCCGTAGAAACCGCCGTGGGTCAGCCCCACCGCCGCCATCAGATCGTTGACGCTGACGCCGTTCAAACCGCGCTCGCGAAACAGTTGCGAGGAAACCTGCTCAATCGCCTCGCGATTGCGCTCCATCTGCTGTTTTGACACCCGGGCCATGCTGTTCTCCTTATCAATCAGGCACCATCTTAGGCCATCCTCCTATGCCGCTCAATAGATGATGCCCTTCATCAAAAAGGTCAGGCGCGCGGCGCGAGCAAAGGGATGAAGCGGCTGCTGTCGCCGCCCTGCGCCCGCGCCAGCGTTTCGGCAATTTGCCGGTGCGGCGTGCCGAGCTCGATGGCGCTGATCTGATCCAGCCGCGCCGCCTGCGATTCGCTGAGGGTCAGCGCCAGCGCCGCCAGCGTGTCGTCCAACTGTTCCCGGGTGCGTGAGCCGAGGATCGGGATCAGGCTGGTGGCGGCCTTCGCCGCCCGATGGCGCAGCCAGGCTATCGCCACCTGCACCGGCTGCGCCTGCAGCTCCTGCGCGATCGCCAGCACCTCATCCAGCAGCCCGGTATCGCGCTCGGTATGCACCAGCCGGCCCGCCAATCCGGTCAGGCGGCCGGCGTCGCTGTGCCGATACTTGCCGGTCAGCAGGCCGCCGCCCAACGGCGACCACAGCGCCGCGGCCATGCCCAGCGCTTCGGCCATCGGCAACAGCTCCCGCTCCGCGCTGCGTTCCACCAGGCTGTACTCCACCTGAATGCCGGCGATGCGCGACCAGCCGCGCAGTTCCGCCAGCGTATCCGCCCGGGCGATGCGCCAGGCGGGGAAATTGGACAACCCCGCATACTGGATCTTGCCGGCGCGGATCAGATCGTCGAAGGCGCGCACGATCTCCTCCATCGGCGTCAGGTTATCCGAGAAATGCGCCCACAGCAGATCGATGCGATCGGTATTCAGGCGTTTCAGGCTGGCCTCGACCGCAGCGATCATCGTCTTGCGGCTGTTGCCGGTCAGCCCGATGCCGCCGGCCGGCGAAGCGTCCAGCGTGTATTTGGTGGCGACCACGAAACTGTCGCGCTCGGCGGCGATAAACTCCCCCACCATCTGCTCCGACTGGCCAAACTGATAGCCGTCGGCGGTGTCGATAAAGTTGCCGCCGGCTTCCGCATAGCGGTCGAAAACCTGTTTGGCCTCGTGTTTTTCCGAGCCGTAGCCCCAACCGGTGCCGAAATTGCCGGTGCCCAAAGCCAGTTCGGAAACGCGCAGGCCGGTATTGCGGCCAAAGGTGGTGTATTTCATGCCGGTGCCTCATAACGTGGATGACGGTTAATAGATGACGATTGTCATTTATTTATATATGACACCCATCATTTATAAAGGCAAGCGCCATGGACAAACATTTTGTGCGCCATCGGGAAAGCAGATCGGGGATTGGGCACCCATGCGGCGCCCAAAGGAATAAGCGGCGGGGTTTATTTTACCGTTTCGCGCTGCAGCACCGCGAGGATCTGCGCCACCACCTGCTGCGGGTTGCCGGTGCCGTCCATCACATGATGCGCCGTTTCCTGATACAGCGCCTCACGCGCCGCCAGCACTTCGCGCATTTCTTCGGCGATCGGCCTGCCGGTCAGCGTCGGACGCTGCGCATCCTCGGGGTACTCTTCCAGCCGCTGCGCCAGCACGCTGGCCGGGGAGCGCAGATAAATGACCGTGCCCTGCCGGCGCATGAACTGACGGTTTTCTTCCGCCAGGATCGCGCCGCCGCCGGTGGCAATTATAGTTGACGGTTTTGTCACGGTCTGCAGAGCGATGCTCTCGCGGCGGCGGAATCCCAGCCAGCCTTCGCGCTCGACCATTTCCGCCACGCTCATTTGCGCCGCCTGCTGCATAAACAGATCGGTATCGACGAACTGATAGCCCAACGCCAGCGCCAGCGCGCTGCCTACCGTGGTCTTGCCGGCTCCGCGAGCGCCTACCATGAACAGGGTTTGTGTCATTACGGGTTGTCCCTTATACGGTGACTTGAGTGCATTGCATATCGAAATACCGGCGAACCGAGCGTGCGATGGCGTGGATGCTGCATCATACCGCCCTCAGCCTGTATTTCAATATTTACGATAGTGTAAATTCCATGGCACAGCGACTGTCGGCGGCGAATCCGTGCGCCGCATCGGCGGCCAGGTGCCGCCGCAGTTCGGGCGAAAGCTGCGGCTCCTCGATCGGCAGGAAGCCCAGCCGCCGATAATAGGGCGCATTCCACGGCACCGCGGCGAAGGTGGTCAGCGTCAGGCGGTGGGCGCCCCGCCGCTTGGCCGCATCGGCCACCGCGGCGATCAGCTGACGCCCCACGCCCCGTCGCTGCCAGTCATCGGCCACCGACAGTTCGGCGATGTGCCAGTCGGCCTGCTGCGGCTGCACGGCGATAAATCCGGCGATCGCCCCCTCCCGGCTTTCCGCCAGCCACTCGCTCCGCCGTTCGATAAAATCGGCGTGCCGTTGCGCGCTCATGACCTCGCCATCGGCGATAAACCGCCATTCAGGCAGCCGGCGGAACAGCTGCGCCGCCGAGCGTTCGACCGCCATCAGCAGCGGGATATCGCGCCGCTGCGCCAAACGAATCTGCAGGCTCATGGGTTCTCCTTAACGTCGGGGCCGGCCATTTAACCAGATTTCACCGCCGGCGGACTAGAAATCGATGCTGCCGCGCAGCACCACCTCGCGCGGTTCCCCTACCGCCACGCGCAAATTGCCGCCGCTGGAAGGGTAATACGTCTTGTCGAACAGGTTTTTCACGTTCAGCTGCCATTTCACCCGGTAACCGTTGATCGGCATAGTATAGGCGGCGAAGGCGTCGGCGACGGTGTAGTTGCTCAGATAGAAGCTGTTGGCGGCGTCGCCCGGGCGGCGGCCCACGTAGCGCGCGCCGGCGCCGATGCGCACCTCGTCGCCGCTGTACAGGCCCGGCGATCCCAGATTCTGCGTCAGGAACAGCGAGGCGGTATGGCGCGCCACGTTGGTCATTTCCTTGCCTTTATTGTCCGGATCGTCCACCACCCGCGCGTCGGTATAGGCATAGGAGCCGATCAGGCTCAGCGAATCGGTGAGGTTGCCGGCCACGTCCAGCTCCACGCCCTGCGAACGCACGCGGCCGGCGGTGCGGGTGACGGTTTCGCCATCCACCAGTTCGCTGACCATCACGTTGCGTTTGGTGATGTCGAACAGCGCCAGGGTGCCGGTAACGCCGTTCGGCAGCGCTACCTTGCCGCCCACTTCCCAGGACTTGCCCTGTTCCGGCGGCAGCGAGCCGATCTGGGTGGCGATGGAAGAGTTCGGCTTAAAGGATTCGGTATAGCTGCTGTACAGCGAGACGTAAGGCGTCAGCTTGTACACCACGCCGGCGCGCGGCACCAGCTTGCTGTCCGAGCTGTCGGTATTGGTGACGAACGGCCGCCCCTTGCCGGCGAACACGTCGAAGGTATCGTAACGCAGGCCGCCCATCACCAGCCATTTGTCGGTCAGTTGAATGGAGTCCTGCATGAACCAGCCGTAGCTGGTGAGATTTTCGCGCTGGTCGCTGTCGGCCGCGCTGACGCTGGTCGACGCCGGCATCAGCCCATAGACCGGGTGGTAGATGTTGAAATCGCTGTTTTTCTTGCCGCGGATCATATCGCCGCGGTAAGTGCGGTTGTCTTCGAAGTCGAAGCCGAACAGCATCTGGTGATTGACGCTGCCCCAGTCGAGGTCGCCGTTGAGCGTCAGCTGCACCGCATTGGCGTGGCTGACGGCGTTGGCGGTCGCGTCGGCCTGGCGCGTCAGCACGCCGGTTTCCGGGTTCAGCGCCGTGGCGCGCGCCTGATTGTCGCTGTAGCTGTTGCGGCTGTAGGCATAGGTCAGCGAGCTCTTCCAGCTTTCGTTCAGCACCCGATCAATCTGCAGGGTGACGCTGTCCTGATCGCCGCGGGTGGCGTTATAGCCTTCGTCGAAGCGGCGGTCGCGCGGCGTATTCACCGGCTTGCCGGTGCGCGAATCGATAATGGTGCCGCGATCGAACGGCACCAGGTATTCCATATGTTCGTAAGCGAGGCGCACGGTGGTGCTTTCGCCGTACCACATCAGCGAGGGCGCGATCACCGTCTGGCGGTTGCGGCCGAAGTTGCGCCAGTAATCGGTCTCGTCGTGATCGACTATCATCCGGTAGGCGAAGCCGGAGGTGCCGAGCGGCCCGGTCACGTCGAGCTGGCCGCCGCCGCCGTTGAAACTGCTGCCCCAGCCTTCCACATGGGTATGCTGCTGCAGCTGCGGCTTCTTGGTGATCATGTTGATCATCCCGCCCGGCTCGCCCATGCCGTAGAGCATCGAAGCCGGCCCCTTCAGCACCTCAACCCGTTCGGTGGTCGGGGTAAAGTTGCGCGCCTGCACCGAACGCACGCCGTCGCGCAGGATCGAGCCGTCGCGGTTATCGCCGAAACCGCGCTTCATCACGGCGTCCTGGGTGCCGCCCAGCGTATTGGCCTGGGTGATGCCGCTGACGTTGTACAGCGCCTCATCCAGACTGTTGACCGCCTGATCGGCAATCACCTGCGGCGGCACCACGTCGATGGCCTGCGGCACGTTCAGCAGGTAGGTTTCGCTGCGGGTGCCGGTAACGCTGGTCAGCGGCTGATAGCTTTGTACGCCGTCGGCGTCTTGCTGGCCGACCACCTCCAGGGTTTCCCCTTTCTCCGCCGCGATCGCCGGCGCAACCGCACAGGCCGCCAGCGGCAGTGCGCTCAGCCAGCGACGCTTGTTGTTATTCATTATCTAACTGACTCCAATAGGTCCCTGAAAAAGGTAACGGCAAAAACTGTTGGTACAACTGGTTGAAGGTCTGCTGCGGGTTGAGGTCGGCAAACAGATCCGGATAAAAAGTTTTGGCGAACATCTCAACCGCCACCACGTGGTACGGGCTGAGATAAAAGTTGTGCCAGATGCTCCAGGCCTGGCGGTTTTGCACCGCCCGCAGGCTGCCGAGCAGCGGCTGTTTGGCCATCAGCTGGCGGAAGCTGGCGTCGGCGTCCCGCTGGGTGACCAGCGGCCCCAAACGCAGGTCGGAGACCCGCTTGCCCTGCGGCCCGGCCATGCCGGTGGCGATATAGATATCGGGGTTGGCGGTCAGGATGGTTTCCGGGTTCAGCTCGCCGTACACCCCTTTGATGCTGGCGGCGGCGATGTTATCGCCGCCGGCGAAGGCCAGCAGATCGCCGAGGTTGCCGTGCGCGGCGGTGGTGCAGCAGGTGGCGCGCCGCCCCAGATGCAGATGCAGCATCACCTTGGGCTTCGGCCCCTGATAGCCCGCCAGCCGTTGTTGGATCACCGCCATGTGCTGCTGATAGAAACGGATGAACCGTTCTGCGCGCTGCTGACGGTTGAGCACCTCGCCCAGCAGCCGCACGCTGGGCACGGTGTTGTGCAACAGATCGATGCGCAAATCGACGTAGATAGCCGCAATGCCAGCCTTGCTGAGCGCCTGCAGCAGCAGATCCTGGTCGCCATCTTCCCGCGCATAGCGCGCCAGGATCACCAGATCCGGCTTCAGCTGCAGCAGGCTCTCGATATTGACCTGGCGGAAGTTATTGCCGCTGATGACAGGGATGGCGGCGATCTGCGGAAACTTTTGCGTATACAGCTGCCAGCTTTGCGCGTCGTAGCGCGCCAGATCCGCCGGCCAGCCGACGATGCGCTGCGCCGGATTGCCCGGCTCCAGCAAAGCCAGCGTGTACAGCATGCGGCTTTCCCCCACCACGATGCGCTGCGGGTTGTCCGGCACCGCCACCTGCCGGCCGGTAATGTCGGTGACCGTTTTCGCCAAGGCGGGGAAAAGGCCAAACAGCAGGGAAAGCAGCAGGAAAATGAGGGGATTGCGCATGATTGAGCCAAGACGTAAAAAACAGTCTGCGCATGATAATCACTCTCATTGGCACTTTCAATCGCAACCCATGCCTGCGCGATGAAATCTGTTGAATCACGCAGTTTCAGCGCAGATGCATGCAAAACCGCTGCTATTGCGGCTTTAAAAAGTTAAAAAACCGGTGTGAAAACCGCTTAAATAGACCCGAGCGTTAAAAACAGGAGGTGTGCATGAGCCTACGTATTATCCCGCTGACCGAGTGCCCGCAGTTTGCCGACGTTTGCGCCGCCTGGGCCTTTGGCGAATGGGGGTCGCAACGCGGCGGTTCGCTGGACCGCACCCGGCAGCGCTTCCTGCTGTGCGCCCAGGCAAGCGAAGACCACCTGACGCTGATGGCCGTCGACGGCGAACGCCCGCTGGGCATGGCCAGCCTGTGGCCAAGCGACGATCGTCAGCGCATGGACCTGTCCCCCTGGCTGGCCGGGGTGTTTGTGCATCCGCATCATCGCCGGCGGGGCATCGCCCAGCAGCTGGAAGCGGAAATCGTGCGGCAGGCGCGCCGGCGCCATCACCCCCTGCTGCACCTGATCACCGACAAATCCGAGGCGCTGTATGCCGCCTGGGGCTGGCGGCCTATCGAGCGCAGGCGACAAGATGACGGCGAAGTGGTGGTGATGGAGAAAATACTGTAGCTAGCGCGGGGTGCAGATATACACCAACGCCGGCGGAAAGTTGCGCACCACCCGCACGCGTTTCCAGTGGAAGTAGCGCGACAGCAGCTTTTCCGACAGATGGCTGTACTGGAACAGCACCAGCGTGCCGCTGCGCGCCAGCAAGCGCCGCCGCGCCTGCTGCAGAATGCGTATGCTGATCCTGATCGGGATCGACAGCAGCGGCAGGCAGGAGAACACCACGTCGTAATCGGCCTCCATTTCCTCCGCCGAGCGCGCCATCACCTGCAGCCGGCGATCGTCGATATTGCGCAGCCGATGCACGAAGTTGGGCTGGATCTCAAACGCCTCCAGCGCGGCATCGGCCCGCATGCGCCCCAAAATACGTTTGGTGAGCACGCCGTCCGCCGCGCCCAGCTCTGCGATCGACAGCGCCCGGGTCCACTCGACCTGATTCAGCATCGCCTGGCACAGCCAGGGCGAAGAAGGCGCCAACGTGCCAATGGTGCGCGGTGAAGCCATAAACTGCTGGAGATAGGAAAAGTGGTTCTTCAGTTGCAGCCGGGTCGCATTTAACATTAGGGCCTCCTGGGGTTGAGACCCCTCAATCTGAGCCTAATTTCTTAAGTATTCATTAACATGATTCCGAAAGCGACCGACAGAGTTGTAATAAAATGCAACCGTCCGCAGGCAGACAGCAAGAAAAACGGCCGTAATAATCACCCGAAAATAAGCCGATAATCGCTTATGGTCAGATTATTATTACAGCCGTTTATTTTATTGACCGCGTTAATGCGGTTAGCAATATAGCGCCACGCGGGAATTAACGATAAATTTCCGCATTGCCGCGCCAGTTGCTGGAATCCCCGGGGGTGTCCAGACCGATAATACGGTAATGGCTGGCGCCGTCCGCCGCCGCTTTTTCTTTCAGCGCGTGGATCGCGTCAGCCGGTGAACCGCTGACGCCGGAGATCGACACCACGCCGATGCTTTGCAGATTGCTGGCCTGCTCGCTGTTGACCTGCTTTACCGACGACAGCGGCGCGGCGAAGGTGGAAAACGAAGCGGCGGCAATCAGGACTGCTGCGATGCTGGGTAATAGTTTCATGATTGACTCCAGATGTTTTTGTTTATTAGCTCGTGGTCAGTGATGTTAATTATCAGCTAATTAATGAAAACGGACGTCATGCAACGTAAAGAACATCAATCATTGTGAGGAAAATAAGGAGGAAGTGCGTGCGGGTGTGTCTTAATTAATGCCGGGGGCGCCGTATGATTGAAACCTTACCCCTAATTTATGAAGAATTAAAGACGGTTTGGCGCAAAGCGCGAACCTGACGCGATTTTAAGATTTTTTACCCGCCGCGCGCCGCTGAGCTACGCTGTTTCTGTGACTTATCACTTCAGGAAGAACGCTTATGTCGCAAGCCTTACTGCGTGTGCGCGATGGTCGTGGCGCCTCGGTTTCGTTCTCGGAACTGCTCTTCGACCTGATCTACGTTTTTGCCGTTACCCAGCTTTCCCACTATTTGCTGCATCACCTGACGCCCACCGGCGCGCTGGAGACGCTGCTGTTGTGGTTCGCCGTCTGGCTGGCCTGGCAATATACCGCCTGGGTCACCAACTGGTTTAATCCGGATACCCGCCAGATCCGCCTGTTGCTGTTCGCCATCATGCTGCTGGGGCTGTTCGCCGCCTCGGCGCTGCCGCAGGCGTTTGGCGAGCGCGGGCTGATTTTCGCCCTGTTTTACGTGGCGATCCAGGTCGGGCGCTCGGCGGTGGTGCTGGCGCTGCTGGAACACGGCCATCCGCTGAAGCAAAACTTTCGGCGCATTCTCGGCTGGCTGTGCATCGCCGCGGTATTCTGGATCGGCGGCGGGCTGGCGGAAGGCCATGCCCGCCTGCTGCTGTGGGCGATCGCCGTACTGTGCGAATACGTTTCACCGATGTTCGGCTTCCGCCTGCCGGTGCTGGGCCGCTCCGACAGCGGCAGCGAATGGACCATCGAGGGTCACCATCTGGCGGAACGCTGCCAGCTGTTCGTGATCGTCGCGCTGGGGGAAACCATTCTGATCACCGGCTCCACCCTGAGCGAAATGGACGCCTGGAGCGCGCCGACGCTGATCGCGTCGCTGGTGGCCTTTATCGGCAGCCTGGCGATGTGGTGGGTGTATTTCGACACCAGCAGCAAGGCCGGCAGCCACGCCATCAGCCAGGCGGAAAACCCCGGCCAGCTGGGCGCCTATTTCCACTATGTGCACGTGGCCCTGGTCGGGGCGATTATCGTCTGCGCGGTGGCCAACGAACTGGTGATCGCCCATCCAGACGGCAGGGTGCAAAACGCCACGGCGGCGGTGCTGATCCTCGGCCCGGCCATCTATCTGCTGGCCAATGCGTTGTATAAACGGCTGGTGTACCGCCGCTTCCCGCTGTCGCACCTGGTAGGGTTGATCGCGCTGGCGCTGCTGGCACCGGCCGCCTATCTCACCGATCTGCTGATGGTCAACGGCCTCACCACCTTGATCATGGTGGGGGTCGCGGTGTGGGAGAGCGTTTCGCGCGGCAGAACGCCGCGCGCCGGGGGCGGTGCCTGAGCTTGACGGGGGCATTGCCCCCGCCATCAGGTTACTTCAGCGCCTGGGGCAGCGTCAGCACCCAGAGTTCGCTCAGCGATTCCGGCTGCTCCAGCGGCCGCAGTTCGATGCGGCTCGGCACCTTTTCGCCCTCCAGCCGCAGCTGGCCCTGCTCGCCCAACTGGTAATCACCGATTTTCTTGCCCTGCGGCTGCGGATCAATCAGCCTGGCCTGCAGGCCGAAATCATTGTCGTTGATCACCGCCAGCGTGCGATCGTCGATTAACGCCAGCCCTTCCACCTTCTCCTGGCGCCAGCCCAGTTTGCGCAGATCGGCCACTTGCCGTTTTTGCGCCAGCTTCACGCCGCGCCTGGCCAGATCTTTCGCATCATCGAACTCCAGCGCCTTGCCCTGGCCGTCGAATTTGCTCAGGTCGCTGGCCTGAGCGAGATCGACCAGGTAGATCTTGTTGATCATCTGCCGGTCTTTATTCGTGCCCTGCTCGATCAATAAAATACGCTGATTATCCAGCGCGACGATGTCGCCAATCTTGGCGTCCTTGGCTTTCTTGTAGCTGTCGACATCGATCGGGTAACCGTACATGGCGGTCTTGCCGCTGGCCGGATCGAAACTGACCAGCCGGGTGAACTGCGCCTTGTTCTTGCTTTTGCCGTCGACGTCCAGCGTGCTCTGCACCGCCGCCAGAATGCGGCCGTCCGGCAGGCGGGTTAGCCCTTCAAAGCCGCGGTTCGGCTGGCGCCATTTGATGATGTTCGGCAGGCCGCCGGCCACCGCCTGCTCGCCCGGCTGCGCCGTCGGGCCATATTTGGCGAGGATCTTGCCCTTGCCGTCGATATGGATCAGGAAGGGGCCATATTCATCGCACAGCCAGTAACCGCCCTGGCCGTCGCCGACAATCCCCTCGGTATCCAGGCCGCGGCGGTCGCTCGGCAACCTTTGCAACGCATCGCTCAGCGCCACTTCATTGGTGCTGCCGATCAGCTCCGCCGGCAACGGCAGCCCGCCGATCGGCCCCCGCTCATCATGCAGCGGGCGCGGGTTGCCTGCGGTGGCTTTGCCGCCGCCGATGCGGATATCCATCAGCAACGGGACAAACTGCGGGTTGGCGAAAATTTTCGCTTCCCGCTCACCCACCTTCGGCGCATCGGCGTTGGGGCCGCGATCGGTTAACGTCGTCAGCAGCAAATCTCCCCCCTGCCTGCCGTTGAACACCAGGCCGGAGCCGATCCCCACCGGCAATCCCTGCGGGAAATTTTTGGCGAACTCACCCTGATAACTGACGCGCTCGCCGCCGGGAAAGCTGACGACGTAGCGCGCCACCGCGATGTCTGCGGCATGGGAAAACACGGGAAACAGCGCGGCGATGAGCAGCGAGGACAATTTTATTTTCATGGTTCCTGCTTAAGCGGTGAAGGAGAAATAAGTAACTTGCCAAGGTATTAATCTAGCATGACATTTTGATGACAGCGGCGCCCCCGCCGGCGGCGTGAGCAGCATTATCCGCGCTGGCAAATCGGAATGAGCAATTAACCGCAATAAATTGAATGGGGAAAACGAATGGAAAATTATTGTGAATAGCCGCGACGATCGGCACCAATACATCGCCTTCTCTGGCTTAGGGTAAATTCTTATATGAAAGACAAAAAAAGCGGCAATCGCGCGCCAGCAAAGCGAAAATCAGTGGTTTTCGCATAGACAAAATAAATCGTTGAGGATTTAATACCGACCGTTATTCAAGGTGCATTAAGAAAATTCTATAGAAACCTGCATTAATTGAAAAAGGGTTCTATAGTTTTTAGTGCTAACGCCCGTTAGTATTTTCCGTGGGATGGAATCTATGTCAAAGCGACTTTTTGCTGAATTTTTTGGTACATTTTGGTTGGTGTTCGGTGGTTGCGGCAGCGCTGTATTAGCCGCGGCATTTCCACAACTGGGTATTGGTTTTCTCGGTGTAGCGCTCGCTTTCGGCCTTACCGTGGTTACCATGGCCTATGCCGTTGGCCATATTTCTGGCGGGCACTTTAACCCGGCAATTACCGTGGGGTTATTCGCCGGCGGCCGTTTCGCGGCTAAAGACGTTATTCCTTACGTTATTGCGCAGGTGATTGGCGGTATTGCCGCCGCCGCGGTGCTGTATTTGATCGCCAGCGGTAAAGCAGGATTTGATGTCACCGGCGGCGGCTTTGCTTCCAATGGTTACGGCGAACATTCGCCGGGCGGATATTCGCTGCAATCCGCAATCGTTATTGAATTGGTGCTGACCGCATTCTTCCTGATCGTTATTCACGGCGTTACCGATAAGCGCGCGCCGGCGGGATTCGCGCCATTGGCCATCGGCCTGACGCTGACGCTGATTCACCTGATCAGTATTCCGGTTACCAATACTTCAGTTAACCCGGCGCGCAGCACCGGCGTGGCGATCTTCCAGGGCACCTGGGCATTGCAACAGCTGTGGGTGTTCTGGCTGGTGCCGTTGGTCGGCGGCGTTATCGGCGGCCTGATTTATCGCTGCCTGCTGGAAGACAAAAAGTAATTCAGGGGTATTCGATCACCTTTAGCAGGGCAGCCCTTATCGGCTGCCCTGCTGTTTTTTAGCCCTTCACCGCTTCAAACATCATGATGTCGCTGGTAAAAGATCCGTCCGGCTGGATGGCGAAATGCCCGGCTACTTCGTCGGACGCCGCCTGCTGCAGCGCGCGGATCGCCGTAACGAAATGCTCCGGGGTGCGCATGCGCGCCACCCAACTGCTGAACTCCAGATACAGCCGATCGGAAGTCACCTCCCGCACCACCAGCCCGGCCTCGGTCAGCAGCGCCAGCCATTCGCCGGGGGCGTAATTGCGTACGTGCGAGGTATCGCGCAGCACTTCGACGGTCTGCAGGTAAATATCCAGCAGCGGATGCCCGGGCGACACCACGTCCATAAAGATCGCTTTGCCGCCCGGCTTCAGCACCCGTTTGACTTCGCGCAGCGCCCGGCCCACATCGTGCCAGTGGTGAGCGGAATAACGGCTGATCACCACCTCGAAGCTGGCGTCTTCGAACGGCAACGCCTCCGCCACGCCCTGCTGCAGCTGAATATTGGCCAGGCCTTTGTCCGCCGCCGCCTGGCCGACCACCGCCAGCATCTGCGCCGACAAATCGTAGGCCATCACCTGCGCGACCCTGGCCGCCGCCGTGAAGCTGGCGTGCCCGGCGCCGCAGCCCAGATCGAGCAGCCGGGCTTCGGCATGCGGCTCCAGCAGGCGCGCCAGGCGCTGCAGATCCTGCCCCTGCGCATGTACCGCGCTGGTTAAATAAGCGTTGGCTTGTTCGCCAAACTGACGGTCTACCGCATTTTTATGGCTGTGGCTGATGCTCATGTTTGCTCCTGTTATTGTCGGGCTTGCGCCTGTGCCGGCTGGCATTCAGCTACTATAATCAGGGTAATATACGGGTACAATATAAGCAGTTATCCTAGTATCTACAGGTACCACGCTATGCAATCCGAAGCCTTATCCGGGCCAAAAGCCCTCGGCGCGTTCCTGCGCGCGCACCGCGAACGCATCACGCCGGAGATGCTGGGGCTGCCCAGCGCCCCGCGTCGCCGCACCAGCGGCCTGCGCCGCGAAGAACTGGCGCAAATCAGCGGCATCAGCGCCACCTGGTATACCTGGATAGAACAGGGCCGCGAGGTGTCCATCTCTCCCTTCACCCTGGCGCGCATCGCCAAGGCGCTGCGTCTCGGGCACGCTGAGCGGCACTACCTGTTCACCCTGGCGCGGGTGGCCGACCCGGAGCAGGAACAACATCAGGAGACGGCCGACAGCGCGGTGCTGCAAAGCGTGCACCAGATGACGGTGCCCTGTTACCTGCTGGACCCGACCTGGAATATCGTCGCCTGGAACCCGCAGGCGGAAGCCTTGTTCAGCGGCTGGCTGGGCCAGGCCAACACGCCCAACCTGTTGCACTTCATGTTCTTTCACCCGCTGGCGAAAACCCTGGTCCGCGACTGGGAAGATCGCGCGCGGCGGATCGTGGCCGAGTTCCGCGCCGAAACCAGCCATCATCAGAATACCGAGGAGATGCGCGCCCTGGTGCGCAATATGACCCACAACAGCGAGGCCTTCAATCGCTGGTGGAAACAGCACGACGTGCTGGCGCGCGAGGGCGGCGAGCGGGCGTTCGAGCACCCTCAGCAGGGGCCGCTGCGCTATCGCCAGCTGACCTTCCACCCGGCGGAAAACCCCAGCCTGAAGCTGGTGATGCTGATCCCTTTGCCGCAATTGGTAACAAATTCATAGACAGGTTTACCCAGCATTTATTTATTGGTTCATATAAACGCGCTAGGGTGATCGCTGCCGATGATAGTTATCATCCAGTACCAATATTCATCTCCTAGAGGTAATCCTATGCAATCCGAAGAACAACGTCTTATTGATGGTCTGTTTGGCCGCCTGAAAGAAGCCGAGACCAAGACGGGCCCGAGGGATCTCCAGGCAGAGCAGCAAATCAACCAGCACATCCGCGAGCAGCCCTCCGCCCCTTACTATATGGCGCAGGCGATGATCATTCAGGAAGCGGCGTTGAAGCAGCTGGATCAGCGGGTTAAGGATCTGGAGGCTCAGATTGCCCAGCTGCAGCAAAACGGCCATGGCCAACAGAGCAGCGGCGGTTTCCTGGCCGGCCTGTTCGGTGGCGGCAGCCGCAGTGCGCCAAGCCCGCGCGAGCAACTTCAGGCGCAGCAACAAAACAACGCGGCGTGGAACGGCCAACCGCAGGGGGGTTATGCGCCGCAGCAGCAGCCGGCATACGCCCAGCCGCAGCAGGCGGCGCCCTCGCGCGCCGGCGGCTTCCTCGGCGGCGCGTTGCAAACCGCAGCCGGGGTGGCCGGCGGGGTGGTATTGGCCGACATGCTGACCGGCATGTTCCGCCATTCGCAGCCGCAGGAGATCGTTAACATCATCGACGAAACGCCGGCGCCGGTGGACGACAGCGCGATGCGTAATTTCGACGCTTCCAACAATCTCGACACCTTCAACAACGGCGACGGCAGCTTCCTGAACCAGGATAACGGCTTCCAGAACGCGGACTATCAGAACGACGACTCTGATTTCGCCGACGACTACAGCGACGACGACGATTCGTTTATCTGACGATCCTCCCCTCCTCTCGGGGAGGGGTTTCCCGCCCCGCCTGTCTGGTCTACAGTTAACCCTGTCCATTCATCCAGTCAGGGAAAACCATGCCCGCATTTATCCCGTCACAGCCCGTTGTCAGCGCACGCCTGCTGATGCGCCCGCCTGTCGCCGCCGATTTCGCCCGCTACTACGCCATTTACGGCGATCCGCAAACCCAACGCTTCAACCCGGCCGGCCCGCTGACCGACCCGGAGCAGGCCCGGCACATTTTTACCGAGCGCGCCAATCGCTGGCAGCAACGGGGCTACGACTCCTGGGCGATCGCGCTGCGTGAACAGCCCGAACGGGTGATCGGTTTCGGCGGACTATCCTGGAAGCCGCTCGGCGCGCAGCGCACCGTCAACCTGGGCTATCGCTTCGACACCCGGGTATGGGGCATGGGGTTGGCCACTGAAATGGCGTTGGCGGCGCTGAAATTTGGTTTCGAGGGGTTGGGGCTGGATGAAATTTCCGCCGTGGTGCGGGAAAACCACCGGGCCTCACGGCGCGTGCTGGAGAAGGCGGGATTGCATTTGGTGGATACGCTGAACGACGTGCCCGGCGCGGCGCCAAGCCTGGTATATACGCTGATGCGCAGCGACTATCAGGGCTGATCGTCGCCGATTTTCGCCAGCGCCATGCGGTAAGATTTGACCTTCCGCCGCTTTTTCAGCCAGGTGGTGCCGGCAACGAGAGCGATGGCGCCGGACATGGTCAGCACGCCGATCGGATGGCCGTAAAATACCATCAGAATAAAATACACCGCGGACACGATCGCCACCCACTTCGCCGCATTGCCCACGGCATTTTTTTCCTGGGTTAGACGGCGGATCCGCTCTTCTTCACTGATTCCCATACGCGCTCCTTGTTGGCTGAACGTTTCATTATATGGGGGCAGACTGCTGATATTTCAATCGATTAAACGGTAAAGAAGCGTAAAGCTCACCCCGGCGGATCGCCGCGCCGCCCGAGATAACGCCCCGGCTGGTCAGCGCCGGGCAAGGCCGTGCCGTCATTGCGGCCAAACAGCCGGTAGCGATTACGCGCGACGGCGTTATAGACGCCATCGGCCAAACGCGTCGGCAGAAAACGCGCCGACGCCAACAGCCGCCAGGGCCAGCCAAGCTGGCTCAGCGCCCGAAAAAACGCCGCCGATCGCAGCCAGTGCCCGCGTTGATCAACATACAGGATGGAATCGAACCGCTCGGTCGGCAGCCCGCACCGCCGCAGGATAGCCTGGCCCTCGGCAGACTGCACCGTAGCCAGCAGGATGCGCCGGTGAGCATCGGCGCGGACTAAAAATCTCACCAGCCCGTGGCAAAGATTGCATTCGCCGTCGAACAGCAGCAGCCGATCGTCGGGCCGGAGATAACGGGTGAGCGGTGGGGAATTCATCCTGCCTCCTGAGCGATGGAGATCTCAGCCTAGCGCGCATTGCGCGCCGGGGCCAGCAGGATGGAGACCGTTAAGCTTTCGGCGGTGCCGGCGGCGCATCAGGCACCGCCACCACAGAGACGCGCACCTCATAGTGCTTGGCGTTGCCGGCCGGGATCACCGACGTCAGCTTGTTGATGGTTTCGACCGGATTATCGCTGGCCGAGGTGGCGCAGAACAGTTCTCCGCCGTGACAGAAGCCGGGCTTAGGCGGGTGCCCGCCGGGGAAAGGCGGCAGGTGCGGCCCCTGCCCTGCGGACGGCGGCGCATTGTGGGCCTCCGACGCCGGAGCGGACATCGCTCCCGCGCTGAACAGCATCGCTGCGCCGAGGAATGGCAGAGTCAGAACTTTAATGGCGTGTTTCATGTTATTAGCCTCATTGACCGGAATTGGCTCTAACCTACCCCGCCGCCGGTCAATGAGAAAGGCGCTTTTCGGCACCTTTTCATCCTGATGATCTTTGCTTACATCCCGGGGTTAACGTGATGAAAGGCTAAGGATTTTGTAAGAGTTATGGCCATATCTTTCAGCGCGTACGCCGAGCCAACCGGAAGGCTACAAGGATCAAGCTCCCGCGGCTGATATGAAACAGCAATCGCAGAAGCCCATCCTGCCAAGTACAATCTAACTACCTGGCTTGTCTTTTTTCTTCTGCCTGAAGTTTTCGTCATCAGTACAGTAATGATAAGAATCAATGATCAACCCAGTCAATCGCAAGATATTTTCTGGGCGATCGATGATGATATGCCCCCCAGCGGCAAGCTCCAGACCTGCCCGGGTGATTTCCGCGTGCCGGGCATCATTGATCTCCAGCGGAAGTAAAATTGTGGGCCGTTGCTTATTGTCGAAGTAACGCAAGATCCATCGCGTCGTTTTGCCTTGAAACAGAATACTGTAATAGCTCTCGGTATCTTTGGCGCTGAGATCGGCTTCGCCACCCAGGATCATCGCTACATTATCGAATAGCGCCCTTTCAGCGTAGGTCGTCACTATTTTGCTGTTTTCTGGATCAATAATGGGGGCTAAGGGATCAGGTTGGTTCACATCGCCACTTTCCGAAGCCAATCCCGCTGCGTTTTCCGTAGTCACTGACAGCCCGGAAACGACCATCGCACTAACGGCTTTTTCGACTGCAAGACGCACCAACGGAGTGATTGTTTCAAGAAAACGCTGGTTCAGTTGGCGCTGTACATTGGAACGATTCGCTACATACCTGACAAAATCCAGGTCAACATCTCTTAAGCTGGCGCTAATTGTTTTTGTAAACGATGTCAGATAGATACTTTCTTCCGCCAAAGTTCTCAACGCTTCCGGTTGGAACTGGTCATGTCTGAATCTATAAAGTTGTTCAATATCAGAATCATTTAAATCACTAAAATCTATCTTCAAAAATGGCGCATCATCCATGATGTTTTTATCTTTCAGATCGGTGAAGAATCTCCACTCTTTGCCATTCGTTATCGCGGAAACCGTCACTTCTGGGGTGGCGTTAAAATAACGAGAAAGTTGAGGGCTGTGGTTTGTTAAATTTTGGCTGAAGGACTTGGCTTCGATAAACATGACCGGGACCGCATGGCAAAAAAGAGCGTAATCCACTCGTTCACCAACCTTTACCCCAGGGAAATCAGCGCCATACTCAGCTTTGACCTTCGTGGGATCATAGGGGTGAAAACCCAGTGTTTCTAATAACGGTAAAATTAGCGCCTGCTTGGTCGTTTCTTCCGTATTGCAATGCTGCCCTACCGAGGCCACATGATGAACATGAGCCTTAAGTTTATCTCTGAATGCATTCATTACTCATCCCTCTTGCTGTGTCGAAATGCTGTAGTCTTAATTTCTTATGTCCATACACCTTGTTTACAAAAAAACAGGTGAGAACAATAAAACCTGTTTTATTTATTAAAATTTTTCTTAAACATGAGTTATATAGCAGATGGCATTGGCTAAATCAAAACCAGATGGAAAAGTCTGACAACAAATCACAAAGAGCAAAAAGATATATTGTTACCTAAAGAAATTTATAGCTAATCAATCATTGAAGTAATTGATAAAATTCCAGAATGATTCTTGGCAGGGGAAAATGCGGAGATTGAAAATACGCGAATAAAGACAAGCTGTTAGCGGAGACAACGCAGATTTTTATCTAAAGAGTGGGGCAACTGAACGTTGCCCCGAACAACATTACTTGCCGCCGGTCAGTTGGCCGTAGCTGGTCATCAGATTGCGGTAATCCGGGATATGGTTGGAGAACAGCGCCCCCAGGCCTTCCACATCGTTGCGCCAGTCGCGGTGCAGCTCGCAGGCCACGCCAAACCAGGTCATCAGCTGTGCGCCCGCCGCTTCCATGCGGCTCCAGGCCGACTGCCGCGTCAGCTCATTGAAAGTGCCGGAGGCATCGGTGACCACAAACACCTCGAAACCTTCGTTGAGCGCCGACAGCGCCGGAAACGCCACGCACACTTCGGTAACGACGCCGGCGATAATCAGCTGTTTGCGGCCGGTGGCCTTGACCGCCTTGACGAAGTCGTCGTTATCCCAGGCGTTGATTTGGCCGGGGCGCGGAATAAAGGGGGCGTCGGGGAACCGAGCCTTCAGCTCCGGCACCAGCGGGCCGTTCGGGCCGTTCTCGAAACTGGTGGTCAGAATGGTCGGCAGGTTGAAATACTTCGCTAAATCACCCAGTGCCAGCACGTTGTTTTTAAAACGATCGGGTTCGATATCACGCACCAGAGAAAGCAGCCCTGCCTGATGATCCACCAGCAATACGGCGGCCTGATCCTTGTCGAGGCGTTGGTAATTTGCAGCCATGGTTTACTCCTGTGGGGGTTTGATTGTTGCGGTTGTGAATGCCCCCGGCCGCAGGGCCGGGAGCACGAGGTTTAACTGTAGCGCCAGGCCCGGAGCTCGTCTCCCGGGCCGGGTTTTCGCGCTTAGCCGGCGTCGGCTTCAACCGCCATGCTGCCGAACTTGCCGCCGTTGAAGTCGCGGAACGCCTGCTGGATTTCCGCGTCGCTGTTCATCACGAACGGCCCGTAGCCGACGATAGGCTCGTCGATCGGTTCACCGCTCAACACCAGCAGCGCGACGTCGTTGTTGGCTTCGATAGTGACCGAATCCCCCGCACGGTCGAACCGCACCATTTGGGTTTCACGCACCACTTCCTCGCCGTTGACCAGGATGGCGCCGTGCAACATCACCAACGCCAGCGTATGGCCTTCCTGCACCCGCAGGGTGGTGGTATGGCCGGCGTTCAGCTTCATATCCCAGACGTTAAGCGGGCTGAAGGTGCGCGCCGGGCCGGCCTGGCCGTCGAAGTTACCGGCTATCACCCTGACCTGGCCGGCGCCATCCGCCAGCGGAACCACCGGGATGTCGGCGTTCAACAGCGTCTGGTAACCCGGCGCGGCCATTTTGTCCCTGGCCGGCAGATTGACCCACAGCTGCACCATTTCCATGGTGCCGCCGTTGCGCGAGAAGTCCCGGGAATGGAATTCTTCGTGCAGAATGCCGGACGCGGCGGTCATCCACTGTACGTCGCCGGGGCCAATCACCCCGCCGCTGCCGGTGGAATCGCGATGCTCCACTTCCCCCTGATAAACGATGGTCACCGTTTCAAAGCCGCGGTGCGGGTGTTGGCCCACGCCACGGGTGCCGGAGGCGGAGCGGAATTTAGTGGGCGCCGCATGATCCAACAGCAGGAACGGGCTCATTTCCGCCCCCAAATCGTTATAGGAGAACAGCGAATTCACCAGGAAACCGTTGCCGACCCAATGGGCTTCAGGGCTGTTGTAAATACCGAGGATCTTTTTCATCTTGAACTCCTGTTTCAGGTCTCACGACCTTACGTTGATGGCAGAAGTTTAATCCAGCGGGGTTTGCTGCAGTAGTAGGCAAGATGTACACTCAGCGTTCTATTGGTAGAACGATGGGAGCGAAGATGTTCACCGATCTGAATGACCTGTTTTTCTTCGCCAGCGTGGTCGATCACCAGGGGTTCGCCCCCGCCGGGCGCGCCCTGGGCATTCCCAAATCCAAACTCAGCCGCCGCGTGGCGCTGCTGGAGGAACGGCTGGGGGTGCGGTTGATCCAGCGTTCGACGCGCCGCTTCTCCGTGACCGAGGTCGGGCAGAACTATTACGCGCACTGCAAGGCGATGCTGATCGAGGCGGAAGCCGCCCAGCAGGCGATTGAGCAAACCCGCGCGGAGCCCTGCGGCACCGTGCGCATGTCTTGCCCGGTGGCGATCCTGCATACCCGCGTCGGCAGCATGGTGGCGGCTTTTATGGCGGATTACCCCAAGGTCACGGTGCATCTCGAGGCCACCAACCGGCGGGTAGACGTGGTGGGCGAAGGGTTGGATCTGGCGATCCGCGTGCGGCCGCCCCCGCTGGAAGACAGCGATCTGGTGCTGAAAATACTGGCGCAGCGCAGCTGGTGCATAGCCGCCAGCCCGGCGCTGGTGCGCACTCTCGGCCCGGTGCAGCAACCGGACGATCTGCGCAGGTACCCGACGCTCGATCTCGGCCCGGCGCGCGCGCAACACCTGTGGCGCCTGACCGGGCCGCAGGGAGAAAAAATGGAATGGGAACATGCGCCGCGGCTGGTGACCGACGACATGCTGATGCTGCGCACCGCCGCCATCGCCGGCGCCGGGATCGTGCAGCTGCCGTCGATGATGATGCGCGACGACATGCTGCGCGGCGAGCTGGTGCAGCTATTACCCGGCTGGCAGCCGCAGGGCGGCGTGGTGCACGTGGTCTATCCGTCGCGCCGCGGCCTGCTGCCGGCGGTGCGGCTGCTGCTCGACTATCTGGGGCAACGCTTCGCCGACATCGAAGAAGAGTAATCAGGCGGTGATTTCGATGGCTCTGGCGTTCGGAAAGCCGCCGGCCTCCCGAGCGTTCCGGCGTCTTGCCGGCAATACCCGGCGCATCAATGAATGCTCAAGCGCTCAATGACGCACGCAAACGTCCGAAACCGTACAATTATTTTCGCTGAAGAAAATACCGATGAGGGATTTTAGCCCGCGAGATGTTGGCTATACTGAGGCAAGCAACGTTACCGTAGACGTAACGTCTTGGGCGCTAAGGGAAAATGATGTTATCGACAATCGCAAGGTGGCTGTTTCAATTACCGGGCAGGCTGTTTGGGCTGATTCTTAAAAATCGCCTGACGATTTTTATCTTCTTCATGCTGGTGGCCATGGGAGTGTTCAGCGGTAAACGCTATCTGCGCGCTCATCAGCATGACGACGAAGCGGTGGCCACTTCACCCACCGATTACAACCGCGCCATCAGGCGCGAAATGCCGCTGCGCGAAGCCCGCGAGCAGTGCGGCGGCCCGCTGCACGACAACGCCGGGCAAGCCTGGCCAGCGTCGGCCGGCTATCTGCATCAGCCGGAACGCCCGCCGGCCGGCCACGCGCATCGGCTGACGCTGGACAACCAAGGCAACGATTTCGCGGTGTTGGTCAGGCTGGAAACGCCCGCGGCGCCGCAGCAGCTGGCGGAGGTGTTCATTCCCGCCGCCGGCAGCTTCGACGTCAAAATCGACTCCGCCGCGGACCACGTGATGAAAATCAAGAACATCAAAAGCGGGTGCAACTTCCGCTCCCGCGCGTTCACCCTGGGCAAAGACAGCGACTGGCGGATGCCGCTCAAGCTGCACGCGAACAGCGGCATCGCGTTCCAGCCCATCAGCGACCGCGAGTTCTGACGCGCGCCGCAGCCGTTACTTCTTCACCGGATGATCGCGGCGGAACAGTTCCCAGCTCTCGATTTCCTGCCCGTTCGGCAAGGTGCAGGTGGAATACTGGCCGGCGGCGTTTTGCCTGGCGTTCAGCTTGCCGCCGATCTCGCTGCAGTACACGTCAGCCGGGTTGGCCATGCCGATCGATTTTACCTGCGGCGGTGGCGGCGCGTCGTTGGTTTTCATGGCGCACCCCTGTAGCGCTGCCGTCCCTGCAAGCAGGGAGATGATCAGAGTTTTTTTCATTTTTCAGCTTATTCAGAATAGAAGGCGGCGGATTGCCCCGCCGCCCGGACAATCAGGAAATAAAGGACTGGCCTTGCTTCAGCACCAGATCGCAGGCTTTTTGCTTCACCTTCTCGGTGATTTGCGAGGTGCCCAGGTTATTCAGATCCAGGCTCTTGCCTTCGCCGGTCTGCAACAGGCCGCCCAGCCCCTGCTGGTAGTCCTGGCTCTTGGCGTTTTCAGTGCCGCTGATGCCCAGCTTGCTGAGCAGTTGGTCTTTCACCCCTTCGGCGCCGTTAGCCGACAGCACGTTGTTTTTGACGCAGTACTGCAGGATGCCGGCGGCGTTGGTCATGCTGCTCGAGCTCAGCGCCTTGTCGCCACCGTTCAGCAGGCCGGTCAGCGAAGACAGTGAAGTGGCGCCGTCGCCGCTGCCCGATGATTTGCTCAGCTCACCGGCTGCGCTGCTCAGAGAATCCATCAGCCCGGCGGCCTGGGATGCGCCGCTGGCCAGGGTTGCGGTCAAGGTCAGCGCCAGCAGTAAACGATGTTTGGTGTTCATGGTGGTAAAACTCCTGTAATAACGGCGTGCAATCAGCGCAATGCGCCGGGTCATTTCCTCCGACGCCGCCAGCGGCGACAAGTTCCTTTTCGCTGGCGATATGGCTGTTTTTCGGAATGTCGGCAATCTTCGCCGCGGATTAAAACTGCCAGCGCAGCCAGGCGAAGAATACGTTGCCGTTGTTATAGGTGCCGGGAATGTAAGTGGCCTGGAAGGTCAGCCGCCGGTAGCCGATGGAGGCCAACGGCAGCGGCGCCGGAATAGGAATATAGTTCCAGTTGTCGCGCGCGGTGACGCTGGCGGTGAACCCCAGCCCCAGGCGGAAATCCTTGTCGTCCAGCGGACGCCAGATCTTCTCGTAGGCATAGCCGCCGATCGGCTCCCACTTGTTGAACGAATCCTTGAACGCCATCAGATAGATGCCGTGCCAGTCGCCGTCGCTGTCGTAGCGGGAAATGCCGTAACCGGCGCCCCAGGGGCGTTCGTTGTACTTATCGATGTGCTCGTCGTCGTAAGTCCAGCGGTTGTGCCAGGTGATGGCCGGTATATAGAGGTCGTGATTGGGCGAGTTGTTCCAGGTCTCCGCCACGTTGTCGGTGAAACGCTGCCAAAGACCCGGTTTTTCAGCCTGCGCGGCGTTGCTATTTTCTGCACCAACCTCAGCGTAAGAAGGCAGTGTAGGAAATATCAACGCCAGAGAACATGCCAAAATAGTCCGTTTGAAAAACATCATAAAGCTCCTGTAAAAAATACGGCCGGGGATTCTTGCCGATTGGCCGGGCAAGATCAAGCTGTATCTAATTTATCCAATGCGCCGTTGTCACTTGGTTAAGTTTAGCCGCTGTGCCGCCCCGGCAGGTTCCGGGCGCCAGCCTACCGCCCGCGCGCAGGGCCGTCTGTCGGAAAACTCCGCATTGCCGGCGTCGCCGCGCGTAGCGAAAAGTTTACGTTCGGCGCGGCGCATTATGTGATGGCCAACACGTTATGTCGGCGGCCTGCCGCGCGCTTTTCAGCCTTGGCTGGGCGCCCCGCCGCCCGCGGGCGTTGTAAAGTTGCAATGCCATCGCCAGCGCCGGCCGCGCTCGCAATTGTTAATTATTTGTTCACACAAGGTTGCGCATTGGTGCCGTGCGATTTTTTGCCGTTCCGCGCTTAACGTTATTTTTGCCATGCCGCCAAACGACGGAGCTCGCCGGCGGGGATTTAACCGCCCAGCAAAAGTACCGGCGAGTCATACGCCCGTCGTTATGCTGCCCGGCACTCAGCCATTTCTTGCGCCAATCAGCCGCAAATGAAAAATACCATGGGCCTGCAACCGCAAATAACCTCACGTTTAATGCAGGAAAATAACGCCGTAAACCGCCGGATACGTTCGGCTATTTTGCCGCCTGCCCGGTGCGGCTTGAACAACCCCGCGGTTTAAATAACTGTTAAAGCTAACGTGAACGGCCCTCACCTGCATCAGGGCCGCGTCGATGAATTACCGGCAGCACAACATCGCCAGCAATTTATTTTGCTGTTTTTCGCCTGAAAAAATAAAAGATAAATAATCCGGAGCAATCAATGAAAATAACTATCGGGTCATTCATTCTGCAACAACTTCGCACCCTGAATATCGATCGCATCTATGGCGTGCCCGGCGACTATAACCTGAGCCTGCTGGAATTGCTGGAACGGGACGAACGGCTGGCGTTTATCGGCAACTGCAATGAGCTGAACGCCTCCTACGCCGCCGACGGCTACGCCCGGCTGAGAGGCGCCGGGGCGTTAATCACCACCTATGGCGTAGGCGATCTGGCGGCGCTGTCCGGCATCGCCGGCGCCTACGCCGAGTCTGCGGCGGTGGTGTGCATTTCCGGCACGCCGCCGCTGCACGCGATGAAAAATCATCAGTTGCTGCACCACACCCTGGCCGACGGCAATTTCGACAACGTGATGAACTGTTTTAAGCAATTCACCGTCGCACAGGCGTTAATTACGCCGGAAAATGTAGCGCAGGAAATTCCGCGGGTTATTTCCCGCGCCTGGATAGAAAAAAAGCCGGTCTATTTGCAACTGCCCTCGGATATTTGCGAGGTCGAAATTGAGCTTGCCGCCGCCCCCACGCCGCCGCAGCTGCCGGCCAGCGATAAATACAATGTGCAGTTGGCCGCCATGGCGCTGCTGGCGCGCATCAAACGCGCGCAGCGCCCGATTATTCTGGTCGATCAAATGGTGGATCGTTATCGGCTGCAGCGGTTGGTGATCGCGGTGGCGCACCGCTTCGGTATCCCATTGACCAATATGCCGACCGCCAAATGCATCATTCCGGAAACCACCGCCGGCTGGATGGGCGGTTACAGCGGCAATCTGTCGCGCCCCGAGCTGTATGAACATATGGCTCACGCCGACTGCGTGCTGAGCTTTGGCGTGCGGCTGGTGGATTCCACCACCGGGTATTTCTCGCACCAAATCCCCGCCGCCGCCCAGGTGGATATCCAGCCGTTCTCAATGAAGCTGGATAACACCTCCTACCCGGCGGTAGCGGCGGCGGACCTGCTGCAGGCGCTGCTGGAACTGGACGAGGAGCCGGCAGCCAGCCCGCAGGCGCCGCTGCCCAACCCGCGCGACAAGCTGGCCACGCCGGGCGACGCGGCGCTCGATCAGGCCTATTTCTGGCAGCGGATGCAGCGCTTCATTCAGCCTGATGACGTGCTGGTGGTGGAAAACGGCACTTCGGGCGCGGCCATCGGCGGCATGCGCATGCCCGACGGCGTACAGGTGGTCAATCAGCCCATCTGGGGCTCGATCGGCTATACCCTGCCGGCGCTGCTGGGCGCCATGATGGCGGCGCCGGAGCGTCGGCACCTGCTGTTTATCGGCGACGGCTCCTTCCAGCTGACCGCCCAGGAAGTCTCCACCCTGCTGCGTTGCGAACAAAAGCCGATCATCTTCCTGATCAATAACGACGGCTACACCATCGAACGCTATATCCTCGGGGAAAGCGCGTCTTACAACGACATCGGGCCCTGGGACTACGCCAGACTGCCGGCGGTATTGAACACCGGCGCCAAACCGTTCAGCGTAGCGGTGGAAACCACCCAGCAGTTGGAGATGGCGCTGGAACACGCGACGCGTCAGGACAGCCTGACGTTTATCGAAGTGAAAGTGCCGATGATGGATACCCCGCCGGTGATGAAAGAGTTCTGCAACCGCTGCAATAGCTTCAACTTCGGCCTGACCAACCCGCGCCGCAGCGCATAGCGCCATTGCACCCTGAGCGGTGAACCTTATCACTCAGGGCACGCCGCTCTCGTTTAACCGCCGGCGCGCGCCATGCAGCGCTGCCGCCGCTCATCCACCCGCTTGGCGAACCAGGCGGTGGTCAGCTTGCGGGTGATTTTCGGGCTTTCCAGCTGGATGCCCGGCAGCATCTCGCGCGGCAATTTACCGCCGGTGGTTTGCTCCGCCAGCGCATAAACCCGTTCATACAGGCTGGTATCGGCAAAGTCGAGCCGATCGCCCTTTTCCAACGCCCGCCGAATGCTGGAGTCGCTCATGTCCAGCCGTTTGCCGAGGGTGCGCGCCGCCAGCTCGGTGGAGCCGGGCTTGTCGGTGCCGTAGTTGATCAGGTCGCCGTCCAGCGCCAGCGGAATGCCGCTCGCCCGGCTGACCGCGCTCTGGAACGCCGCATTGCGGCTGGCGTACCAGCCGGCGTTGAAATCGGCGAAGCGGTAAATCGGCCGGCTGTAGTCGGCCGGATAGCCCAACAGATGCGCGATGCCGAAATACATGCCGCCGCGGCGGCTGAACACTTCACGGCGGATCGAACCGTCGACCGGATACGGGTACCCTTTCGCATGCGCTTCGGCGAAGGCGATGCTCACCTGCATCGGGCCGCCGGTATGCACCGGATTCAGCTTGCCGAACAACGTTTGCCCCATCGGCACCCGGTTGATCATGTCATCGAAGATATCGCTCAGGTCTTTCTCGGTGCGCACCTTGTCCAGCCGTTCGCTGTAGCTCTTGCCGTTCGACGATTTGATCAGCAAGGCGGTGTGCACCAGGAAGTTCGGTATATGCAGCTGGTCGGCGCGCCGGTCGATCTCTTTCCAGGCGATTTTCGACAGCCCCGGCACCTGCGGGCTGGCCTGGAAGGTCGACTCCTGTTCGGTAACCGCCAGCACGGAACACAGATTCTCGTTGCTCGGTTCGATGCCCTGGGCGGCGAACGCGGCGGTGATGTCGGTGGCCCAGCCCTGACGATCGCCGGCGTTGGCCGGCATCAGCCGCACCAGCTGCGCCTTCACGTCGGCGGGGCGCGCCGCAGGGGAAGTGGGGGTGGTTTTACTGGCACAACCCGCCAGCACCAGCAGCGCGGCCAGGCTCAGCGGGCGGAAGAGTTTGGATTGAGTCACACGGCGTAATGGCATCTTTTCCCTGATCGTTATGCATAGGCTGCAGTGAAGTTAGCCCAGCCGGCGGGCACAATCCAGTTTAAATATGCCGCCGCCCACACATAGGCTAGTCTGTAAAAGGAAAATAACTCAAGGAATAACAAGATGATCGAACTCAGGGAAATGACGGAGCAGGAGCGCGAGCGCTACCGCGCGGGCGGCGGGGGCGCAATACGCCGAGCTGACGGTCTTCAACGATAATCCGACGGCGGCGCGGCTGTACGCCCGTCTCGGTTTCAGGGCGGTCACTACCCGCATGCGGCGGCGGCTATAAGCCGCTTTCATGATTTCAGGCATGTTCAAGGCGCATTAAAAGATGTATTTTATATGCATCATATTAAATCGCTTTGACCGCCAAGCTTGAGGAGAGCGTTATGGATCAGCTGCTTTGTTATAAAACCCTGCCCGAATGGGACGCCGCCACGCTGCCGGAGGCATTTCGCCAGCGGCATAACACCCAAAGCGGCACCTGGGCGAAGCTGACGCTGCTGAGCGGCAGCCTGACCTTCGCCATGATGACCGAAGACGGCGCCACCCGCGAAACCTGGCAATTCAGCCCGGCAAGCCAGCCGCCGTTTATCGAGCCGCAGCAGTGGCACCGCATCGTCGCGTTCTCGGACGACATGACCTGCCAACTGGCGTTCTACTGCTCGCCGGAAGATTACTACCATAAAAAATATGAGCTTACGCGCACCCACTCCGAGGTGATTGAGGCCGCAGCGCGCATCGCGCCGGGCAAAGCGCTGGATCTGGGCTGCGGCGGCGGGCGCAACTCGCTGTATCTGAACCTGAAAGGCTTCGACGTCACCGCCTGGGACAAGCACGCGCCGTCGATTGAACGCCTCAACCAGATTATCGACGCGGAACGGCTGTCGAACCTGAACGCCGGCGTGCGGGACCTCAATACCCAGCGTTTCAGCGGCGAGTACGACTTCATCCTCTCTACCGTGGTGCTGATGTTCCTCGATCGCCGGCAAATCCCGACTATCGTGCAAAACATGCAGGACAGCACCCGCCGCGGCGGCCATAACCTGATCGTCGCGGCGATGGACACGCCGGACTACCCTTGCCCGCTGCCGTTCCCCTTCACCTTCAAACCGGGAGAGCTGAAGAACTGTTATCGCGATTGGGAAATTCTCAAGTACAACGAGGAGGTGGGGCAGCTGCACAAGACCGACGCCGCCGGCAACCGCATCTCCCTGCGTTTCGCCACGCTGCTGGCGCGCAAGCTATAAGGCGCCGTGGGATATCCCCCACGCGGCGCCTCATTCATCCGGTTGTCACCTCGCGCGCCCCGCTCCGGCCGGCGCCCCCCTCACAGAGGGGGCTGTCGGTCGGCTTTTTCATCATCCGTTTCTCACGGCGGCTTATCGGTGTTGAGCAGCATGGCCGCGGGGCAGCGCGCTACGACAAATTTCAGCCAACAACATGAAGTTTATTACGTTGCCAACCCGCCTGCACGGCGTTAGGATCGCGGCCGGCCACCGGCGTGGCCAGTGTTTTTGCCTGATTGTTGCGCGCATGGAGAGGTTATTGTGTTAGAGAGTTTTGGCGTCCTGAATCTTTGGACCTATTTAGCCGGAGTGGTTTTCATCATCATCCTGCCGGGGCCGAATACGCTGTACGTGCTGAAAACCGGCGTGTCGCGCGGCGTGCGCGCCGGCTACACCGCCGCGCTGGGGGTGTTTATCGGCGATGCCGTGCTGATCTTCTGCGCCTATATCGGCGTGGCCTCGCTGATCCGCACTACGCCGTTCCTGTTTACCCTGGTGCGTTTCCTCGGCGCAATCTACCTGCTGTTCCTCGGCGCAAAAATCCTCTACGCCACCTTTATCCAAAAGGCGGCGACGCAACAGCAGCAGATTGAAGGCGGCCACAGCATCCTGCGCAAATCGCTGACGCTGAGCCTGACCAATCCGAAGGCCATCCTGTTCTATGTGTCGTTCTTCGTGCAGTTTATCGACTTCAACTATGCGCATACCGGCCTGTCGTTCACCATCCTGGCGCTGATCCTCGAGTCCGTCAGCTTCGTCTACATGACCACGCTGATCTTCTCCGGCGCGATGCTGGCGCACTTCTTCAACCACAAGAAAGGCCTGGCGAAACTCGGCAACGGCCTGATTGGCCTGCTGTTCCTCGGCTTCGCCACCCGCCTGGCGACCCTCAGCTCATAATCCCCCGGCGCCACGGCCGGCGAACGCCGGCCGCTATCGCCAAAGTGTCACGCAGCGCAAACCGAATGTCAGGCAGACCAAAGCCGCTTTTTGGCGGCTGATATAGACTTTGCGGGTTAACCCCAACCCCATATGTCTGACAGGAGGGCGTATGCCTGACAATACCCTGACCGTGCTGGATAGCGTGTCGCGTTTTCTCGAACGTCAGCATGGCCTTTATATCGACGGCCAATGGCGCGGCTCCGCCGCCGATGGCCGACTGGCGGTGTATAACCCGGCCAACGGGCAGCAGATCGCCTCCACCGCCGACGCCAACGAGCACGACGTCGCCCTGGCGGTACAATCCGCCCACCGGGCGTTCAGCGAAGGCGTGTGGGCGCAGCGTCTGCCGGCCGAGCGCGAGCGCATTTTGCTACGTTACGCCGATCTGGTCGAGCAGCATGCCGAAGAGCTGGCGCAGCTGGAAACGCTGGAACAGGGCAAATCGATCAACATCGCCCGCGCGTTTGAGGTCGGCAGCACGCTGAACTGGATGCGTTACACCGCCGGCCTCGCCACCAAAATCACCGGCCAGACGCTGGACGTGTCGATTCCGATGCCGCCGGGCGCCAAATATCAGGTTTATACCCGCAAAGAGCCGCTCGGCGTGGTCGCCGGCATAGTGCCATGGAACTTCCCGCTGATGATCGGCATGTGGAAAGTGATGCCGGCGCTGGCGGCGGGCTGTTCGATCGTCATCAAGCCTTCGGAAACCACCCCGCTGACCCTGCTGCGCATGGCCGAACTGGCGACCGAAGCCGGTATTCCGCCCGGGGTGTTCAACGTCGTCACCGGCAGAGGCACGGTTTGCGGCAAGGCGCTGACCCAGCACCCGCTGATCGCCAAGGTCAGCTTCACCGGCTCGACGCCGGTAGGCAAAAGCATCGCGCGCGCCGCAGCCGACCGCCTGACCCGGGTAACCCTGGAGCTGGGCGGCAAAAACCCGGCCATCGTGCTGAAAGACGCCGATCCGCAGCAGGTGGTGGAAGGCCTGATGTTGGGCAGCTTCCTCAACCAGGGCCAGGTGTGCGCCGCCAGCTCGCGGATTTACATCGAAGCGCCGATATACGACCAACTGGTCGCCGGCTTCGAGCAGGCGGTAAAATCACTGTCGGTCGGGCCGGGGATGGACGCCGGCGCGCAGATTAACCCGCTGGTGTCGCGCGACCACCGCAATAAGGTGGCGGCCTACCTGGACGACGCCCGGGCGAAAAATGCCGAGCTGATCGTCGGTTCCGCCGGCCCGGACGCCAACGGTTTTTATATTCCGCCGACGCTGGTGATCAACCCGGACGACCGGCTTGACCTGACGCGTGAGGAGGTGTTTGGCCCGGTGGTCAACCTGATCCGCGTGGCGGACGCCGAAGAGGCGCTGAGCAAGGCCAACGATACCGACTATGGGCTGACCGCCAGCCTGTGGACCACCAGCCTGCAGAAGGCGATGGCCATGACGCCGCGCATTCAGGCCGGCACGGTATGGGTCAACACCCATACGCTGATCGACGCCAACATGCCGTTCGGCGGCTTCAAGCAGTCGGGCAGCGGCCGCGATTTCGGCCCGGACTGGCTGGACGCCTATACCGAAACCAAATCGGTGTGCATTCGTTACTGAGCGAAAACAACCGGGGCCGGCTCATCGTCAGCCCCGCCAATCGGTTACCGGTATTGCCTGCGGTATTCGCTCGGGGTAACGCCGAAACGCTGTTTGAAGGCGGTCGAAAAATGGCTGTGATCGGTAAAGCCCCAGTCGTAGCCGATGCCGGCCAATTTTTCCTGCCCGTCGGCGCTGCGCAATGCCTGCGCGCACAGGTCCAGCCGACGGTTTTTGATGTACTGCGCCACCACCAGCCCCTGGCGGGCAAACAGGCGATACAGGCTGCGTAAAGAGACGCCAAGCTCCATCGCCACCCATTCCGGCCGCAGCTGCGCCGATTGAATATGCCGGTCGATCAACGCCAGCGCCTGGTTGAATACCGGCTGCCGGCCCGCCGGACGCGCCTGGGCGCCCGCCAGCGCCGGCTGCAGCAGCGCCGCCAGCGCGTTCAATATCGCCTCGCTTTCCGCGCCGTCGATCTGCGGGTCCTGCATGCTGCCGAGCACCAACTGCCGGCTGAGCCGCACCGCGCCGTTTTCCGCCCCCAGCCTGCGCGCGCAGGGCGGCGGCAACGGCAGGCAGCTGCGCGGCAACAACAGCGAAATTTGGCGCGAATCGCGCTGAAAGGTGAAACTGCTGGGCTGCGAGGCGTCGATCAGCGTGGCGTCGCCGGCGGAAAGCACCGCCTGCCGCCCGCCCTGTTCCATCAACGCGGTGCCGCGCAGTTGGAAAACGGTAAAGAAGTGCCCGCCGTCGCTGCGGGCTATCTCGCGCGGGGTGCGGTACAACCGGGCCTGGGCCACGTCAACCACGCTCAGGCGCAGCGCATGGGCGCGGAATTCCTGCATGGCGCCGCTGAAGCCCGGCCCCAGCGTTTTGGCGCAAAACCTGCCGCAGGCGGTGTTGATTTTACCCAGCCATTCTTCAAAGCCGGCGTCCCTGAGCTGCGTCGACACCATCATGTCTCTCCCCTTTCAAACAGCAGCAACGCTGCGCCGTTGAACAGAAAATCAACATAACAATCCGCCAACCCACAAGCAATGGCGGGCCGGGGTTTTGGCGGCGCGATCACAGATCGTCGGCATCGAACAGAAGCGACCCGGCCGCAGCCGGATCGCTTGCGTAGGAACGCGATTACAGAACGTTAAAGTTGATATCGCCGATATAGAGCGATCCGTTGAGCGGCAGATTGGTCAGGTCGATATAAAACAGTAACCATTGCTGGCTGCCGTCGGCGATATTGCGCGGCGCTTGGCCGCTGCCGACGTTGAAGTCGCTGGCGTTGCCGAACATGCCGATCGCCGTTTTCGGCTCGGTGGTCACGGCGATTGAACCGTAATTCCACGTGTTTTTCACGTTGGAGAAATAGTACCCCGCAGGCCCTGAAGTGCTGCGCACGCCCTCACCGGCAAACGCATAACCGGCGGAGGCATTAAACGCTTCACTTCCCATGACCCGCAGGTTGCAATAAGGCACCCGTCCTTCGCCCATCGGCATCGGCACGGCGATGCGCTGGCTGCCGCTGGTCGGAGCGGTCTTCCGGATTTCAATGACCTTACCGGTAAAGCCGGATCCGGCCGGCGCCTGCACCGTTTGCACCAGATAACTGCCGCCGGTAAACGCATAGCCATACAGCGTAGCCAGATAGGAGGTAACCTGTTCGGCGGTCTGCAGCCGCAACATTCTGTTATTGGCTGAAGTCAGCGGCTGCAAGACCGGGCACTGGTTCTGGTTAACCATAAAGCAACCCTGAGCGTGCAGTTGGCCATTGCCGGAAAGCAGTGAAGCATGCCCGTAGGTGTTCTCAAATTCGCAATCCTGCAGATTGACCCGGCTGTGATATTGCTGAGCATCGAAATAAGAAGGGGCGGTAATAGGCACGTTGATGGTGCCGTAGAATTTAGTGCCGACGGCGTTAAAACGGCCGCTGCCGGTGATCACCACGCGGCTGCCGACGTTGGTGCTGTTAATCTCCATATGCCCGCCGAGCATGCAAACGCGGGCATTTTTGATGAGAAAACCGACCTGTTGGTAATCGATGGAGCAGTTAACGAAGTTATGCGCGCCGCCTTCCAGATTGATCACGCCGCCGTTGCCAAAGGTGCAATTGGTGTAGCTGAAATTCTCACCGGCATCGGCAATCCCCGCGGGGTAATAAAGATCGCCCCCCGCATTCTGAGAAAAATAGGTGTCATAAAAACGAACCAGATAAGCGCGGGCGCCGTATTGCACCGCCGGCGCCGTGCGGAAATTGTAGAACTTGGCTTCGCGGATCACACAGCGACAAAAACGGAAATCCCCCGCCGCGCCGTCGCCTTCAAACAGCATCGCCGTCACGCCCAGGTTGCCGGTGCCGCTATCGATGCGATTAGGACTGCAGGGGTACATTTCCAGCTTTTCCAACGTGCACTCAATCGTCGGACGGTTCTTCTCGTTATACAACCGCAGCAGCGCCTTGGGCGCATCGGCATTCTGATTGAAGCCCTCGTTGGCGAAGATCGCGCCGCCGTTGGCGTAAAGATTGATGCGCGTATTCCAGGTAACGGTGGCGCTCAGGCCATACTGGCGATTGCCCTTGAAACGCACGCCTGCCGGTTTAGGCGTCCAGTTGATATAGGTGCCGCCCGGCGCATCCCCTGACGCGGCCGGGGGAATAACCAGGGTATCGATCAGCCAGTTCAGCATGCGGCTGAATGCGGGGGCATTGTCGTGACCGTCATTGACGAAACTGCCGGTCTTGCTGCGATAGAACGGCTTGGCGCCCCACCACTCTGGATCGACGCAGTCTTCAAAGACCCGTTCCCAGATTGTCCCGTTGGCGTCCTTAATCAGCATGACGCCGTCGACATTCCAGCGATCTGCCGTCGGGCTGGCGAGTTGCTTGATAAATCGTCCGCCGGTACCGCTGTCCGTAACGACAATTTCTTCGGTATTGGTGGTGTTTGACGCAACGTCATCCAGCGTGGCGACGTAATAGATAGAACTTTGTGCAGGCAGTGCCATAGATGATTCCTCAGTGATATGCCGGAAACCGCAGTTCCCGCCGGGAATTCAACTATATCGATCCGAAAAAGAACGGGTTAACACCGCCCGCACGCTGGCGCATGACAGGACATCGCGCCCGCTTAAGGCTGCGTATCCAGCAGGTAGCGCACCACCGCGGCATACTCTTTGGCATAGCCGTCGACGCGGGTGCTGGCCATGCCGGCGTTGTCGATCTTGTACTTGCCGGCAACGTAGAACGACGGCGTGGCGCGCACGTCCAGCGCCTTCACCGCTTCGTTTTGTTTGGCGACCAGCCCCTTCACCAGCAGGCTGTGGCGGGCATTTTCGTAGGTGGCGGCATCCACGCCCGCCGCGGCGAACACCCGCTGAATATCTTCCACGCCGTTGATGGCGCGCTTCTTCTGCACCGCTTCGAACAGCGGGCCTTCGATCTGGTCTTCGATGCCCAGCGTCATCGCCACCGCCCAGGCTTCGGTCAGTTCATGGCCCAACTTGCCCATCAGGCCGACGTGATACTTGGCCAGCTTGGTGCCGGCGGGCAACGCCTGGCTGACGGTGCTGCCCACGCGGTAGGTTTCGGCAAACTGATAGCAGGGGCCGCAGTAGAAAGAGAAAAACTCCACCACCGCGGGCGCGGCGGCCACCGGCTTGTCCAGCCGGGTATACTGTTCACCCGCACGGTAATCCGCCGCCTGAGCGGCGGGCAACAACAACATCAGTAACGCAACGGCAATCGAAGGCTTCAACATAAACACTCCAGGTTCAGATTTGGACATCGTCCTTAACGGCGGTGTTTATAATCAAATAAGCGGCCGATGACCAGCCTGTATTACCTGTTGTTTATGTGGGATTAAGCTCAACGCCCTTCGTAGCCGTCCCAGAAAGCGCCCACCGCTTCCTGCGACAATACCTGCTTGTATTTGGCATTGGCGGTGCTGCTGTAGGTATGGTTGATAAATACGCTCTTCCGCTCCATCCCCTGCTGGAATTCAGGGCTGGCCAGATAATCGGCTTTTTTCTGGGCTTCACCGCGGGCCACGCCCGCAGCCCGGTCTTTTTTGCCCAGCTGGTAGAATTGCTCGAACATCGGAATGGCGTTTTTGATGCTGCTGTTAACATCGGTGCGGAACTGCGGATCGAAATCGTCGCGGGTCTGGTAAACGTAGTGCCTGGCGTGTTGCTCCGCGCTGCCGGCGTGGTTGGCGCAGGCGCCGAGCGCCAGCAAGGGAAGCAACATGGCGCTTTTCAATATTCTCATCTTTCCGAGTCCTTATCAGCGAATGAAATGTCCTTTTAACGCCCCACGATTATAAAGGCGGCGGGGCGCTCGTCAATCGGCGAGATAACGCATAGCGTATTGTTTTAAATTAATATTATATACACCGATTGGTATTTGTCGGCTGAAACACTATGCTTTAGACAGGACATTGAAAGACGCGGAGCCCCCCTGACACCGAGGCAACCAATGAAACCGATCGATAAAAACGTGGGGGAGTATGACCTCACGGCGGAAAAGAAAGCGGGCATGATCACCGGCACCATCAGCGGCGAGCTGCCGGACAGCGACGCCAATTTGCCGCTGGTGCCTTTCTCCGGCACCTTCGCCGGCTCCAGCGTGGCCGAAGCCATCGCGGATATTCAACAGCAGTTCCCGGACATCGAGCCGGCGATTATCGACGATCTGCGTGAAGAGCTGCTGAAAGCCGGCTACTAGAGCGCGTTACCGGTGGCGGACAAACGGGCTGTATTCCGGTGCGCCGGGCCGCAGCGCCAGCTCGGCGGTAAAATCCTCGTTGCGGTTGAACGGCACCTCCGGCCAGCTGCGTTCCTCGGCCAGTCTTGCCCGATAGTCTCGCACCACCTGCGCCAGCCGGCGGTCTTGCGCCTGCCGCTCCCCGGCGGCCAGCCCGCCGCGCACCCCGTAAACCAGAAAAGGCTCGAGGATGCCGAAGCCGATATAATGCAAAGCGTGCATGATCGGCCACAGCATCAGCCGCATATCGCCATCTCGCCCGTCGGGTGCGCAGGCTTGCTCGGCGGCGCCGGCGGTAACGGTCAGCAGCGCCCGTTTGCCGCGCATCACGCCATTTTCATGCCGATGCCGGCTGTCGTACAACCCGCCGTAAACGAACACCCGATCCATCCAGCCCTTAATGATGGCCGGCGCGCCGAACCACCAAAACGGGAACTGCAGGATCAGCCGATCGGCCTGCCGCAACAACGCGATATGGCGCTGAACCTCGGCCGGCAAGGCCCGGTTATCCCAGTGGTGGCGCTGCTCCTGCATCGGATCGAACCTGTCCCGGTCCTTTCTGTTGGCGTAGTTGCCCGCCGCTTCACGCGGGTCGAAGTCTTCCTGATAGAGATCGATCGTCGTCACCCGGTGCCCCTGCGCCCGATAAACCTGCCGCGCCTGGGCCGCCAGGTGCGCATTGAAGGACTGCTTTTCGGGATGAGCCAGTACAATCAGAACGTTCATGATGCCTCTCCAAAAATGGGGGTGTGCTGTTATGCTGGGGTTTTCCGCAGCCGCTTTCAATTACGCACCTTGAGGTAACCACCCTATGGCGTTCCCCGGCGACGTGTATTCCAGCAAGTGTTCTGCGCGCGATGCGTTGGCGTTGATTTCCGGCAAGTGGGTCATGCTGATCTTGCCGGCGCTGGCCGCGCGCCCGATGCGCAACGGCGAGTTGCTGAGGCGTATAGAGGGCATCTCGCAAAAGGTGCTGACGCAGACGCTGCGGCAGCTGGAGCGCAGCGGCCTGATTGAACGGCTGGACTTCAGCGAGCGAAAGGCGGCGCACGTCGAATATCGCCTGACCGCCGTCGCTCATTCGCTGGTAGATACGCTGGTGGCGCTGGATAAATGGGCCGAGCACCACTTTCCCGAGTTGGATGCCGCCCGTGAGCGCTACGATGCAGAAAAATAGCTTAAAAATGAAAAGAGCGGTGAATTAGCCGGCAATATGGCGATATAGAATATTCTTACTTACGTAATCTTTGCGGTTTCCATACTATTCCCATTATTGTCAACCCGACGCTCCGCGGACGATACTGTCCACCTCGATTTTATTATTAAGGTTATATTATGCGTCGTATTCTGATGTTAGTCAGCGCGCTGTGCATTGGCGCCATGCTGTCCGGTTGCTTATTCCCACCGCCGGGTGGCGGCGGTGGCGGTGGCGGGCGCGGCGGCCCGGGCCATCACTTCAACGGCCCACGCTAAATAACAAGCCCTTTCATCGGGGCTTTATTGTTCATTTTATTCCGCCCCTGGCAGCCAACCCACAGGATATAATAATGAAAAAATTAATGCTTATTATCACCGCCGTCCTGGCGTTAAACAGCGCACAGGCTTTTTCCGCGCCGCCGGTGAATGATCATCACGATAAACCGCGCTTGCAGCAAGAGGTGCGGAAAAAACCGCATCACAATAAAAAGCCGCGCCCGCCTAAAAAGAGCCCGGCAAAACGCCCGGTGGAGACCCACCCCGAGCGCCATAAATAATTGCCGCTACGGCTGCGCCCTGCCGCCGTCCCGGGCCGCCAAGCAGGATCACGCTCATCGAGGCACCGCCGTGACGCGGGGGATGTTGATAATCGGTATATAGCACCTTATTGAATTGTGATAATTTTATGGGCACTCGCACCCTTTGGTGTATTGCAGTGACATGGAAGATAAGGACACCCGATGATTTATCGTTCGCTAAATCTCGATGAGGCAAGGAATGGCGGCCAACCTGGCTCTCTTCGCCACTATGTTATCGGTACGTTTCAGGCTGTAGCGGCAATCAAAATCAGCCTGCGGTCAGGTTCGATATGAAACTGACCTACCTCACCTTTGAACACACAGCGCCGGAGAGTTTTCCCTGGATACTTGGCCCCGCGGAAGCTCGTTACGCGTTGGAACGCAACTACCTGTTCGGCGGCGCGGCCGGTATGTCGATATGCAGCCGACATCACATCACCCGCAATACCCAGTCCGGTATTGGCATAACCGATTATCGTGAGGACGCGGCCATGAAACGCCAGGTGCTCGATGATATCAATTGCGGTAGATTGCTGGCAATCGATGAAAGGCTCGGGGCCTGGTCGCCGACGAAAAATGCATTTTACGTCAATACGGAAGGCCGGTTACAACGCTACCCGGGCAGCCAGCTTCCGGCCCTCTATCCCACCGAGCGCGTGATAGCCCGTTACGAAGACATGGTCAGACGCTATGGCTACCGAGCAAAACCGACCGTTCTGCCGGCGGGCCAGAATACGACCCGGAACACGCCACTACAGCAGGCAATAGCCACGGCAGCAGCAGCCGTCGCCGCCACGGCGAAAGCCATCCGCCCGATGACCAAGGCGGAACGTTGGCAAGAGCGCCAGTACCTGATAGGGCGGGGCAACCGCAGTATTTACCCGGATGCGCGCATGGCGGCACAACGATTGGCAGAAAATAACGTGGCGGTCGAGAAGGCGAAGCTGGCTGGGAATATTTACCAGACCACCAATCCGCTAGAGCGCTCTCCAGACATACCAGAAGGCTGGAAAGATATCAGTAATAATGATGGGGCGTTGAGCAAACTGGGCTTAAGCAAAGATATGCTTTATGACGATGAGAATACGCCAGGCTTTTTAGCTCGGGTCTATCAACCAGACGAAAATATCTTTGGCAAAGCGATGAATCCGACGGTGGTATTCAGAGGATCCCGGGCACCGGAGTTCCCGGAAGGAATAAGGAGCGCGGCCCAAAAAGCCTTATTAAAAGGTGACCTGTCAGGCGTTAACAATCTCGATGACTGGGCAAATAATGGCGCTCAGGGTGCAGGTTTTAACTCGGGGTATTACAAAAAAGCAGTCGATATCGGTAAAGCTGTTAAGGGTGATGTTGATATCTCCGGACATTCTCTAGGAGGAGGCATGGCCTCTGCGGCCTCTATCGCCAGCGGCAAACCGGCATGGACGTTTAATGCCGCGGGGCTGAATGCGGGGACGGTGGAAAAATATGGTGGCTCGATAATAGGAAGTACGGACAATATCCAAGCCTATCGCGTGAAAGGAGAGCTGCTGACTAAACTGCAGGAAGTTGATTGGTGGGAAGATGCCAAAGATGTCAACTTCTACCCGCCCGCCGTAGTCGCTAAAGAGCAGCTATCCATGCTGGCGCCCGACGCTGCGGGAATAAAACACACGCTTTCGGGCGGAACCGGCTCATTGCTGGACAAGCACGGTATAGATCAGGCGATAAGATGCATTGAAGATGAAAAAGACGATGATATCGCCACAATCAAGGGGAGAATATGAAAAAGCTCATTCTCATTATTACTATGGTGCTGTCTACGCTCATCATGCAGGGATGCGAACAAGGTATGGATCTACAGCCGCAAGATTATTTTGAGGGCCAACAGCTGGAAATGGCCAAAGCCATTTATGATGGTGACAAAAAGCAGTTGGACAGGATGCTGCCATCAGCAAACAACGATGTGTTAAATCGCCCGGCCAAGGCAGAAATTACCCTGTTGTTCTGGGCGATAAATAATGCCATCTATGACAAGAATACGCCGGAAAGGCTTCAGATTATCACCGACCTGGTAAAGGCGGGGGCCGATCCATTACAGCCAAGGCAGGAAGGAAGAAGTAGCCCTGCTGAATTTGTTATAAAAGCTGACAAAGGCGTCTGGATACAGGCCATGCTGGATGGGGGACTTTCTCCTGACGCAAGAGACAGAATAAACAATCAACCAATAATTTTCAAAAGTTTTCAATCAGTTAACACCGAAACATTAAAAGCGTTGATAGCCTATAAAGCAGACGTCAATATCAAAGGTGCAATGAATAGAACCCCATTAATAAATGCATTGTATAATAGCAGCACAGATCACATTAAGGTTTTATTGGCTAACGGGGCGAACCCATTAACCAAAGATGATTTTAATGACAGTTTCCTCTCCTTGATTTCCGCGGAAATATCGAAAGGAGATAAAAACAACGAGTACATCAAGAAGCTAATTAAAATTAAAGCAGGCATCAAGCAGCAATAATAACCAGGCATTTGCAACGCGCATACCCAGTACGGGGCTTGAAGCACTTAGACCATAAAGCCGGCCACAGGCCGGCAAAACGCCCGGTGGAAACCCACCCCGAGCGCCATAAATAATTGCCGCTACGGCTGCGCCCTGCCGAGCGGCCGCGCTTACGGCGCTTTGGCCCGCAGGGTGTCGCCGCTGCGAATAAAATTGCCGGCGCCCAAATGATGAATGGTGTGCAGGCTCGCATTGGCGTCGGCGAAATTCCACCGGCCATTCTGGAACACCCGCTCATCCGCCGCCGCACTCAGCACCTCGCCAAAGCAGGTGTCGTATTTTTCCTGCGCCCCGCTCTCCGGCAGCAGCCGGCACTCCAGCCAGGCCACGCACCCTTGCTCGATCAGCGGTACATTCAAGGTGGCGCTGGGGACTGCGGTGATGCTGAAGCGGGAAAACTTGTCCTCCTCCGCCCCGGAAACGCTGCCGACCGCATAGGTGGTGTCGATAAACATCGCCGCCGGCACGCAGATGCCGAACGCCCCGCTTTCTTCGATCATCAGCCGGGAATGCGCCCCCTTGTCGACCACGATGGCGATGCGCGGCGGGCTGAATTCCACCGGCATCGACCAGGCCGCCGCCATTAGGTTGCGCCTGGCGCCATCGCGGCTGCGGCTGGTGATCAGCACCGTCGGACCATGATTGAGCAGGCGGCTGGCGTGTTCGAGCGCGACGGGACGAAAATAAGTCATGACAAATCCTTGGACATGGGGCAAGTGCCCGCAGTGTAGATCTGCGCCGCAACCACGATCAATGGCGCCGACGGTGGCGCCGCACAGAATGAACAGGTTCACGTCCCGCCATCCATTATCTATAGTTAACTCAGTTCGCCTCACGGCCCTAACCAACCAGAGAGAATCCCGTCTTGATGCCATTAAAACACCCTACCGCCGGTTTGCTGCTAGCGAGCGCCGGCCTGCTGAGCGCCGGCAGCGCGCTGGCCGCCGCCGATTCCCTGGTGTACTGCACCGTGGCGTCGCCGGAATCATTCAACCCGCAGCTTTCCACCTCCGGGCCGACCTTTATCGCTACCTCACAGGTGCTGTACAACCGCCTGGTGACGCTGCGCGAAAGCGATAAAACCCCGGCGCCTTCGCTGGCCACCGAGTGGGCCATCAGCCCGGACGGCAAAACCTACACCTTTACGCTGCGCAAGGGCGTAAAATTCAACAGCAACAAATACTTCACCCCGACGCGCGACTTCAACGCCGAGGACGTGGTGTTCACCGTGATGCGCCAGAAGGACGCCAATCATCCGTATCACAAGGTGTCCGGCGGCAACTACGAGTACTTCACCGACATGGGGCTGGACAAGCTGATCACCAAGGTGGAAGCGGTGGACGACAACCACGTGCGCTTTACCCTGAGCCAGCCCAACGCCGCCTTTCTGGCCGACTGGAGCATGGATTTCGCCTCGATCCTGTCCGCGGAGTACGCCGACGCGATGCTGAAAAAAGGCACGCCGGAATACGTCGACAACTGGCCGATCGGCACCGGTCCGTTCGCCCTGCAGCAATACAAGCAGGACTCGCTGATCCGCTATGTGGCCAACCCGCACTACTGGCAGGGCGAGGTGGCCAGCAAACACCTGATCTTCTCCATCACCCCGGACCCGCAAACCCGGCTGGCCAAGCTGAAAACCAACGAATGCCAGATTATCCCGGCCCCGCTGCCGGAGCAGTTTGACGCCATCAAGGCCGATAAAAACCTGCAGTTGCATAACATTACCGGCCTTAACGTCGGCTATCTGGCGTTCAACACCCAGAAAAAGCCGTTCGATAACCTGCTGGTGCGCCAGGCGCTGAGCTATGCGGTGGATAAAAAGGCGATCGTCGCCGCGGTATTCAAAGACAGCGGCACCCCGGCCTATTCGGTGCTGCCGCCGGGCATGCTGGGCTACAACGAGAAGCTGCCGGAATACGCCTACGATCCGCAAAAGGCGCGCGAGCTGCTGAAGCAGGCCGGGCTGGAACAAGGCTTTGAGACCGACATCTGGTCAATGCCGGTGCAGCGCCCTTACAACCCCAACTCGCGGCGCATCGCCGAGATGATCCAGAGCGATTGGGCCAAGGTGGGCGTGAAGGCCAAGATTGTCACCTGGGAATGGGGCCAGTATCTGGCCGGGCTGCGCAAAGGCGAGCAGCAGAGCGCACTGTACGGCTGGGTGTCGGATAACGGCGACCCCGACAACTTCGCCACCCTGCTCGGCTGCGCCGGCGTGCAAAGCGGCGCCAACGTCGCGCGCTGGTGCGACCAGGGCTACGATCGGCTGATCCAGCAGGCGATCCAGGTCAGCAAGCCCGAAGAACGCGCCAAGCTTTACCGGCAGGCGCAGACGATCTTCGCCAAACAGGTGCCCTGGCTGCCGCTGGCGACCGGCAAGGTGTTCTACGCCACCCGCGGCAACCTCAGCGGCTACGTGGTTGACGTGAACGGCAGCGATTTCGCCAAGGCCAAGCTGAACTAGCGGCCTGCTTCGCCCCCGTCGCCGGCGGGGGCGGCAACGCTATCGATATCACCGATACCCATGCGCCGGCGCTTTCCTCGGCCGTAACATTTGGTTACCATCGGCAGACATGCGATTTAACCTCAAAAGGTAACCCGGTGCAGAACACTTATATGCCGATGCAGATCCGTCTGCACTGGCTGGTCGCGATCCTGTTGGTCATCACCTGCACCACCATTGAGCTGCGCGGCTTTGCCGAACCCGGCACCCCGCTGTGGTACGTGCTGGTCGTCACCCATTTCAGCTGCGGAGTAACGGTGTTCGCCTTGATGATTGCCCGCCTGCTGCTGCGCTGGCGCCACGCCTCCCCCGCCATCACCCCCAAACCGCCGAAATGGCAGACCGGCATGGCGCATCTGGTGCATACCCTCATCTACCTGCTGTTGCTGACGCTGCCGGTGCTGGGCGTGTATTCGCGCTACCTGGGCGGCAAAGAGTGGTTTCTGTTCGGCCTGCCGATGCCCTTTGCCGACGTGGCGGATCGGCCGCAGGCGCGGATGATTATCGGCTGGCACAAGACGCTGGCGTCATTCGGCTATTGGCTGATTGGCCTGCACGCCGCCGCCGCGCTGTTCCATCATTATATCGTTAAGGACAATGCGCTGGTGCGCATGCTGCCGCTGATGAAAAAGCGCTGAATAGAGCAAATCAAAGGGGGAACTGATTACCGTCAGCAGTGTGAAAAAGTGCGCGACGAGCTGATTTCCCTCGGGGTCGCATGGCCGCCAGAGCCCCGTTAATAACCGAGACAGGGCCGAGCCGAAGATGCGCTGGCGCCCCCTGCCGATAAAGGGGCGCCGCCGCGGAGAAACTTAAATCAACCCGGGATTGTATTTCTGGTTGAACTTGTCTTCCGACTGGAAGAGATAGTAGATGCCTTCAATAAAGCCGACAATAGACGGGATCCCTGTCCAACAGAAGATCAGATAGAACAGCCCCCACCATTTCATTCCCAAATAAAACTTGTGAATGCCCAGGCCACCTAAAAATATGGCCAACAGGGCCGCAGCGAGCTTGTCTTTTCTGCTCATTTCTCACTTCTCCTTAGCTATCACCGAACCACCGGCATGACCAAATGCCGCGCCGCAGATCGCGGCGCGGCAACACGGGCTTGCGAAGCAACGGCAAACGCCCGCGCTCGCAACGCCAAATCAGGTTAATGATAGCAGCAGATAAGTAAACGGCTGTTTAACCGGCAACAGGCTGGCGGGGGCTAGCCGCCGGCCAGGCAAAGCCGCACCCGAGATCGGGCGCGGCTTTTCGGCATTACCGCAGGTTGGCTTTAAAGAACGAGCTCAGCTTATCGAAAGGGATCAGATCGACGCGATCGTAGAGATCCACATGGCCGGCCCGCGGAACGATGTACAGCTCTTTCGGCTGCCCCGCACGTTTGTAGGCATCTTCACTAAACTCTTTCGAGTGCGCCCGCTCGCCGGCAATAAACAGCATGGGGCGCGGTGAGATGGTCTCGATGTCATTAAACGGGTAGAAGTTCATAAACTTGCCGATACTGCTCAACATCGGTTTTGTCGTCAGCTCGGCCTTCTCGCCCGGCGGGGTATAAGCGCCGCGCGGGGTGCGATAGAAATCGAAGAACTCACGCTGAATCGCAGGCGTTGAATCATCAAGTTTGTTAAGGGTGCCGGGAATATAAGCTGTTTCTTCGCCCTTAAACTCGGCCAGCCGTTGCTTCGCCGCCGATTCAATAAAGGCTTTGCGCTGCTCTGGCGTAACGGAATGCTGCAGGCCATTACGGAAAGCCGCCCCCATGTCATACATGCTGACCGTGGCGATAGCCTTCATGCGCGGATCAATTTTCGCCGCGCTGATGACGAAGCTCCCGCTGCCGCAGATCCCCAAGACGCCAATGTTTTCCGGCGAGACGTAGGGCCGGGTGCTCAGATAATCGACCGCGGCGCTGAAGTCATCCGCATAAATTTCCGGAGAAATCAGATGGCCGGGCTTGCCTGCGCTTTCGCCCCAGAAAGACAGATCGATCGCCAGCGTGACGAATCCCTGCTCCGCCAGTTTTTGCGCATACAGGTTTGAGCTCTGCTCCTTTACCGCCCCCATCGGGTGGCCGACGATGATGGCCGGCAGCCGGGCGTTGTGGCTCATGCCTTTCGGCATAAACAGGTTGCCGGCGACATTCATCCGGTATTGATTTTTAAAGCTGACTTTTTGCCGGCTGACCTTGTCGCTTTTATAGAAATTATTCGCGCCGTTGGACATATCGGCGCCTGTGGCGGCAAATGCGCTGATTAACAGCCCAAACAGCAAGGTGAAGGTTCTCATTAAAGCTTCCTCAGTGGGTTAACGATCTTTGCGCGACGTCCAGAGCGTCAGGGCGGCAGCCATCGCCAGTAACATGGCGCTCAGGGTGAATGTGCTTTGATAACCGCGGTGATCAAAGGCCAGGCCGCCGAGGGTGGACCCCAGCGCGATGGACAGCTGCACGACCGCGACCATCAGGCCGCCGCCCGCTTCGGCGTCGTTCGGCAAGGTTCTGGCGAGCCAGGTCCACCACCCCGTCGGCGCTGCGGTGGCGATAAGCCCCCAGAAACCGAACAGCGGCGCGACAATCCATACGCTGTGGCCGAAAGCCATCAGCCCCCCGGCAATGGCGGCCATCAGCAAAGGGATGGCGATAAGCGTGGGGTAAAAACCCGCCTGCAGAAACGCGCCGATCAGCAGAGTGCCGATAAATCCCGTCACCCCGATGGTCAGCAGAATGAAAGACAACGCCGGGATATCTACCCGCGTCACCGTTTCCAGAAAGGGGCGAACGTAGGTAAACAGAGCAAATTGCCCCATAAAGAACAGCCCGCAGGCCGCCAGGCCAACCGCCACCAACGGATCCGCCAACAGGCGAAAAACCGCGCCGCCGGGTTGCGCGCCTGTAGCCGCCTTCATCTTCGGCAGGCTGAACCACTGCCAGACAAAGGCGAACAGCGCCACGGGAACCAGGCAGAAGAAGGCACCGCGCCAGCCGATAAGCGCCCCCAGATAACTGCCGAGCGGCGCGGCGACAACGGCGGCCAGCGCGTTGCCGCCGTTAAAAATGGCCAGCGCACGCGGAACCTGAGGCTGCGGCACCAAACGAATGGCGGTCGCCGCAGACAGCGACCAGAAACCGCCAATGGCCACGCCGATCAGGGCGCGGCCGGCCATATAGATGAGGTAGCTTGGCGCCAGTGCGATAACGGCGCCGGAAAACGCCATCAGCGCCGTCATACCCAACAGCAAGACTTTGCGATCGAGATTGCCGGCAAGCGTTGAGATCGACAGGCTGGTCAGCACCGCCAACGCGCCGGAGATGGCGATCCCCTGCCCTGCCAGCCCTTCGCTGACGCCCAAATCCCCTGATATCGGCGTCAGCAGGCTCACGGGCATAAACTCCGACGCAATCAGGACAAACACGCACAGCGTCATGGCGAATACGCCGCTCCAGTAGGCGCGTTCCCGGCGGGATACCTCGCTCGACAGCGTGGACATAAATACGACCTCCAAATAGTGGCCCGGCAATTTCAGGCAAGCCGGGGCCGGACGCTAGGGATGGGAATAACGTCAAAAAGAATGTGGTGAGAATAAAGAGAGGCGGCGTGTATTCGCTGCGGGGTAACGATCTCTTGCTTGAAATTCTACACGCAGGGCGTAGGGTGACTAGCTAATGAATGCTTAATGAGCTTATAAGCTCAGGTTATTAATCAACAGGGCCAATCCGATGAGACGCAATTTGAACGACCTGCTCTATTTCGTTACGGTGGCGCGCGAGGGCAGCTTTACCCGCGCTGCCGCGCAGTTGGGCGTAACCCAGCCGGCGCTCAGCCAGGCGATTTCCGGGCTGGAGGAACGCATGCAGATCCGCCTGCTGACCCGCACCACCCGCAGCGTTTCCCCCACCGCGGCCGGAGAGCGCTTGCTGCAGGCCATCGGCAACCGCATCGACGAAATTGAAACCGAGCTGGATATGCTGACCGAATTGCGCGACAAGCCTGCCGGCACCGTGCGCATCACCTGCGGCCCGAACGTGTTGCGCACCACGCTGCTGCCGAAGCTGACGCCGCTGCTGCGCGAATATCCGGATATCCGCATCGAGTTCGATGCCAATCATGGTTTCAGAGATATTGTGGCGGACCGCTTTGATGCCGGAGTGCGGCTCGGCGACACCATCGATAAAGACATGATCGCCGTGCCTATCGGCCCCAGACTGCGCATGGCGGCGGTCGCCTCGCCGGACTATTTTGCGCGTTATCCCCTGCCCCAAACGCCGCAAGAGTTGACGCAACATCTGTGCATCAATCAGCGGATGATCAAATCTGGCGGGCTATACGTGTGGGACTTTGATCAGGATGACGGCGACCTGAAAGTGCGCGTCGGCGGCCAGCTCACCTTTAACACTTCGGAACATATTGTCGATGCGGCACTGGCGGGGCTGGGTATCGCCTTCTTGCCCGAAGAGGAATTTGGCGCGCATATCGCCGAAGGACGGTTGATCCGCGTGCTGGAGCCCTGGTGCCGCCCTTTCCCCGGCTATTACCTGTATTACCCCAGCCGCAAGCAGCCTTCACCGGCATTTTCGCTGGTTGTGGATGCGCTGCGAATGTTCGAGCCTGGCAGGGGCCGCCGGGCTCGCTAAACGGCGGATTCGTCAGCCGGCCGAAAATTGGTTATTATCCGCTCCCGCTCTTCACCCGGCAGCCCGATGTCTACGATTTTCGATAGCTTTATCGCCCCGCCGTGCCATGACCAGATAGAAATCCTCTATCAGGACGCGCACCTGGCGCTTATCAATAAACCCGCCGGGCTGCTTAGCCTTTCGGGGAAAAATCCGCAAAATCTGGATTCGGTGCATCACCGGCTGGTGCAGATATTCCCCGGCTGCACCCTGGTGCACCGCCTGGATTTCGGCACCTCCGGCCTGATGGTGATCGCCCGCAATAAGGCTATCAATGCCGCCCTTTGCCGGCAGTTCAGTCAACGCACGGTGACCAAGGTGTACAGCGCGCTGCTGTGCGGGCACTTGGCCGACAACGAAGGGGTGATAGACGCCGCGATCGCCAAAGACCCGGCGCTGTTTCCGCTGATGTCGATTTGCGCCCTGCGCGGCAAGCCCGCGCGCTCCCGCTATCGGGTGGTCGAACGCTTTTACCATGAGCCGGCGGAGGGGAGATTGCTGCCATTGACGCGGGTGCGGCTAACCCCGGAAACCGGGCGCACGCATCAACTGCGCATCCATTGCCAGCAGTTGGGCCACCCGATTTGGGGCTGTGACCTGTATGGCGGCCGCCTGCCGCCAGGCACCGAGCGCACCCCGCGGCTGATGCTGCACGCCAGCGAGCTGCATTTTGTTCACCCCATCAGCGAAGAGTGGGTCAAAGCCCAGCATGCCAGCCCGTTCTGAGAGCCAAAGCCGACCGGGGTATGGGTTACCACATCAAATCATCGGGCACTTTAAAGTCGGCATAAGGATCGTCTTCATCCTGCTCTTCCTGGCTCAGCGCGCTGTTTAATACGATACTGTCCGCATCCCGCTGCGCAATTTTATCGGCGACGCTCGCCGGGATGATGGCATATTGGCTCTCGCCGCTGTTATCCGCCACCAAACGGGCAATCGCCAGGCGGCCGCTGATCAGCTGGGCCTGCGTCGGCTTATCCACAACGATTTTTTTAATTAAATTGTTGTCGGTGAAGTTAAAACCGATATCGCCTTTTGAAATGTCGATTCTGTTCATTTCAATCAGCTGCTTCACCTGCGCTTTATATTCTTTGGATAACGCTGCTTGTTTTTGCTGCTCGTTTAGCTGCTTATCACGCTCGAGCTGGGCTTTTTTATTTTCTTCCACCGCCTCTCTGGCCTCGCGCGCCTGAACGCGCGATTTTTTAGCCGTTCTTTGGACCTTGGCCATTTTTTTGCTGGTCACTAAACCCGCTTTTAGCATCTGCTCTTGTAAGGTGAGTTTTGTCATCTTCGCTTCTGAATCCGTTGAATAATTGGTGGGATTATACCTGCAATTTTTGAGGCTGCGCCAGGTTGCAGGCCCCGATCGCCACGAGGCTTGGATCTGCAAGAGTCTATCAGAGGCTGGCGGGCCACGCTCTCTGGATTAGTCCCTTGCAGGCAGAGATTAAGCCGCCATAAACCGATACGGCAAAAGTTGCCGCGCCTTTTCTATAATAACAAGCAAGCGCGCTGCGGGTGGGCGCGGCAACCCTTTGATTGCGGGGAAACAAACCCGATGTTGTTTGCAGTAGACTGCGGGAGCAGGGTTATGCCGATAGAAGACACCGATCTCAACCTGTTTCAGGCTACCGGGGCGCCGCCCCTTCCCCCGGCCGCAGTTGCAGGCCGGCTGGAGCATGAGGGGGCGCGTATCTGGTATGCCACCTGCGGTGACGGCCCGCCGGTTTTCCTGCTGCACGGCGGATTGGGCCACTCCGGCAATTGGGGCTATCAGGTGCCGGCGCTCGTCAACGCCGGCTACCGCGCGGTGCTGATCGACAGCCGCGGCCATGGCCGCAGCTCGCGCGATCGCCGGCCCTATTCTTATGAGCTGATGGCCGGCGACGCGCTGGCGGTGATGGACAGGTTGGCTCTGGAACAAGGCTATTTCGTAGGATGGAGCGACGGCGCCTGCACGGCCCTTACCCTTGCCGCCACGCAGCCCAGCCGAACGGCCGGGGTGTTTTTCTTTGCCTGCAACATGGACCCCACCGGCGCCAGAGAAATGCAGCCGGCCCCCAGGATAGATCGCTGCTTTGCCCGGCACCGGCAGGACTATGCGGCGCTCTCGGCCACGCCTGACGGCTTCGAGGATTTTGTCGCGGCAGTCACCGAGATGATGCGGACCCAGCCCAACTATTCGGCAGACGACCTGAGAGCCATCGCCGTGCCGGTCGACATTGTGCTGGGAGAACAGGATGAGTTCATTAAACGCGACCATGCGGTTTATCTCGCCTCAAACATTCCCGGCGCAACCCTGACCATCTTGCCCGGCGTGAGCCATTTCGCCCCCTTGCAGCGGCCCGCGCTTTTCAATCAGGCGGTGCTCAGCTTCCTGGACAGGCTCACGGCGACTCGCTAGGTGACTTATCTTGCTGCTGGAATATTTTTTTGATTGGAGAGGGAGGCGGACTTACCAGTCCGCTTATAGTTAAGGTACATCGGCTACTAACAACTCTTTATGCTAATCGATGTGCCACAGCTCAGATAAAGCAATGAACATAACGAAAGTGCTATCTTCAATGGCATCCTTAAAATTACTTAAAAATTTGGATTAATACGGGCAGATACGCCGGCGTGCTCCTTTAAGAGATAAAGAAGACCTCCGCCATCAATGAGTTCTATGGGTTTATCCTCACAAAATCGATAAGCGTCTTTGCCGTACTGACTGGTACAGACCAAAATACCTTTGTTCGCGCCCTCGTTCATCATTGTACCGTACAGATCTCTGACGGAGCTGACACCGACCGTGTCTTTATATCTTTTGGCTTGAATGACAACTTTACCGCCTAGAATTGGACGTGTATCAAATGCAACCGCATCAACACCACCGTCTTTTGTGCCCCTGGTAAGTTTCGTATCTAATCCCATTTGCGTAAACAGGTTTGAAACCAATACTTCGAACTCAGATGGAGAAAGCTCCATAAGGTTTGGGCGAGTTTCAAGTCCAGAAAGAGCATCACCTTGATCAATGAAGCGTTTATCAACCATATCAAACTCAAGAATGGGCTTGACTGCCTGGAGTTCATCAGGTCGTCCTGAAACTTGAGCCCCCAGACTTCGGAGACATGCAACTTTTTCAACTCGTTCAAGTTTGATTTGCATAAAATCATCTTTATGCGCTCGAGCTGAAACCAACGTAACGACGATATCATGGCCACTGGTCGGATCAACGGTCTCGATAACACCGTTAAAAAGAACAGATGTTAAAGCTGAGGCCTTATCTGCTTCGAACAGCTCATGCAAAGTTCGAAGTGTAATTGCTGCAATTATATTCTGATAAAGTTCTTTGATTTCGTTAGCCTTTCTAGGCTTTGCCTCGATGGCATCTCTTGTCTTAACATACTTATACTCAAGCTGACTTGGGACAATAGATATCTCTGGCAAGCTATATTCAACTACCAATTCTTTATTTTCAGGTAAGTATGCGAGTCTAAATGATTGAGGAAACCCAACCTCTGGATATTCAGAGCGTGTCAAAACCATTCCACAATAAGCCTGTACGCTGTCAGGAACACATTCCAAATAATCTAGTTCAAACTGATTAACTTCCTCATGCTGCCTTTCAACTTCTTCGAAATAGGCTGTTCTATGCTTTTGATATTCCTCAACCAACGAATCTAACTCAATCTTCTGGTTGGAGGCCCTTCGCAGATATTCTTCTTTTTTCCTAGAAAAAGTATCTTCTGAAATTTGTAATTCTCGTTGATACTTTCTCTGCACCCACGGAAAAATCATTTTCCATGCAGGAGGAACACTCACAATTTTCAGCTCAGGCTCTGCCTCAGGTAATAAGTGCTTAGGCGTTTTGAAATCTTCGAACTGAGGCACCTTTTTTAAAGCGGTGAAATCTATCGAATCATCAAAATCAAGTGTATGTTCAAGTAGGGTTGAAAGGGAAATGATAACCTCTTCCAGTTCAGCGTTCAGGTCGGATACCTCATCCTGTCGCCCTTCTAAGTACGCGACTTTAGCTGCTTTTTCAGCCGCCTTATGTACGCGTAATATTTGAGCGTTTTCTCTTTCAACCTCACGTTCTAAACGCCGAACCTCAGCAAAATGATTTCTTTCTGACCTCTTCCGCTCACGCTCTGCTGCTGCTACCGCTCTAGCTGTCGCACGAATAAAACCTTCAAATCCCGATCTGCGTCCCATCTCTGTCCTCAAGAGTCTCCTACTGAAAATCAATCTATGACTTTAGCAAAGTTGCCACAGGCAAGCATAGATTTCCTTTAAGTTATTCTCAATTTACTTCATTGACATTCACACGATCCAGAAAACAAGTAAAACTACCCACTACCAGTGATTAGTTAGCTTTCAATTAATTAACAAAATTAAGAAAATTAAGAAAACTGATTTTTATTGCTGAACAACCTGCGTGACATTAGGGCTGCTTCGAGCGAAGAGCGGACGTTAATTTGAAGAGGAGAATATCGAAGTCAATACGTTGGATGTCAGTTCCAGAGTTATCGGTTAGAAACTAAGGATGATAAAAAAGCCCGGATATTTTCCAGGCTATAGCAAAAGCATTAATAAAATACTGCGGTAAGAATTACTCTACGACCACAACTATTTTGCCTACCTGGCCATTGGCCTCCATATAGCGCTGGGCGTCCGCAATCTCGTCGAGCGGGAACGTTTTATCGATGACCGGCTTCAGTTTGCCGACTCGTAAACCTTCGCTGACGAAGGATTTTGCGCGCGCCATTTTTTCAGAGTCCGTCGTGATTTCAAACAGCTCATATCCACGCAGAGTGAGATGCTTACCGAGAATATCAAATACAGGCACAAGCATGTCGCGGCTGTCGAGCGCGCCATACTGAAAGAGCATGCCCTGCGGTGCCATCACCTGAGTCAGTTTTGCCACGTCCGGGCCGCCGACGGGATCAAAAACAATATGGGCTCCCGCACCATCCGTTGCACGAGTGATTTCGGCAACCATATCCTGCTCCGCTGTAGCAATGACGACGGCTGCACCGGCTTTCAGGAGCATTTCGCTTTTTTCAGCAGTACGCGTAAGCGCAATGGGTTTTGCACCCAGCATGTTAGCTATCTGTATGGCAGCCAGGCCCACGCTGCTTGATGCTGCGCGGATCACGACATTCTGACCAGCCTGAAGGTTGCCATATTCAACCAGCGCACCATAAGCGGTGACATACATCATCCAGCTTGCGGCTGCTTCCTCGAAGGAAAGATTTTCAGGATGCTTCACGACAGCGTGCACCGGTGCGTTGACCAGTTCGCCGTACATGCCGTATTCATTAAACATAAATGAAGGGATCACGCTTACCCGATCTCCCCTGGCAAACTCTTCAACATTCTCACCGACGGCCTGTACAACGCCAGCGGCTTCATAACCAAGACGTGCCGGAAATTCCGGCTCGATAACATACTGACCATTGCGGTACATGATTTCTGCACGGTTGAGACCAATCGCATGTACGCGAATCTGCACTTCACCCGCTGCCGGCGCGGGCACCTGTATATCAACAACTTTCAGCACTTCCGGACCGCCGGTGCGGTTAAAGGTAACAATTTTAGACATATTCAGCTCTCGTTGGTTAATGGCGCACCTTCAGAATAATGCCGAAGGGATGCCCGAATCATTTGTGAACAATCTACGTTGTTATAAACGCACCAGAAATAGCCGACAGGGAACTTCAGTATTAATTATCCATTAACAATCCGTCTGCTTCAGCGGAGCTGCGTGGCCAGAACATCGCTGAACCAGTCGATAAAGACACGCACTTTTGGAGAAAGGTAGCGTCTGTCCGGATACATCACTGACACCGGCTTTGACACCGATGGGTATTGCGGCAGAATCTCTTCAAGTGCACCGGAAGCAATATGGGGAGCAACGGCATCTAAGGTAGCCTGGATAATGCCCAAACCAGCCAAGCCACAGGAAAGCAGAATATCGGAATTATCAACCAGCAGGCTGCTCGCAGGACGCAGCGAAACAATGCTCCCGTCTTCGATAAACTTCCATTCCATGACGTCACGACTGTGGTCGCTAAAAAAGTTAATTGCCCGATGCTTATCCAGATCCGCAAGTGTTTCCGGCCGATCATGCCGCTGCAGGTAGGACGGGGCTGCGCAGGTAACCATCCTGATGTCGCCAAGACGTTTGGATATAAAACTTGAATCCTGGAGCGCGCCCAGGCGGACAAGGCAATCTACGCCTTCCGTAATCAAATCAGTTTTTTTATCCGATGAAACCAGCACGACTTCAATACCTGGGTACAGCGCCTGAAAATGCTGGAGATTAGGGATCAATATGGCATGCGCCAGCGCCAGGGGCACATCAAGCCTCAGACGTCCTCGCGGTGGAAGAGTCGGTGAAAAACTGGCCATCATGTCATTAACTTCGGCCAGAACATGCCTGGCATGATGATAGAACTCATCCCCTTCGGCAGTAACGCTCAGCTTTCGGGTTGTGCGATGAATGAGTTTTACACCCAGATCGTTCTCTATCTGTTGTATCGCTTTGCTCACGGTGGGGCGATGGATCTGAAGTACATCGGCGGCTTTTGTGAAGCTACCCTGTTCAACAACCTGTATGAAAATATTAAGGTATTCAATCATGTTGGTATGCACGTGATCACCTGTTTTTTAGGCTGTTTAAAACTGGCATTGTAAAGTAAACCATCCCAACGACATTAATTCTTTTGGTTCAGATAAGGACTTCCAGGCTGTCAAAATGTCCGTTTTTGGCACATAGCAGACTCCGCCCTGCTCCCAAGCAACTTTAAGCGCTCTTCACCCGCCTTTATGAAACCACATTCCTTATCAGCTGGAAGCAACTCGTCAGAAATGGCGCTGTAGTGAGATGTTGAACATGCCGATGCATCGCTGCCAAATCTGCTCCGCCACAATTTTGCTACACCCACAGCGCGCAAAGACGCACCTCAGTGCTGAACAAGGCCAAACACTGAAAATTTAACTTGATGGTTTCATGAAGAAAGATGGTGCCGATAATAGGAGTCGAACCTACGACCTTCGCATTACGAATGCGCTGCTCTACCAACTGAGCTATATCGGCATAAGCCGGCCGGCGGGGCGCGGCGATGTGCGTTGAACAACTTAGACCTGCGCGCGAAGTGAGTCAATAGTCACCGGGTCGCTTGATTGTTTTGCCGGCAATGGTTAATTGAAAATCGTGCCGCACAGTCATCAAGTGCGGCACATGCAGCTCCCATCATTCGCCACGCATCGCATCAGCATAGCGGGAAGGCCATATTTCCGATGGCGGCAGCTCCAGCGCTTCGGCGATCAACCGCTCCCCTCTCGGCCAACGTCGAACCAGAGCGTTAGCCAAGGTTGAAGATGCCAGCCCCGCCTCTCTGGAAACTGCCGCCAACGTCGTGCCCTCCTTCTTTAAAGCGGCGATAACGTCCGCCGGGTGCCAATCGTGTTTATCCATCATGCTTAATCCTCCTGGCTACCTCTCCCCGCAATTATCCCGTTTTGGGATAATTGCGGCAATCGCAGATATTCGATTTTGGGATATCACTCGCGGAAAACCTCATGACCTCAGTTTATTCGGCAGAATATCAATTGATTATCAAAACACTTCGGGATGCTCGCGTAGAGAAGGGCATAACACAGGCGAAGCTGGCAGAAGAACTGGGGCGTCCGCAATCTTTTATCGCCAAGGTCGAAAATGGCGAACGAAAATTGGATGTCGTGGAATTTGCGCTGATCGCGCGATTACTGGATGTGGATACCGGCCCGATTATGGAACGTATTGGGCGCAAAACCGAAAAGCTGGCATAGAGGGAACGGGCTCACCGCTGCCCTTCAACGGATAAAGGCCCGGCTCGATCATTCCCGACCGCTCCCCCCTCAGAAACAATCAGGGCGCAGCAAGCTGCGCCCTGACATCGTCAATACCGCAACGCGGTCTTAGCTGCGCACCAGATCATCGCCGTAGCCAATCCACTTGTAGGTGGTCAGCGCGTCCAGGCCCATCGGCCCGCGGGCGTGCAGCTTCTGGGTGCTCACCGCCACTTCGGCGCCCAGGCCGAACTGGCCGCCGTCGGTGAAGCGGGTGCTGGCGTTCACGTACACCGCCGAGGAGTCCACCGCACGCACGAAGTGCTCGGCACTGCCCAGCGAGCGGGTGAGGATCGCGTCGGAGTGGCTGGTGCCGTGGGTGCGGATATGGTCGATGGCCTGATCGATGTCATCCACCAGCAGCACGTTCAGATCCAGCGAAAGCCATTCGTCATCATAATCTTCCGCGTTCACCGGCACGACCGTCGCCGGGCCATCTTGCAGCAGCGGCAAGGCGTTCTCGGCCGCGTGCAGCGTCACGCCCGCCGCCGCCATGCGCGCACTCAGCGCCGGCAGGAACTCGGCGGCGATGCTGCGGTTCACCAGCAGCGTTTCCAGCGAGTTGCAGGCGCTTGGGCGCTGTATTTTGGCGTTGTCGATCACCGTCAGCGCCTTGTCGAAATCGACGCTGTCGTCCACGTAGGTATGGCAAACGCCGATACCGCCGGTGATCACCGGAATGGTCGACTGTTCGCGGCACAGCTTGTGCAGGCCGGCGCCACCGCGCGGGATCAGCATGTCGACGTAACGGTCCAGCCGCAGCAGTTCGTTCACCAGCGCGCGGTCCGGGCTGTCGATCGCCTGCACCGCCGCCGCCGGCAGGCCGCACTGTTCCAGCGCCTGCTGGATCACTTTCACCGTCGCCTGGTTGGTGTGGTGGGTTTCTTTACCGCCGCGCAGGATCACCGCGTTGCCGGTCTTCAGGCACAGGCTGGCGACGTCGATGGTGACGTTCGGCCGCGCCTCGTAAATCACCCCGATCACCCCGAGCGGCACCCGGCGGCGTTCCAGCTTCAGCCCGCTGTCCAGCAGGCTGCCGTCCAATACGTGGCCGACCGGGTCGTTCAGGCGGCACACCTGGCGCACGTCGTTGGCGATCGCCGCCAGCCGCGCCGGGGTCAGCAACAGGCGATCGAGCAGCGCCTCGCTCATGCCGGTGGCGCGCGCCTGCGCCATGTCCCGTTCGTTAGCCAGCAGGATAGCTTCGCCGTTGGCTTCCAGCATGTCGGCCATCACCGACAGCACCTGGTTTTTCTTCGCCGTGCTCAGCACCGCCAGTTGCCAGGAGGCCTGCTTGGCGGCCTTCCCCATCTGCTCGAGCATGCTCACTCCTTAACTGACAATCATGTCGTCGCGGTGGACTGCCACCGGACCGTATTCGTAACCGAGGATCTCGCTGATTTCCTGCGAGTGGTGCCCGGCGATAATGCGCATCGCGTCGCTGTTATAACGGCTGACGCCGTGCGCCAGATCACGCCCCGCCAGGTTGCGGATGCGGATCACTTCGCCGCGCGAAAAGTCGCCCTTCACTTCGCGGATGCCCTTCGGCAGCAGCGAGCTGCCGCGCGCCATCATCGCCTCCACCGCGCCGTCGTCGACGGTGATCTCACCGGCCGGCGGCGCGCCGAAGATCCAGCGCTTGCGGTTTTCCAGCGGGGTTTCCAGCGCGTGGAAGCGGGTACCCACCGGCTTGCCTTCAATCACGTCCGCCACGACTCCCGGCTTGCTGCCGGCGGCGATCACCACGTCGATGCCGGCGCGGCAGGCCACGTCGGCCGCCTGCAGCTTGGTGCCCATGCCGCCGGTGCCCAGGCCGGAAACGCTGTCGCCGGCGATGGCGCGCAGCGCGTCGTCGATGCCGTGCACTTCACGGATCAGCTCGGCCTGCGGGTTGTTGCGCGGATCGGCGGTGTACAGCCCCTGCTGGTCGGTCAGCAGCAGCAGCTTGTCGGCGCCGGCCAAAATGGCCGCCAGCGCCGACAGGTTGTCATTGTCGCCCACCTTGATTTCCGCGGTGGCGACGGCGTCGTTCTCATTGATTACCGGCACGATGCGGTTGTCCAGCAATGCCGTCATGGTGTCGCGCGCGTTGAGGAAGCGCTCGCGGTCTTCCAGATCGGCGCGCGTCAGCAGCATCTGCCCGACGTGAATGCCGTAAATGGAAAACAGCTGCTCCCACAGCTGGATCAACCGGCTCTGCCCAACCGCCGCCAGCAGCTGCTTGGAGGCGATGGTGGCGGGAAGCTCGGGGTAGCCCAGGTGCTCGCGGCCGGCGGCAATCGCGCCGGAGGTGACGATAACGATGCGGTGGCCCGCTGCATGCTGTTGTGCGCACTGGCGCACCAGTTCGACAATGTGGGCGCGGTTCAGGCGCAACGATCCGCCGGTCAACACGCTGGTGCCCAATTTCACAACCAATGTCTGGCTGCCGTTCATAGTATTTCTGCCGTGTAGATGAGAATGAGAGTGCAAAGGACTTTGTAACAGGAGAGACGCGTTATGCCAACAGGCACAACGCGAAATCAGCACAATACTGTGGTCAAACGGGGTCAGGCGGAGAGTTTGATCAGTTTTTCTTTGAAATCGGCGGCGGGTTCCAGCGCCAGTTCCATGGTCGCCAGCAGCTCGCCCAGGCGGCGATGGAAATCGCGCAGCGTGGTTTCCAGCTTGGTTTTTACTTCAGCATCCTTAATCTTTTCCGCCGTCCACTGCCCTTCTTTATCGAACAGGCCGAACTGGTAGGAATAGGTAAAGCGCGCATCGTCCGCCTGCAGCTCCATCCACCAGCCCCAGAACTCGCGCTTCTCCGGCGCAGGCTTTACATTGACGCAGACGGCTAAACAATCAAAGAAAAAACGGTCGTTTTCACATTGCCCTTCACGCAGGTACGGCCCCAAGCTGGCGAAACGTTTCATTAGTCGGCTTTTAGGGTGACCACTCGGTAACGTCATTCTCTAACCTCCTCAATGTAGACCACTCTTTTTAACAAACTGTTAAAATTTAGCAACTAATTAACGCATTTTATCTTTTAGCCAACCGGACATCTGCAGCAACGCCTTGTGGAAACCGTCGTAAACCGGCGTGCGCGGAATGGCCAGCAGCTTGCCGCGCAGCGAGGAAGAGGCGATCAGTTGCGATTCCTCTTTCGGGCTGAGCGGATCGCGCTCCCAGTAGCCGGAAAGCATCGGCGTCGGGCAGCGGCGGCCCAGCAGGCCCTGGGTTTTCAGCGAGTAGCTGTTCAGCTCCACCTTCAGCACGTTGTCCGAGGCGTTGGCCATCCCCATCCGGCTGGCCAGCACGTCCATATACATGTCCGGCACGTTCTTCTGGATGCCGCCGTCGCACAGCAGGCGATGCACCACCGGCCCCAGGCAGGCCACGCCGCGCAGCCGCTGCGGCTCCAGGTAGCCCAGCCGCACCGCCACGTTGGCGCCGAAGCGGAAGCCGAAGGCGGTGACCCGCTGATGGTCCACCCAGGCCACCGAAGCCAGCTGAATCAGCACCTGCTGGTGCAGGTAGCTGGAGTCCTGCGTCAGCTTCCATTTGCAGGAGGATCCGATCGACGGCATGTCGAGGGTCAGCATGGCGATGCCGTGCGGCGCCAGATATTCGCGGAACAGGCGGTGATAGTCGGTCTGCAGGGTGTCCAGGCTGCCGCACATCAGCACCGTCGGGAACGGCGCTTCGCCCCTGGCCGGCAGGTGCAGAAAGCCGGTGACGCTGCCGCCGCCCTCGATGCGGAACTCCAGCTCTTTCAGCTGATACGGCAACAGCAGCGCCGCTTCTTCATAGGCGCGGTTGGCCAGCATTTCCGCCTGCTCGGCCAGCTCGTCGCCCTTCAGGTGCGGGTAGCCGGCGATGCTGTAGAAGTTGACCGCCTTCAGCCAATACTGGCCGCCGATCAGCGGGTCCTGCTGCTCCAGCGCGCGTTGCTGCCACTGCATGCCCTGGTGAACCCACTCGTAGATCCAGTTGCCGTTGCGGTAACCCACCACGGTATCGAGGTGCTGCGGCTTGCTGCGTTCGGCGTCCGAGGCGGCGATGCGCGCCAGCACCTCGTTGATTTCGATCGGATCGACGCCGCGCCAGGCCCACAGCAGCGGGTTCAGCATGCGGTACCAGTTGCCGGTGGTGTCGCCTTCCAGCGCGGAATGCAGATCGGCGCTCACTTTATTGCGCGCGCGCAGCACCAGCGTCGAGGTTTCGGGGTGTTTGAATGAGGGTTTGAACAGGATTTCAGAAAGGTTGGCCTGTGCCATGGTAACAACAGCCTCCGTAAATCTGGCCGTAGGCCGCAAACAGCCTACTTAACTGGAGGTAGTGTACCTAACTCTGTCTCAAGAAACCAAAATAACGAAAACGCCCGGCATAACCGGGCGTTTTACGGGAGCGAGCCGGGATTAACGGCCGCCGATCGGCGGCACGAAGGTCACCGCCATATCCCACGGCTGTTCGATCCAGGTGTCCTGCGGGATGTCGACCACGTAGTCGTCCACCAGCGGGCGGCCCGCCGGCTTGGCGAAGATGGTGACGAAGTGGGCTCTCGGGTACATCTCGCGGATCGCTTTCGCGGTGCCGCCGGTATCCACCAGGTCGTCCACCACGATGAAGCCTTCACCGTCGCCTTCGGCGCGCTTGAGCACCTTCATTTCGCGTTGGTTGTCATGGTCATAGCTGGAAATGCAGACGGTATCCACGTGGCGGATGCCCAGTTCGCGCGCCAGCAGGGCCGCCGGCACCAGGCCGCCGCGGCTAACGGCAATAATGCCCGTCCATTGGTCAGCAGGCAGCAGGCGATGCGCCAGCTTGCGCGCTTGCATTTGCAACATGTCCCAGGTAACAACGTATTTTTCGCTCATAGAATGGTGTCCCAGCCAGCAGTGATGTGGCTTACTCAGTAGTCAGGGGAAAAAAGGTTGCGCGAGATTATAGAGACTGGCCGCGCCGAATACCAGTTGTACCGAGGAAATCATAAGTATTTCCTCTGGCGCGGATACTGGTGATTGATGCTGGCAAAGTGAACAAGTTCGCGGCAAAGCCGTGTGATCAAGCGCTTAAACCGCACAATAGGGTGCGCGCACCCGCTGAAATAAAGTGATATTCTCTGGGGATCGTGCCGCCGCGCACAGATGCCCACTTACCCTAACCGCACGGTATTGCCGCCCCGCCGGACATGCCGTTACAGGAGACTTATAGTGTCTGAATTGTCTCAACTTTCGCCACAGCCGCTGTGGGATATTTTTGCCAAGATCTGCTCTATTCCGCACCCTTCTTATCATGAAGAAGCGCTGGCGCAGCACATCCTCGACTGGGCGAAAGAGAAAAACCTGCACGCCGAGCGCGACCAGGTCGGCAACATCCTGCTGCGCAAGCCCGCCACCAAAGGCATGGAAAACCGCAAGCCGGTCGCCCTGCAGGCGCACCTGGACATGGTGCCGCAGAAGAATAACGACACCCTGCACGACTTCACCAAGGATCCGATCCAGCCGTACGTCGCCGGCGAGTGGATCAAGGCGCGCGGCACTACCCTGGGCGCCGACAACGGCATCGGCATGGCGTCCGCGCTGGCGGTGCTGGCCGACGACAGCGTCGAGCACGGCCCGCTGGAAGTGCTGCTGACCATGACCGAAGAAGCCGGCATGGACGGCGCGTTCGGCCTGCAACCCAACTGGCTGCAGGCGGACATTCTGATCAACACCGATTCCGAAGAGGAAGGCGAAATCTACATGGGTTGCGCCGGCGGTATTGACTTCATCACCACCCTGCCGCTGCAGCGCGAAGCGGTGCCGGCCGGTTACCAAACCCTGAAGCTGACCCTGAAAGGCCTGAAGGGCGGCCACTCCGGCGCGGAAATCCACGTCGGCCTGGGCAACGCCAACAAGCTGTTGGCGCGCTTCCTGTTCGCCCATGCCAACGCACTGAAACTGCGCGTGCTGGATCTGAACGGCGGCACCCTGCGCAACGCCATCCCGCGTGAGGCTTCGGCGATCGTCGCCGTGCCGGCCGATCAGGCCGACGCGCTGAAAGCGCTGGGCCAGGAATACCTGGCGACCCTGCAGAACGAGCTCGCCGCCAAAGAGAAGAACATCACCGTATTGCTGGAGCCGTCCGACAGCAGCGCGCAGGCGCTGACCGCCGACAGCCAGCAGCGTTTCCTGGCGCTGCTGAACGGCACGCCGAACGGCGTGATCCGCATGAGCGACGCGGTGAAAGGCGTGGTGGAGACCTCGCTGAACGTCGGCGTGGTCACCACCAGCGAGAACGAAGCGGAAATCATCTGCCTGATCCGTTCGCTGATCGACAGCGGCAAAGACTACGTGGTCGAGATGCTGACCGCGCTGGGCCAGCTGGCCGGCGCCAAGGTGGCGCCGAAGGGCGGCTACCCGGGCTGGCAGCCGGACGCGGCCTCGCCGGTCATGAAGCTGGTGCGCGAGCTTTACCAGGACCTGTTCGACAAGACGCCGAACATCATGGTGATCCACGCCGGCCTGGAATGCGGGCTGTTCAAGAAGCCGTACCCGAACATGGACATGGTGTCGATCGGCCCAACCATCACCGGCCCGCACTCGCCGGATGAGCAGGTGCATATCGAAAGCGTCGGCCTGTACTGGAAGCTGCTGACCGCACTGCTGAAAGCGATCCCTGAACGCGCCTGACCGCCGCGTTTAACCGCATCAGGCCGGCTTTCGCCGGCCTTTTTCATTCCCACGGCAGCAGCAGCTGCCGCTCCAGCTGCGGATCCAGCAGCGTCACGTGCAGCCCCACCAGCCGCACGCCGCGCCCTTCCCGCCGCTCGCGCCACGCCTGCCGCGCCACCTCCAGCAGATCCTGCCGATTCAGCACCGGGAATACGTGCTCCTGGGTGGTTTGCTGAAAATCCTGAAACTTCAGCTTCACCCCCTGGCGGGCGATATGCAGATCCGGCTTCACCTTGCGCAGCCGCAGCTCCAGTTCGGGGTAGAGCTTATCGACAATCAGCGCCTCGCAGTCTTCCCAGTCGTGGATGTCTTCCGCCAGCGTGCGCTCCACCCCTACCGACTTACGCAGCCGCTCCGAGGAAACCTCGCGCAGGTCAATGCCCTGGCAGCGCTCCCACAGCACCCGGCCAAACTTGCCGAAGCGCTTGAGCAACAGCGCCAGATCGTACTGCTGCACGTCGGCGCAGGTGGTTAACCCCACCTCTTCCAGCCGCTTGGCGGTCACCTTGCCGACGCCGGGGATCTTGCTCAGCCGCAGCTGCTGCAAAAACGCCGGCACCTGCGCCGGCGTGATCACATACTGCCCGTTCGGCTTGTTCAGCTCGGAGGCGATCTTGGCGAGGAATTTGATTGGCGCGATGCCGGCCGAGGCGGTGAGGTTCAGTTCATCGGCGATCGCCTGGCGAATTTCCTGGGCGATCAAGGTTGCCGATCCGTTGCACTGGGGGCTGTCGGTAACGTCCAGATAGGCTTCGTCCAACGACAGCGGCTCGATCAGCGGGGTGTAGCGGGCGAAGATCTCGCGGATATGCAGCGAGGCTTCCTTGTAGGCCGCCATGCGGCCCGGCAGCAGGGTGAGATGCGGGCACAGTTTGAGCGCCATCGCCGTCGACATCGCGCTGTGCACGCCGTAGCGGCGCGCCGGGTAGTTGGCGGTGCTGATCACCCCGCGCCGATCGGCGCTGCCGCCAATCGCCAACGGAATATCGCGCAGGCTGGGATCGTCGCGCATTTCCACCGCGGCGAAGAAGCAGTCCATATCGACATGAATGATTTTACGCATCGCACCCTCCAACAATACTGTATAAGTATACAGTCAGTTATTGAAAGCTCAAGGCTCGGTTGGCTCGGGGAAAACGGCGTTTTCGCCAGATATTTTCGCGTTGTTAAAAAAGCTTAATTTTTCAATAGTATGATTTCCGCAGCTTCGCCATTCGCTTCCTCATAAAGGTATCCCGCATGATCAGGTTTTCCCGTTTGCTGTTGGCCTCCGCGCTGTCGCTCTGCGCGCTGGCCGCAGGCGCCGACGCCGGCCATGCGCCGGCGATTGTCGCCCACCGCGGCGGCACCGCCGATGCGCCGGAAAATACCCGCATCGCCATTGAAACCGCGCTGAAAAACGGCGCCGACGCCGTCTGGATCACCCTGCAGCAGTCCAAAGACGGCGCCATCGTGCTGTACCGCCCATCGGATCTGCAGGCGTTGACCAACCAACGGGGGCCGGTCTCCGCCTACAGCGCCGAGCAGCTGGCCAAGGCCGACGCCGGCTGGTCGTTCGCCAAAGGCGAGGCTCATCCGTTCCGCGGCCAGGGCATCGGCATCCCGCGGCTGGACGAGGTACTGAAGGCCTTCCCGCGCGTCACCTTCTATCTGGACATCAAATCGCCGGACGCCGATCCGGCGCGGTTCGGCAAAGCGCTGCTGGCGACGCTGCAGGAGACCGACAGCCTGAACCGCACCCGCGTCTACTCCACCGACGCCCGCTACCTGCAGGCGCTGCCGCCGCAGATCAAACGCTTCGAGAGCCGCGACCATACCCGCAGCCTGCTGGCCAATATCACTATGGCGCACCAGTGCGACGTTAAGCCGGGCGCCCCGCAGCCGCGTTGGTACGGGCTGGAGCTGAAGCGCGAAGTGGAGGTTGTGGAGAAATACACCCTGGGCGAGGGGCGCTCCAGGGCGTTTCTGACATGGGATAAGGAATCGATGGACTGCTTCCGTTCGCAAGGCCCGGCGCATATCATTCTGTTCGGCGTCAATTCGCCGCAGGAGTACCAGCAGGCGCTGGCGCTGGGGGCAGATGGGGTGATGGTCAACTCGCCGGCCGAGGCGAAAAGCTTCCGCAAGGCGAAATAAACCACCGGCTAACGGCATAAGGCGGTTCGACAAATCATCCTTATGCCTGCCTGGCTTTCAACGTCCGTTAGTGAGCAGGAACCACCTGGATGATGCCATTTTCATTGCGCACACTAAACCCAGCCCCGAATAGCCGGGCGGCAGGTTCAATGCCTTTACTTCGTTTCTCCCGCGACAACAGCGTCACCGATACCCCGTAAGACTTCCCGTCTTCGAATTTATAGTTAAAATCAGGAATGCATTTATCCGATGTTACCGCGGGCATCTCGTTATCAATGAAATTCTTGCCAAAGATAGCGTTGGCGTTGCCGAGTTCCTCGATAATAATGCCTGATAGCCGCTCATCGCCTTCAGGTTGAACCCGCACACAGACTTGATTATCAAAGGCAGTGACGTCGGCCGTGTAGTTCCTGGGCCTAGGATCGTTTATGTGCATGCAGCCGGAAAGCAACAAAGTCAGAGTTCCTGAGAAAATAATGCGGTTCATCCTGTTACCTCTGCTTAAGAAACTGAGAAAGCGTGCGCTCGTATTTGCCGATTATATTTTTATCCGTCACGCCCTGAAAATTCACGCCATTGTTAATCGTACCCAGCCAGATTTTCATGTGCCTTTCGGCAAGGCCCAATAAAAAACCCGACCTCGGCCGGGTTTTCGCTACAGAATGCGGTGCTTGTCCAGTTGCTCTCGCCGCAGCGCCTCTTTGGCTTCGCGCTTCTTGCGCGCGTCGCAGGGTTCCGGGCAGTCGCATACCTTGTCCATCCCCAGCGCGGTGATGCCGCCGCAGCTGCCCTGCAGGCTCTTGCGTTTAAACACGTAGCCCAGCGACATGCCGCCGATAATCAGCAGAAACAACACGAAGGTGGCGACAAATACCGTCAGCATAGCGGCCTCACGAACTCTTTTTCAGATAAGGCTTGAAGGCGTCGGAATAGCGCTCTTCAAAGCCGTCGGCGGTTTTCACAATCATGAATACCGGGATCCCCAGCAGGTTGGCCAATGCCATGCCGCGCTCCGGCCCCAGCACGTTCAGCCCGGTGGACAGGCCGTCGGCGGTCATGCAGGTTGGGCTGAGCACGGTGATCGACACCAGCCGATGATGGATCGGCCGGCCGCTGATCGGATCGATAGTGTGCGAGTAGCGCACGCCGTCCTGCTCGAAGTAATTGCGGTAATCCCCCGAAGTGGCGATCGACATTTCGCCCGGCTGGATCACCAATTGCGCCTGTTGCCGCGCGCCGGCGGTCGGCCGCTCGATGGCGATGCGCCAGGGTTTTCGCTCGCCGCTATGCCCGCGGGTGCGCACCTCGCCGCCGATATCCACCATGTAGTTTGTGACCTGCCGCGACTGCAGATAGCCGGCAATCACGTCCACGCCGTAGCCTTTGGCGATCGACGAGAGATCGACATACAGCTCGGGAATGCGCTTCACCAGCGCATTGCCCTGCACCGCCAGCTTATCCGCGCCGGTCCAGGCGCGGCGCCGCTCCAGTTCGGCGCCGCTCGGCACTTTGTCCGGCCGCCCTTCCGGGCCGAAGCCCCACAGGTTGACCAGCGGCCCGACGGTCACGTCCAGCGCGCCGTCGGTCACCCGATTGATGCGCAGCGCCTCCAGCACCACCTCGGCGGTGGCCGGCGAAACCGGGAAAGGCTTATCCACCGCGCGGCTGGCGTTGAAGCGGCTCAGCTCGGAATCCGGCCGGTAGGTGGACATCCGATCGTTCACCTGCTCCAGCCGCTTGTCGATCTCCGCCTGCATCTCCCGCGCCGGCGGCGTGCCGTCGCCGGTCACGTAGCGGATCGAATACGCGGTGCCCATGGTTTTGCCTTCCAGGTTCACCTGCTCCGGCCCGCAGCCGGTCAGCAGCAGGGTGGCGCCCAGCGCCACCGTGGTCAGCCAAGCTTTCATCGCCAATGCGCGCATTTAGCCACCAAAGTCATCCAGCATGATGTTTTCGTCCTCGACGCCCAGATCTTTCAGCATCTTGATCACCGCGGCGTTCATCATCGGCGGCCCGCACATATAGAACTCGCAGTCCTCAGGCGCCGGATGGTTGCGCAGATAGTTCTCCAGCAGAACATTATGGATAAAGCCGGTGTAACCGGTCCAGTTATCCTCGGGCTGCGGATCGGACAGCGCCACGTGCCAGGTGAAGTTTTCATTCTCCGCCTGCAGCTGGTTGAAGTCATCCTCGTAGAACATTTCACGCAGCGAACGCGCGCCGTACCAGAAGGTGATCTTGCGCTTCGAGTTCAGGCGCTTCAGCTGATCGAAGATGTGCGAACGCATCGGCGCCATGCCCGCGCCGCCGCCGATGAAGATCATTTCGGCATCGGTGTCCTTGGCGAAGAACTCGCCGAACGGCCCGGAGATGGTCACCTTGTCGCCGGCCTTCAGCGACCAGATGTACGAAGACATGATGCCCGGCGGCACGTCCGGATTGTTCGGCGGCGGCGTGGCGATGCGCACGTTGAGCATGATGATGCCCTTTTCGTCCGGGTAGTTGGCCATCGAGTAGGCGCGCACCGTGGTGTCGGCAACCGTCGAGCGGTAGCGGAACAGGTTGAACCTGTCCCAGTCGCCGCGGTACTCCTGCGGCACCTCGAAGTCGGCGTAGCGGACGTCGTGGGCCGGCGCTTCGATCTGGATAAACCCGCCGGCGCGGAACGGCACGTCTTCGCCGTCGGGGATTTTCAGCTTCAGCTCTTTGATAAAGGTGGCTTTGTTATCGTTGGAGATAACCTCGCACTCCCACTTCTTCACGCCGAAGATCTCTTCCGGCAGCTCGATTTTCAGGTTCTGCTTCACGTTCACCTGGCAGGCCAGGCGGCAGCCCTCTTTCGCTTCGCGCTTGTTGATGTGCGAAAGCTCGGTCGGCAGGATGTCGCCGCCGCCCTCTTTGATCACTACCCGGCACTGGCCGCAGGAGCCGCCGCCGCCGCAGGCCGAGGACACGAAGATCCCCTGGCTGGAGAGCATGTTGAGCAGCTTGTCGCCCGCCGGCGCGCTGAAGCTTTTATCCAGATCGCCGTTGATTTCCACCGCGATGTCGCCGGTGTTCACCAGCTTCGATTTGGCGAATAAAATCAGCAATACCAGCACCATCACGATGCCGGTAAACATGGCCACGCCTAAAATGATTTCCATAAATTCTTCCCGCCTTTACAACTGAACACCGGAGAAGGACATAAAGCCCAGCGCCATCAGCCCGGTGGTGATAAAGGTAATGCCCAGGCCGCGCAACCCTGCGGGGACATTGGCATACTTGAGTTTTTCGCGGATCCCCGCCATGGCGACAATCGCCAGCATCCAGCCGGTGCCGGAGCCGAAGCCGTACACCACCGATTCGGCGAAGTTGTAGTCGCGCTGCACCATAAAGGACACGCCGCCGAAGATGGCGCAGTTCACGGTGATCAGCGGCAGGAAGATGCCGAGCGCGTTGTACAGCGACGGGAAGAAGCGATCGAGGATCATCTCCAGGATCTGCACCAGCGCCGCAATCACGCCGATGAAGGTGATGAAGTTGAGGAAGCTCAGATCGACGCCTTCCACCAGCGCGCCGTCGCGCAGCACCAGGTTGTAGACCAGGTTGTTGACCGGCACCGAGATGCCGAGCACCAGGGTGACCGCCACGCCCAGGCCAAAGGCGGTCGACACCTTCTTCGACACCGCCAGGAAGGTGCACATGCCGAGGAAGAACGCCAGCGCCATGTTCTCAACGAACACCGCGCGCACAAACAGGCTGATATAGTGTTCCATCCGCCATTACTCCTTTTCGATCTGTGCGGGCTTCAGGGTGCGCAGCACCCAGATCAGCAGGCCGATGATAAAGAACGCGCTCGGCGCCAGCAGGAACAGGCCGTTCGGCTGATACCAGCCGCCGTTCTGCACCGTCTCCAGCACCGGAATGCCGAACAGCTTGCCGGAGCCGATCAGCTCGCGCAGGAAACCCACCAGCACCAGGATCACGCCATAGCCCAGCCCGTTGCCGATGCCGTCCATAAAGCTTTCGATCGGCGGCGACTTCATGGCGTAAGCCTCGGCGCGCCCCATCACGATGCAGTTGGTGATGATCAGGCCGACGAACACCGACAGCTGCTTGGAAATCTCGAACGCGTAGGCGCGCAGCACCTGGTCCACCACGATCACCAACGAGGCGATGATCGCCATCTGCACGATGATGCGCACGCTGTTCGGAATGTGGTGGCGGATCAGCGAGATGAAGAAGCTGGAGAACGCCGTCACCAGCGTCACCGCGATGGTCATCACCACCGCCGTTTCCAGCTTGGTGGTCACCGCCAGCGCCGAACAGACGCCCAACACCTGCAGCGCGATCGGGTTGTTGTCGAACAGCGGCCCCAGCAGGACCCGCTTAATTTCTTGGGAATCAGCCATTTTTCAGCGCTCCTTCACGAACTTTTTTCAGGAACGGGCCAAAGCCGTGCTCGCCCAACCAGAAATCAAAAGTATGCTGCACGCCGTTGGAGGTCAGCGTGGCGCCGGACAGCCCGTCCACCCCATGCTCATCCCCCGGGCGCGCCCCGCCTTTCACTACGCGGATCGCCGGTTGCCCATCGGCGTCGAACAGCTTTTTGCCGACCCACTGCTGGCGCCAGCCGGGGTTCTCGACCTCACCGCCCAGCCCCGGGGTCTCACCCTGGTCGTAATAGGTGATGCCTTTTACCGTATTGCCGTCGCTGTCCAACGCCACGAAGGCGTACATCATCGACCACAGGCCGGTGCCGTAAACCGGCAGTACGATCTTGCTCACCGCACCGCCTTCGTCGCGCACCAGATAGATTTCCGCCTGGTTGCTGCGACGCTTGATGCCGGCCGGATCGTCGCTCGCCGCCAGCGCCGCGCTCTTGCCGTCGTCGCGCAGCGCGGCCGCCAGATCGAACGCCGCCGCCTTGCCGGCCACAAACTCGCCGCTGTTCAAATCCAGCAGGCGCGGTTCGATGCGCTGGCTGAACAGGCTCTTCACCTGCTCGCCTTCCATTTTCGGCTGCAGCAGGCCGGCCACGTCGAGGATATTGCGCTGCTTGTCGAGCAGCTTCTGCTCCTGCTGTTTGGACTTCAGGCCGACGGCGGAACCCGCCACCACCACCGAACACACCAGACACAGCAGCAGCACCACCAGCAATGTTTTGCCGATGCCGTCGTTTTTAGATTCATTCGCCACGGGCTTTTCTCCGCTTGATGTTGGCCTGCACCACCAGGTAATCGAACAGCGGCGCGAACAGGTTGGCGAACAGGATCGCCAGCATCATGCCTTCCGGGTAGGCCGGGTTGACCACTCGGATCAGCACGCACATCACGCCGATCAGAATGCCGTACCACCATTTCCCCTTATTGGTGAACGAGGCGGAAACCGGGTCGGTCGCCATAAAGATCATGCCGAAGGCGAAGCCGCCCAACACCAGGTGCCAGTACCACGGCATGGCGAACATCGGGTTGGTGGCGGAGCCGATGGCGTTGAACAACATGGCCGAGGCCACCATGCCGAGCATCACGCCGGCGACGATGCGCCAGGAAGCCACGCGGCCGAACAGGATAATCGCCCCGCCGATCAGGATCATCAGCGTGGAGACTTCACCTACCGAGCCGGGAATGTTGCCGAGGAAGGCGTCCATCCAGCCGATCGACTGCCCGGTGGCGACGTTGCTCAGGCTGTGCGCCCCGCCCGCGCTCCACTGCGCCAACGGCGTCGCGCCGGAGAAGCCGTCGGCGGCGGTCCACACCAGATCGCCGGAGATCTGCGCCGGGTAGGCGAAGAACAGGAAGGCGCGGCCGGCCAGCGCCGGGTTGAGGAAGTTGCGCCCGGTGCCGCCGAAGATCTCCTTGGCCACCACCACGCCGAAGGTGATGCCCAGCGCGGCCTGCCACAGCGGCAGGGTCGGCGGTACGATCAGCGCGAACAGGATCGAGGTGACGAAGAAGCCTTCGTTGATCTCATGCTTGCGGATAACCGCGAACAGCACCTCCCAGAAGCCGCCGACGATAAACACCACCGCGTAGATAGGCAGGAAGTAGCAGGCGCCGAGCACCATTTTGCTGATCCAGCCGGCGTCCGCCGCCAGCGAGGCGCCCAGCCACTGCGCCAGGCGATAGTGCCAGTCGCCCGCCAATGCCTGCTGCAGCTGATCGCCGCCGTACAGGTGATGCAGCGCCGGGATCGCCTGCTGGCCGACGTTGTACATGCCCCAGAACATCGCCGGGAATACCGCCAGCCACACCAGGATCATCATGCGTTTCAGGTCGATGGCGTCGCGCACGTGCGAAGCGCCGCGCGTCACCGTGCCGGGGGTGTAGAACACCGTGGTGGTCGCTTCGTACAGCGGGTACCACTTTTCCAGCTTGCCGCCCGGCGTGAAGTGATGCTCAATCTTCTCAAAAAAATTCTTCAGGCCCATCGGTTATCCTTCCTGCTCAATCTTGGTCAGCACGTCGCGCAGCACCGGCGCGTACTCATACTTGCCGGGGCAAACGAAGGTGCACAGCGCCAGATCTTCCTCGTCCAGCTCCAGACAGCCCAACGCCTGGGCGCTGTCGCTGTCGCCCGCCAGCAGATCGCGCAGCAGCAGGGTCGGCAGGATATCCAGCGGCATCACCCGCTCGTAGTTGCCGATCGGCACCATCGCCCGCTCGCCGCCGTGGGTGGTGGTCGAAAAGGCGAACAGCTTGCGCTTCAGGAAGTGGCCCAGCGTGGTGCGGGTAATGGAGAATTTGTTCGGCGAAGGCGCGATCCAGCCGAACAGCTCTTTCTCGCGCCCCTCTTCCAGCACCGAGACCTGCGAATGGAAGCGGCCAAGCCAGGCGTTTGGCCCGCTGGCCTGCACGCCGTTCAGCACCGAGCCGGAGATCACCCGGTTTTCGCCGGCCTTCAGCCGCCCGGCGGTCAGCTCATCGAGGCTGGCGCCCAAACGGGTGCGCAGCAACGCCGGCTGCGCCACCTGCGGCCCGGCCAACGCCACCACCCGACGGGTGTCGAGATTGCCGGTGGTGAACAGGGTGCCGATGGCGATCGCGTCCTGATAACCGATATGCCAGACGGTTTTCTTCAGGCTGACCGGTTCGAGGAAGTGAATGTGCGTGCCCACCAGCCCGGCGGGGTGCGGGCCGGCGAATTCGTTGTAGGTTATCTGGCCGCCGGACGATTGGCCCAGCTTGGCGCCGGCGGCGTGGCAGACGTGCACCTTGCCGTCGGTCAGGCGCGCCAGCACCGCCAGCCCGGCGTTAAACGCCGCCTGCCGTTCGGCGATGATCACCTGCGGATCGGCGGCCAGCGGCTGGGTGTCCATGGCGGTGACGAAAATGGCGCGCGGCGTGCTGCCGGGGCGCGGCGTTTTGCTGAATGGCCGGGTGCGCAGCGCGGTCCACAGGCCGCTGGCGATCAGTTCGCTCTCCACCTGTTCACGCGGCAGCACCGCCAATTCGCCGACCGGATAATGCGCGAACGCCACTTGCTCGTCGCCGCCGTTTTCCAGCGCAATCACCACCGACTGCAGCACCCGGCGTTCGCCGCGGTTAATGGCGAGGATGCGGCCGCTGGCGGGAGCCGTGAAGAAAACCCCGGGGTTCTTTTTATCTTCGAACAGCGCCTGGCCTTTCTTAACGGTATCGCCTTCCTGCACCAGCATGGAGGGGCGCATTCCGACATACTCTTCCCCAAGCAGGGCGACATGCTGAATGTTTGGGCCGTCGTGGATCGCCTGAACCGGTGCGCCGGCGATTGGCAGATCTAACCCTTTTCTGATTTTAATCATAGGATTTATACGATGTTTTATGGTTTTACACGTCTCACCGGCCCCAGAGGCAGGTGCTGACGATGCCAGGATGATGAGGCGATGCGGACTGCCTCAGGGTTGAGCGCGCTGACAGTACGCCCAACGTGAACTCTCTCGCGCCGACAACATGGGGTAACGCGCATTCCCTTGATCCTCTCCCCGCTCCGTTGCCAACGTTGTTAACGACCAGCGGTAAAATAGCCATTAGAACAGCCGGGGTTTATTGAACCATCCCTGCGGCTTCAATCATCACGGCGCGTTAAATCGAAGCCGGAATATTAACATTTTTCGCAACATTGTTCTGCGCCGCGCAGTGACTTGGGTCAAGCAAACGCAATTAAATTTTGCCGGTTTTCCGCTACCTATCGTTAAAATCTGCCCGTCGATTCACTTTTATCGAGGTTTGTCGTTTTTTTATACATATCGCATATTGCTAAAAATAAACACGCTGGTAATCTGACGGTGTTTTGCAGCAGTAAAACAATAATCAGTGGCACGTTGGCCTGCATTCATTAAGCCAGCACATAAATATAAGCAGGAATAATAATGAGCAAAATCGCGCTGTTGTTTGCGATGCTTGTTTCCATGCCGATGATCACGGCCTGCAGCGCCAGCGAGCAGGTACCCGAGACGCCGGTAGTTAAACAGCAATTATTGGGTTCGCCGGTCTATATTCAGATCTTCAAAGAGGAACGCAGGTTGGAATTGTATGCCAAAATGGGCAACGAATTCCGTCTGGTCAACGCGTTCCCCATCTGTAATTTCTCCGGCGGCCTGGGCCCAAAACGCCGTGAAGGCGACTTTAAAAGTCCTGAAGGCTTTTATAGCGTCGACGCACGCCATCTGAAACCCGACAGCAAGTATTATCGGGCGATCAATATCGGTTTCCCAAATGATTATGACCGGTCGCAGGGTTATTCCGGCGCCTATCTGATGATCCACGGGGAATGTAAATCGATTGGTTGTTACGCCATGACCAACACCTATATGGACGAGATTTACCGCTACGTTGAAGCCGCATTCGCTTATGGCCAAAGCCGCGTCGACATCAGCATTTATCCGTTCCGCATGACCGAGCAGAACCTGAAGCGCCACGGCTCATCGAGCTATATCGCCTTCTGGCGCCAGCTGAAGCCGGGCTATGACTACTTCGCCAAAAACCATCAGCCGCCGATGGTGGGCGTGGCTAACGGCCAGTATGTGCTGGGGCAACCGCTGATGAGCAGCGGCCAGATGACGCAGTACGCGTCAGCCAGCCCGACGCCCAACACCAATCCCTTCGCCCAGAACAAGCCGCTCACCGAAGTGAAATAACGCGAACTCGCCTGGCTCGATTTTGTGCCAGGTTTCGTTGGCGGTCAGCGGCTGGGTGGCGATCACCGTGACCACATCGTTAGGCGTGGTCTGCCGCTGAAAATCAATCTCAACGTCCTGATCGAGCAGCGTGGCCTTGCCGAACGGCGCGCGGCGGGTGATCCAATACAGGTTGGTGGAGCAGTAGGCCATCACGAAGCGCCCGTCCGACAACAGCATATTAAATACCCCTTTCTTGCGCAGCTGATCCGCCAGCAGCCCGATATAGCGGAATACCGCCGGCCAATGGCTGGGGGTGCGCGGGTATTTCAGCGCCAGCTGATGCAGCAGCCAGCAGAAGGCGTATTCGCTGTCGGTCTGGCCGACCGGGCGGAAAGTGCCGGTTTCCAGCCGGCGATAGCCCTTGAGCTGGCCGTTGTGCGCGTAGGTCCAGTTGCGGCCCCACAGCTCGCGGGTAAAGGGGTGGGTGTTCTCCAGCGCCACTTCGCCGCGGTTGGCCTGGCGAATATGGGACACCACCGCGCAGGATTTTATCGGGTAGTCCTGCACCAGGCGGGCAATCGGCGAGTTGTAGCTCGGCTGCGGATCCTTGAACGTGCGGCAGCCGTTCCCTTCATAGAAGGTAATGCCCCAGCCATCCTTATGCGGCCCGGTGCGGCCGCCGCGCTGTACCAGCCCGGTAAAGCTGAAGCAAATATCGGTGGGTACGTTTGCGCTCATCCCGAGCAGTTCACACATCGCCAGCACTCCTTAACCACACTGACACCGTCTATCTGTACGGACGCGGCATAAGGCGCCCGGACTCTAATTAATGAGGGGCCGCGGCCCCCCGGAGGCCATTAAGCCTTAACCATCTCTTTTTCGATCAGTTGAATCAAGATGTGAATCGCTTTGATGTGGATTTCCTGAATGCGGTCGGCGTAGCCGAAGTGCGGCACGCGGATTTCCACGTCGGCGGAACCCGCCATCTTGCCGCCGTCTTTGCCGGTCAGGGTGATCACCTTCATCCCTTTGGCGCGCGCGGCTTCAATCGCCTTGATGATGTTGCCCGAGTTGCCGGAAGTGGAAATGCCCAGCAACACGTCGCCTTCACGGCCGACCGCTTCCACATAGCGTGAAAACACGTAGTCGTAACCGAAGTCGTTGCTGACGCAGGACAGGTGGCTAACGTCGGAAATCGCGATTGCCGGGTAGCCCGGGCGGTTTTCGCGGTAGCGGCCGGTCAGCTCTTCGGCGAAGTGCATCGCGTCGCAATGGGAACCGCCGTTGCCGCAGGAGATCACCTTCCCGCCGGCTTTAAAGGAGTCCGCCAGCAGGACGGCGGCGCGTTGAATGGCATCGATGTTGGCGTCGTCGCTGATAAATTTCGCCAGGGTATCGGCCGCTTCGTTCAGTTCACTGCGAATAAGGTCGTGGTACATGAGGAACCTCTTGTTATCGTCAATCTTCCGCTCCGCAGTGTACCGGATCGAGGAAAAACCGAGAAGCACTGTCCACCAAACAGCGCCGCGGTTGAGGGGCCGGTGAGGTTTTTGATGATTGGTGCTGTCGGTTTGTGACCTGAGTTGTAATTAAACTGTAAATGCATTGATAAAAATCTGGGCTTGTACTAAAACCTATTACATATACACAACAGGTCAGACCTCTTACTACTTCGGAGCTTCTTATGATGGTTCTTAGTATTGTCGTTTTACTGGCACTCATTGGCGTGGTGTTTTACCACCGAGTGAACCTTACCCTCAGCAGCCTGATCCTGGTGGCCTACACCGCCGCCATGGGCGCCATCGGCCTGTGGAGCTTCTGGCTGTTGCTGCCGCTGGCGATTGTCCTGCTGCCGCTGAACCTCACCTCGCTGCGCCGCTCCCTGCTGTCTGCGCCGGCGCTGCGCGCTTTCCGCAAGGTAATGCCGCCGATGTCCACCACCGAGAAAGAGGCGATCGACGCCGGCACCACCTGGTGGGAAGGCGATCTGTTCCGCGGCGCGCCGGACTGGAACAAGCTGCACAACTACCCGAAACCGCAGCTGACGGCGGAAGAGCAGGCGTTTATCGATGGCCCGGTGGAAGAAGCCTGCCGCATGGCCAACGACTTCCAGATTACCCATGAACTGGCCGATCTGCCGCCGGAGCTGTGGGCGTACCTGAAAGAGCACCGCTTCTTCGCGATGATCATCAAGAAAGAGTACGGTGGCCTGGAGTTCTCTCCTTATGCTCAGGCGCGCGTGCTGCAAAAGCTGGCCGGCGTTTCCGGCATCCTGGCGATCACCGTCGGCGTGCCGAACTCCCTCGGCCCGGGCGAACTGCTGCAGCACTACGGCACCGATGAACAGAAAGATCACTACCTGCCGGGCCTGGCGCGCGGCGACGAAATCCCCTGCTTCGCCCTGACCAGCCCGGAAGCGGGCTCGGATGCCGGCGCCATTCCGGACGTCGGCACCGTGTGCATGGGCGAGTGGCAGGGCCAGCAGGTACTGGGCATGCGCCTGACCTGGAACAAACGCTACATCACGCTGGCGCCGGTCGCCACCGTACTGGGCCTGGCCTTCAAGCTGTACGACCCCAACCACCTGCTGAGCGACAACGCGTCGCCGGGCATCACCTGTGCGCTGATCCCGACCGGCACGCCGGGGGTGGAAATCGGCAACCGCCACTTCCCGCTGAACGTGCCGTTCCAGAACGGCCCGACCCGCGGCACCGACGTGTTCGTGCCGATCGACTACATCATCGGCGGCCCGAAAATGGCCGGCCAGGGCTGGCGCATGCTGGTTGAATGTCTGTCGGTCGGCCGCGGCATCACCCTGCCGTCCAACTCTACCGGCAGCCTGAAGTCTATCGCGCTGGCGACCGGCGCCTACGCGCACATTCGCCGTCAGTTCAAGATTTCCATCGGCAAGATGGAAGGCATCGAAGAGCCGCTGGCGCGCATCGCCGGCAACACCTACGTGATGGACGCCGCCGCTTCGCTGATCACCTATGCCCTGGTGCAGGGCGAGAAACCGGCGGTGCTGTCGGCCATCGTTAAATACCACTGCACCCACAGGGGCCAGCAGTCGATTGTCGACGCGATGGACATCGCCGGCGGCAAAGGCATCATGCTGGGCGAATCCAACTTCCTGGCCCGCGCCTATCAGGGTGCGCCGATCGCCATCACGGTGGAAGGCGCCAACATCCTGACCCGCACCATGATGATCTTCGGCCAGGGCGCCATCCGCTGCCATCCGTACGTACTGGATGAAATGGCGGCGGCGCAAAGCAACGATCTGAACGCCTTCGACAAGCTGCTGTTCGGCCACCTGGGCCACGTCGGCAGCAACAAGGTGCGCAGCTTCTGGCTGGGCCTGACCAACGGCCGCACCAGCGCCACGCCGACCAAGGACGCGACCCGCCGCTATTACCAGCAGCTGAACCGCCTGAGCGCCAACCTGGCGCTGCTGTCGGACGTTTCCATGGGCGTGCTGGGCGGCAGCCTGAAGCGCCGCGAGCGCATCTCCGCCCGCCTGGGGGACATCCTCAGCCAGATGTACCTGGCTTCGGCGGCGCTGAAACGCTTTGACGACGAAGGCCGCCAGAAGGAAGACCTGCCGCTGGTGCACTGGAGCGTACAGGACAGCCTGCACAAGGCTGAACAGGCGCTGGATGACCTGCTGCGCAACTTCCCGAACCGCTTTATCGCCGGGGCCATGCGTCTGGTGGTGTTCCCGTTCGGCCGCGTGCACACCGCGCCGTCCGATCGTCTGGACCACCAGCTGGCTAAAATCCTGCAGGTGCCTTCCGCCACCCGCAGCCGCCTGGGCCGCGGCCAGTACCTGACGCCGAGCGAGCATAACCCGGTCGGCCTGCTGGAAGCCGCGCTGGCGGACGTGATCGCCGCCGAGCCAATCCACGAACGCCTGTGCAAAGCGGCCGGCAAAAACCTGCCGTTCACCCGCCTGGATCGCCTGGCCGAACGCGCGCTGGAAGAAGGCAAGATCAGCGCCGACGAAGCGCAGATCCTGGTGAAAGCCGAGGAAAGCCGCCTGCGCTCCATCAACGTCGATGACTTCGCGCCGGATGCGCTGGCGGCCAGCAAGCCGGAAAAGCCGGCGGCGCCGTCTAAGCGCCAACAGCATACCGAAGCGGCATAACGGCGTTAAGCCGGTTCACCCAGGGGCGATAATTATCGCCCCTGTTTCTTTTTCGGCTCCGCCCGTTGGTGGTGTCGGACCAGCCCCATGAGCAGCCGCCTTGTCAGCCGTGCTGCCGGATACGCGCCAGCAGGGCATCGATATGCTCAATCTGCGGCGCATTGACGATCAGCGCGCGGCCCAGCCCCAGCGCATTGCGCTGGCATTCGAGACGCATCTCGGCGTCGCCGATGCTGTCCAGATCGGCGACGTGGGCCAGGCCGATGGTGCGGCGGATCAGCTCGCTGCCGCAATACCCCACCGCATCAGCCCACACCTGCTGCAGGAACTGTTCGGCGTAACCCGGCGTCGCCAGCGCCGCTTCGCGGCTGCGCTGATGACACAGCGACAGGAAGCGATCGGCGAAAATCAGCCACAGCTCGCGCACGTCCTGCAGGCGCTGTTCGCGCCCGGCGGCGGCGTCGCGCGGCCCGAACAGGCCCGGCAGCCCGCAATAATTCAGCAGCAAATTGCCCAACGCGGTGCCGACGTCAAAGCCGATCGGGCCGTAGAAACCGAACTCGGCGTCGATCGCCTTCAGCCGGCCTTCGCCGACAAAGATCGAACCGCTGTGAATATCCCCGTGCAGCAGGGCCTCCGCCTTGCTCAGGAAGCGGTGCTTAAGCCCGGCGATCGCCAGCTTCAGCGCCGCATCGGTGCGCAGCTCCTGCACCTGCGGCAGCAGCGCCGGGTCAAACTGATTGCGCTCGTGCTCGACATAAGGATCGGTAAAAAACAGGTCTTCGGTGATCTGGCACAGTTCAGGGTTGGTAAAGCGGCTGACGTCGGCCTTCTTCTGCTGGGCCGGCTGGTAAAAGTCGGAGGTGTGGAACAGGGTTTGCGCCAGATATTCCGCCAGCTGCCCCGCCGCCAGCGGATGGTAGTTGCCCTGCACCAGCTCGCTGCGCCAGATGCGAAGGTCGGAAAGATCTTCCTGCACCATCACCGCCAGCTCAGGATCGTGATGCAGTACCTTCACCGTGTGCCGCGGGCAGAAGCCGCCGTGGATCAGCAAGGTTTCCGCCTCGATGCGCGCCCGGTCCAGGGTCAGCGGCCAGGATTCGCCCACGCAGCGGACATAGGGCAGCGCCTGCTTGACGATCACCCGGCTCACGCCGCCGCGGTCGCGGATCTTGAACACCAGATTCAGATTGCCGTCGCCAATTTCATCGGCGCTCACCAGCGCCTGCGGATCGGCCACCTGCCCATATTGACGGGCATACTCAACGGCATCGGCAGCAGTAAACGTACGATAAAGCGACATTCCCAACCCCTCTGTTCTCTCTCGCTCACGGACACGGCGACAGTATTTTTTAGACGTAAAAGCATTTGGACGTCTATACATCCGGAAGTCATGTTGGCAGAATAGCTTTCCAGATGCAATAACTACGCAACAAGGAATTAACTGCCGATGCAAGCGCTTAACACCACCAGTTTGACCCTGCGTGACAACCGACTTTGGATCCTCGATCAGCAAGCCCTGCCGCAGGAAAAGCAGTGGCGCGCCTGCGACAGCGTGGAAGAATTGGTGGAGCATATCCACAGCCTGCGGGTCCGCGGCGCGCCGTTGATTGGCCTGTCCGCCAGTCTGCTGCTGGCGCTGCTGGCGGAGCGCGGGCTGCCGCGCGGCGAGCTGGAGCAGGCGTTGCAAACGCTGCGCGCCGCCCGGCCGACGGCGGTGAACCTGATGAACAATCTGGACCGCATGAAGCAGGCGCTGGAAAGGCCGGACTGGGCGCCGGCGATGGCGGAGGAAGCGCTGCGGCTGGTGGAGGAAGACCGCCGGTTGTGCGATCGCATCGCCGATCACGGCGCAGAGCTGGTACCGCCCGGCAGCCGTCTGCTGACCCATTGCAACACCGGCGGGCTGGCGACCGCCGGCATCGGCACCGCCATCGGCGTGCTGCTGCGCGCCCATCAACAGGGCAAGGTGCAGCAGGTGTGGGTCGATGAAACCCGGCCATTATTGCAGGGCGGCCGCCTGACCGCCTGGGAGCTGGGCGAACTGGGCATCCCCTACCGGCTGATTTGCGATTCGATGGCCGCCGGCCTGATGGCGCAGGGCCAGGTCGACGCCGTGTGGGTCGGCGCGGACCGCATCGCCGCCAACGGCGACGTGGCCAATAAAATCGGCACCTACAGCCTGGCGGTGCTGGCGCGCTATCACCGCATTCCGTTCTACGTCGCCGCCCCGCACACCACCCACGATCCGCACTGCCCGAACGGCGCGGCCATTCCGATCGAGCAACGCGCGGCAACCGAGGTCACCGGCGTGTCCGGCAGCTTCGGCACATGCCAATGGGCGCCGCTCGATGCGCCGGTGTATAACCCGGCCTTCGACGTGACGCCGGCGGCGCTGATCGACGGTTGGGTATTCGACAGCGGCGTGATTACGCCACAGCAGGTCAAGGACGGGATTTTTCAGCGGGCGTTAGGGTAACGCCCGCGCAGGTGACTCAGTCGAGACGCGGGTAGGCGTCGGCGATGTTGTCGCCGGTGAAATGCGCCACCCAGCCTTCCGGGTTATCGAATACGCGGATCGCCGTGAAGTTGGGCGCCGATCCCATATCGAACCAGTGGCGGGTGTTGGCCGGCACCGAGATCAGATCGTTCTTCTCGCACAGGATCTGGAAGATCTTGCCGTCCAGATGCAGGCAAAACAGCCCCGCGCCTTCGACGAAGAAGCGCACCTCGTCTTCGCCGTGGGTGTGTTCCGACAGGAACTTGTCGCGCAACGCCTGCCGCTGTTCGTTGTCCGGCCGCATGCTGATCACATCCCAGCTCTGATAGCCTTTTTCCGCCACCAGCCGGTCGATTTCATGCTGATAGGCGGCGATCACCGCCGCCGGTTGCGGGTTATCGCCCAGCTCGCGATCCGCCTGCCAGCGCTCGAAACGCACGCCGATTTGCGCCAGCCGTTGCTGAATAGCCTCCGCATCCTGGCTCTGCCACAGCGGCTGCTGCGGCTGCCGATCGCTAAAAATGGTCAATCCACTCATGAGGCAAACTCCCCTAAATCAATCTGATCAAAACGGTTAACCTGCGGGTGCCGGCTCTGTGCGTCCGCCTGATCGCGGATCAGCTGGCAGGTATGCCAACCGGCGGCCTGGGCGGCGTCCAGCTCCTGATGAATGTCGGACAAAAACAGCAGCTCATCGGGCGCCAGGCCGATGGCCTGGGCGATATTGCGGTACGAAGCGGTTTCGCGCTTGGCGCCGACGCGGGTGTCGAAATAGCCGCTGAACAACGGCTGCAGATCGCCGGCTTCGCTGTAGCCGAACAACAGCTTCTGCGCCTCCACCGAGCCGGAGGAGTAAACGTACAGCCGCAGCCCCTGCCGCTGCCAGGTCGCCAGTTGGCCGGCCACCTCCGGGTACAGATGGCCGCGGAAATCGCCGCTGAGATAGCCGCTGCGCCAGATGATGCCCTGCAGCGCCTTCAGCGCGGTGGACTTGCGATCTTCATCCATAAAGCGGTACAGCGCGGCTGTCAGCGATTCGATGCCCGCCTCGGGTTGCCCAAGCTCCTGACGCAGGGCGGCCAGCGGCGCGGCCACCTCGCGGTCATCGGCGTGTTGGCGCAAAAAATCCGCCAGCCGCGCGCGCGCATAGGGAAACAGCACCTGGTGCACAAAGCGGATATCGCTGGTAGTGCCTTCAATATCGGTCACGATGGCGCGGATCATTTCGCCTCCAGTAAGCGGCGTTGCAGTTCACACTGGAACAGGAATTCCAGCCCTTCAAGATGACGGCGGGCTTCCGCCACCTGGCGGCCCCAGCAGTACAGACCGTGGCCGCGCACCAGAAAACCGTACTGCAGCGGCGTGGTTTCCGCATAGGCCGCCACGCGCGCCGCCAGCCGCGGAATATCCTGATCGTTGTCGAAGATAGGGATCGCCACGCGATCCAGGTGGCTGTTCTGCCCGCCGAGCGATTTTTGCATCTCATAGCCCTGCAGCACCAGCGCTTCGCTGCGCTCGACGCGCGACAGCACGGTGGCGTTGACCGAATGGGTATGCAGCACCGCGCCAATCTGCGGGTACAGGCGGTAAATCAGGGTATGCAGACCGGTCTCCGCCGAGGGCGTGCGGCCGCTCGGCACGTGGTTGTCGGCGATATCCACCCGCAGGAAGTCCGCCGCCGTCAGGCTGCCCTTGTCCTTGCCGGATTCGGTGACCAGGCACTGCTCATCGTCGAGGCGCAGCGACATGTTGCCGCCGGTCGCCGGGCACCAGCCCTTTTCGCCAATCCAGTGGCAGGCGGCCAATAGTGCTGTAAGTTGCGGATTATCCGTCATTATCGTATCCCGATCTGTGAAGTCGCCAGCCGATGCGGCTTAGAATGACCGGCGTCGCGGCAAGATCCGCCCCGCATTTAGCCATCTAAGCGTCTTGATTGCCAAATACTAACATCGTGTTATATTGACGGCAACATAAGCGCCAGGAGTTTAAGCCGACCATGAGCACTTCCGCATTGATTCCCGAAAGCAAACTGCCTGCACTGGGCACCACCATCTTTACCCAGATGAGCGCGCTGGCGCAGCAGCATCAGGCGATCAACCTGTCGCAGGGCTTCCCCGATTTCGATGGCCCGGACTACCTGAAAGAGCGCCTCGCCTGGCACGTCGCCCAGGGCGCCAACCAATATGCGCCGATGACCGGCGTCGCGCCGCTGCGCGAGGCCATCGCCGAGAAAACCGCCCTGCTGTATGGCTGGCAGCCGGACGCCAATAGCGAAGTGACCGTCACCGCCGGCGCGACCGAAGCGCTGTTCGCCGCCATCAGCGCGCTGGTGCGGCCCGGCGACGAGGTGATTTGCTTTGATCCCAGCTACGACAGCTATGCGCCCGCGGTCACGCTGGCCGGCGGTACGCTGAAACGCATCGCCCTGCAGCCGCCGGCCTTTAGCGTCGACTGGCGGCAGTTCGCCGGGCTGCTGTCGCCGCGTACCCGTCTGGTGATCGTCAATACGCCGCACAACCCGTCCGCCACCGCCTGGCAGGCGGAAGATTTGCAGCAGCTGTGGCAGGCCATCGCCGAGCATGAAATCTACGTGCTCAGCGACGAGGTCTACGAGCATATCTGCTTCGCCAGGGGCGGACACGCCAGCGTGCTGGCCCACCCGCAGCTGCGCCAACGGGCGATCGCCGTCTCTTCGTTCGGCAAAACCTTCCACATGACCGGCTGGAAAGTCGGTTACTGCGTGGCGCCGACCGCGCTGAGCGCCGAAGTGCGCAAGGTGCACCAATACCTGACCTTCGCGGTCAATACCCCGGCCCAGCTGGCGCTGGCGGATATGCTGCGCGCCGAACCGCAGCACTGGCAACGGCTGCCGGCGTTCTACCGCGCCAAACGCGACCGCTTTGTGCAGGCGCTGGCGAACAGCCGACTGGAAATTTTGCCCTGCGAAGGTACATACTTCCTGCTGGCGGATTACGGCGCCATCTCCGATCTGGACGATGTGGCGTTCTGCCGTTGGTTAACCGAGCACGCAGGCGTGGCGGCCATTCCGCTGTCGGTCTTCTGTGCCGATCCTTTCCCCCATAAATTGATCCGGCTGTGCTTCGCCAAACAGGACGACACGCTGGATGCAGCTGCGGAGCGGTTATGTCGACTTTAAAAATCACCCTGTTGCAGCAACCGCTGGTCTGGCGCGACGGCGCCGCCAACCTGCGCCATTTCGACGCCCTGCTGGCCCCGATCGCCGGCCGTGACCTGATCGTGCTGCCGGAGATGTTCACCACCGGCTTCGCCATGGACGCCGGCGAAAGCGCGCTGCCTGAACAGCGGGTGATCGACTGGCTGCATGGCTGGGCGGTGAAAACCCACGCGCTGGTAGGCGGCAGCGTGGCGCTGAAAACCGCCGAGGGCGCGGTCAACCGCTTCCTGCTGGTGGAGCCGGGCGGCCGGGTGCATGCCTATGACAAACGCCATCTGTTCCGCATGGCCGGCGAACACCTGCATTATCAGGCCGGTAAACGCCGCGAGATTTTCGAATGGCGCGGCTGGCGCATCCTGCCGCAGATTTGCTACGACCTGCGCTTCCCGGTGTGGTCGCGCTACCAGCAGGATTACGATCTGGCGCTGTACGTCGCCAACTGGCCGGCGCCGCGCAGCAGACACTGGCAAACGCTGCTGGCGGCGCGGGCGATTGAAAATCAGGTCTACGTGGCCGGCTGCAACCGCGTCGGCGCAGACGGCAACGGCCTGGACTACAGCGGCGACAGCCTGATCCTCAGCCCGCAGGGCGAAATCCTGGCCGATGCCGAAGCCGGCGCGGCCGCGCGGCTGGACGCCGAGCTGTCGCTGGAAAACCTGCAGGGCTACCGCAGCGCCTTCCCCGCCTGGCGCGATGCCGACAGCTTCCTGCGCCACGACTGATATCCCGCCCGGGCGCAGCCCGCTGCGCCCGCACCTTTCAGGAAAGCTCCTCTTCCGCCGCGTTTTTCTCCGCAGGGCCGACCCGGTTGAACAGCAGATTCAGCAACAACGCCGCCAGGCAGGCCGCGCTGATGCCGGAATGCAGCAGGGTGCGCACCCAGTGCGGGAACCGATCGTAGAACGTCGGCATCACGATCGGGATCATGCCGAAGGCGATGGACGTCGCCACCACCACCAGATTCATGTTGTCCTTGTAATCGACTTTCGCCAGCGTGCGAATGCCGCTGGCGGCCACCGAGCCAAACAGCACCACGCCGGCGCCGCCCAACACCGGCAGCGGAATGCAGGCCACCAGCCGGCCCAGTACCGGCAACAGCCCCAGCAACACCAGGATCGCGCCGCCGGCGCTGACCACGAAGCGGCTCTTCACGCCGGAGATCGCCACCAGCCCGATATTCTGCGCGAACGAGCTCTGCGGAAACGAATTGAACACCGGCGACAGCGCGCTGGACAGCATATCGGCGCGCAGGCCGTTGGCGATGCGGCGCGAGTCCACCGGCGAACCGACGATCTCGCCGACCGCCATCAGGCCGGCGGTGGTTTCCGTCAGCAATACCAGCACGATCAGCAGCATCGACAGAATGGCGCTGGGCTCGAAGGTCGGCCAGCCGTAGGCGAACGGCTCGGGAAACGCCAGCCAGGGCCCTTCGCCCAGCGCAGCGAAGCTCAGCTTGCCCGCCAGTGCCGCCGCCGCGCAGCCGGCCACCATCGCCAGCAGCACCGACAGCCGCTTCAGCGCCGGTGACCCGACCTTGTTCAGCAGCAAAATCACCGCCAGCGTGAAGGCCGCCAGGCCGATATTGCCGGTCGATCCCCAGTCCGCCGCGCCGGCCTTGCCGCCCATCGCCCAGCGCACCGCGACCGGCATCAGCGACAGGCCAATCGCCGTCACCACGCAGCCGGTCACCACCGGGGGAAAGAAGCGGATAATCTGCGCAAAGAACGGCGCGATCAGCAAGCCGACCACCGAAGCGGCGATCACCGCGCCGAACACCGCCGGCAGCCCGCCGTCGCCGGTCGCTATGGTCACCATGGCCGCCACCCCGGCGAAGGAAACGCCCTGCACCAGGGGCAACCGCGAGCCGAAGCCGCGCACGCCCAGGGTCTGCAACAGCGTCGCCAGCCCGCTGACGAACAGCGCCGCCGTCACCAGCATGCCGATCTGCGGCGCGTTCAATCCGGCGGCGGAGCCGATGATCAGCGGCGGCGCGATGATGCCGCCGTACATGGTCAAAATATGCTGCAGGCCGTAGGCAAAGGTTTTTCCCAGCGGCAGTTTTTCATCTTCCGGGCAGCACGAAGCCGCGCCCTTATCCTGAGACAGAGCCATAGGCACCTCGTCAATTGGGTTAACCGCAGTGGGGCGTTAGCTGCCCCGGTAGGTTGAATACGAATAGGGGCCGATAAGCAACGGCAAATGGTAATGCTGCGCCGCATCGCGGATGGCCACCTCGATAATCGCCGTGCGGTACAGCGTTTCTCGCCCGTCGGCGGCAAAGTAAGCGCCAAGGTCGGCATGCAGGCGATAATGCCCGGCGCCGGCGCCCTCCGGCGTCAGATCGCGAACGCGGCCGTCGGCGTCGGTGCGGCTTTCCGCCTGCTTCAGCCACTGGCCGTCGCATTCGCGCTCCAGCCATACCCGCACGTTGGCCGCAGGTTTGCCGACCGAGGTATCCAGAATATGGGTGCTGATGTTACTCATCGCTCAATAACTCCTTCAAACGCAACAAGGTGATTTCACGCAGCTGCTCGGCGGTTTCACGCTGTTCCTGCTGCGGGTCGTTATGCAACCGGCGCTCCAGCTCTTGCAGGATGCTCTGCCCATCGCGGCCGGCGGCGCGGATCAAAAATACCCGTTCAAACTGCTGTTCATAACGGCGATTGGCCGCCAGCAGCGCCTGTTGCAGCGCCGCGTCCTGCGCGTTTACCGCCGATTGCTCGCGCCGGGAAAACGCCGCTTCTCGCCCGGCCCCCTGCGCGCGCTCGCCGATGCGCGGATGCTGCGCCAGCGCCTGGGCCACCTCTTCCGGCCGCCAGCGCAAGGCGGCCTGGCGCGCCGTCGCCAACGCGGCGTCTACGCCGCTGAACGGCCGCGCGGCAATCAGCGCCGCGATCCAGCTGTCGATGTCCACGCAGGGGCGCAGCAGGCGCTCCGCCTCCGCCGCCGACAGCCGGTTAAAACGTTGCAGCTTCATCAGCCGTTCTCCCAGCTGGCGACCGTCTGGCAGTAGGCCTGAATGGCCAGCGCCACGTCCGCCGGCGTGACGGCTTCCGCCGGGTGATGGCTGATGCCGCGGTCACAGCGCACGAACAGCATGCCCACCGGCCAGTCCGCCGCCACGGCGATGGCGTCGTGCCCGGCGCCGCTCGGCAACGCCATGCTGCGCCCCTGCACCCGCTGCACGCCGTCATGCCAGCGCCGCTGCAACCCGGCGTCGCACGCCGTCGCGTCGATACGGTAAAACTCTTCGCTGGCAAACCGCAGCCCGCGCCGCGCGCAGATCGCCTGCGCCTGCCGCAACAGCTGCGCCAGCAGCGTCGCCAGCGCGCCATCTTCCGGACCGCGCACGTCGAGCGTCAGCTTCACCTCGCCGGGGATCACGTTGACCGCTCCCGGCAGGCTGTCAATGCACCCCACCGTCGCCACCAGATGCGGATCGGCGGCGCGGGTGATGCCCTCGACCGCCACCATCCACTCCGCCGCCGCCGCCAGCGCGTCTTTGCGCTGCCCCATCGGCACGGTGCCGGCATGGCCGGCCTCGCCGCTGAAGGTGCAGTTAAGGCGGCGAGCGCCGTTGATCGCCGTCACCACGCCCAGCGCCAGCCCGGCGGCCTCCAGGCAGGGGCCCTGTTCGATGTGCAGCTCCAGATAGGCGCAGATATCGCCTGGCGCGCGGCGCGCCTGCGCAATGGCCGCCGGATCCAGGCCGAAATCGCGCAGCGCCTGCGCCACGGTAACGCCGTCGGCATCGGTGCGCGCCAGCCATTCCTCCGGCCACCGGCCGGTGATGCCGCGGCTGCCCAGCAGGGCCACGCTGAAACGCGTGCCTTCTTCATCGGCAAAGCCGATCACCTCGACCGCCACCGGCAAACGGCGCTGCCGGCGGTGCAGCTGCGCCACCACTTCCAACGCGGTCAGTACGCCGAGCATGCCGTCGTAACGCCCGGCGTTGCGCACCGTATCCAGATGCGAGCCGAGCAACAGCGCCGGTGCGCCGGGCGTCTGGCCCTCATAGCGGCCGCAGATATTGCCGACGCCGTCTTGCCACACCTCCATGCCGATGCTGCGCATCCAGTCCCCCACCAGCAGGTTGGCGCGCCGATGTTCCGGGGAGAGATAGGTGCGCGTCAGCTGCCCCGGCGTGGCCGAGATCGCCGCCAGCGCGTCGCAGCGCGCCATCACCCGCGCCGCCGCCTGTTCCGCCTCCTGGGCGGTTAACAGCGCCGTCATCAGCGGCTCCCGGCGTCGTAAGTATTCCAGGCCGCCTGCAGCGCTTCCCCCTGCTGGCTGGCGAAGCCCAGGCGGTTCAATACCGCCTCCAGCGCGGTCAGGGTCTGCAGCACGCAGTCTTTGCGCGCGTTGTAGCCCATGGTGCCGATGCGCCAGATCTTGCCCTGCAGCGGGCCGAACGAGGTGCCGATTTCGATGGCGAAGTCGTTCAGCATCATCTGCCGCACCTGCTCGCCGTGCACCTGCGGCGGGATCACCACCCCCAACACGTTGTTCATGCGGTGGTCGAGATCGCCGAACACCTCCAGCCCCATGCCCTGAATGCCGGCCAGCATCGCCGCGCCGTGCAGCCGATGGCGGGCAATGGCGTTATCCAGCCCTTCTTCGAGGATCACCCGCGCGCATTCGCGGGCGGCGAACAGCATGCTGGTGGCTTCGGTGTGGTGATTGAGCCGTTCGGGGCCCCAGTAATCCATGATCATGCCGAGGTCGAAATAGTTGGAGTAGATCATCTCGTCGTCGCCGTCGGCGTGATCGGCGGTGCGAATGCCCTGCTCCACGCATTTGCGGCGGCGCACGATCTCTTCAAACTGCGGGCTGAGGGTGACGGGCGAGCTGCCGGACGGGCCGCCCAGGCATTTTTGCAGGCCGGCGGACACCGCATCCAGCCCCCAGGCGTCGGTTTCCAGCGGGTTGCCGCCAAAGGAGGCGGTGGCGTCGGTGTAGAACAGCACGCCGTGCCGACGGCAGATTTCGCCCAGCTGCTCCAGCGGCTGCAGCATGGTGGTGGAGGTGTCGCCCTGCACCGTCAGCAGCAGGCGTGGGCGCACCTTCTTGATGGCGTCTTCGATGCGATCGGCGCTGAACACTTCTCCCCACGGCGCCTCGATGCTGTGCACTTCGGCTCGGCAGCGGCGGGCGATTTCGCACAGCAGGTGGCCGAAGCGGCCGAATACCGGCACCAGCACCTTGTCGCCGGGGCGAATGGCGGAGACCAGCATCGCCTCGATGCCGGAGCGCGAGGTGCCGTCCACCAGCATCGTCCAGCGGTTTTCGGTGCGGAACAGCGCGCGGTACAGCGCCATCACCTGATTCATGTAGCCGGTCATCGCCGGATCGTACTGGCCGATCAGCTGGCTCGACATGGCGCGCAGCACGCGCGGGTCGGCGTTGATCGGCCCCGGCCCCATCAGCAGACGGGCGGGGGGGTTAATCTGATCGAATTGAGTGATATCCAGCATGTTAATTCCTTACCAGCTTAATAACTTGTTATTTTGAGCGTCGAAATCAGGCCTCAGACAGCCCGCGGACCGAAGCGATAAACTGTTTTAATTCCTGCGTTTGCGGGTTGGCGAACAGCGTGCGGCTGTCGCCCTGCTCCCACACTTTGCCCTGGTGCATAAACACCACCCGGTCGCCCACCTCGCGGGCGAAGTTCATCTCATGGGTCACCAGGATCAGGGTCATGCCTTCCTTCGCCAGCTGTTCGAGCACCTTCAGCACCTCGCCCACCAGCTCGGGATCCAGCGCCGAGGTGATCTCGTCGCACAGCAGCACCTTAGGCTTCATCGCCAGCGCCCGGGCGATCGCCACCCGCTGCTGCTGCCCGCCGGAGAGGTTGGCCGGCGCATAGTGCATGCGCTCCCCCAGCCCGACCTTGTTCAGCATCTCTTCCGCCAGCCGGCGGCATTCGGCCGGGCTTTTTTTCAGCACCCGGCGCGGCGCCAGCATCACGTTTTCCAGCGCGCTCATGTGCGGGAACAGGTTGAAGTTTTGGAACACCATGCCGATCGAACGGCTGATTTCACGCGCCTGCGAATCGCGGTCGGTGATGGTCATGCCGCCCAGCTTGATGCTGCCTTCCTGGTAGCCCTCCAGCCCATTGATGCAGCGCAGCAGCGTGCTTTTGCCGGATCCGCTGCGGCCGATGATGGAAATCACCTGCCCCATGTCGATATCCAGATCCACGCCTTTCAGCACATGGTTCTGACCGTAATATTTTTGAACCTGATTAATTGTGATGAGCGGCATGGAATTTTTTCTCCAGATAATGACTGTAGCGCGACAGCGGATAACACATCAGGAAATAGCCCAGCGCCACCAGGCCGAAGACTTTAAAGGGTTGATAGGTCACGTTATTCAGCATGGTGCCGGCCTTGGTCAGCTCGACGAAGCCGATGATCGACGCCAGCGCGGTGCCCTTGATCACCTGCACCGAAAACCCGACGGTCGGCGCGATGGCGATGCGCACCGCCTGCGGCACGATCACCCGCAGCAGGGTCTGGCCGAAGCTCAACCCCAGGCAGCGCGAGGCTTCCCACTGCCCCTTCGGCAGCGCGGCGATGCTGCCGGACCAGATATCCACCAGAAAGGCGCTGGTGAACAGCGTCAGCGCCAGCGCGGCGGCGGTCCAGGGGCTGACGTCGATGCCGAACAGCGCCAGGCCGAAAAACGCCAAAAACAGCTGCATCAGCAGCGGCGTGCCCTGAAACAGCTCGGCGTAAAAGCGGACAAACCGCAGCGCCCAGCGCCGTTTGCTCAGGCGCAGCAGCAACAGCGGCAGCGTCACCAGCGTACCGCCGAAGAACGCGGTCAGCGACAGCAGCAGCGTCCAGCGCGCCGCCAACAGCAGGTTGCGCACGATGTCCCAGTCGGTAAAGGTCAGCATCAGCCCTGGCTCCCCAAAAAGCGTCGTCCGGCGGCCAGCAGCAGCTGGCGCATCAGCACCGACAACAGCAGATAAAACAGCGTCGTCACCAGATAGACCTCAAAGCTGAGGAAGGTGCGCGACTGGATCAGGTTGGCGGCGAAGGTCAGCTCTTCGAACGAGACCTGCGACACCACCGATGACCCCAGCATCACGATAATGCACTGGCTGACCAGCGCCGGATAAATGCGCTGCAGCGACGGCGGCAGCACGATGCGCAAAAAGGTCTGGCTGCGGCTGAACCCCAGCACCCGCCCCGCCTCCCACTGGCCCTTCGGCGTCACCTGAATGCCGGCGCGGATAATCTCGGTGCTGTAGGCGCCGAGGTTAATCACCATCGCCAACAGCGCCGCCTGCCCGGCGGTCAGCTTCCAGCCCAGGCTCGGCAGACCGAACACGATAAAAAACAGCTGCACCACGAACGGCGTGTTGCGCACCGCTTCGACGTAAAGGCCCCAGATGCGGCTCAGCAGGGTGGTTTTGCCGCTGCGGATCGCCGCGCCGCAAATCCCCAGCGCCACGCCCATCAGGGTCGCCATCGCCGTCAGCTCGACGGTGGTCAGCAGCCCCGCCAGCAGCTCCGGCAGATAGGGCCACAGGGCGGGAAAATTCAGCTGATAGGTCATCGGACGCTCCCGTTAGGCGCCAAGGTTGGCGGGCAGCGGCGCTTTCAGCCATTTTTCCGACAGGCCATTCAGGGTGTTGTCCTGCAGCGCCTGCCCAATCAGCTCGTCCACCCTGGCCTTCAGCGCCGGTTCGCCCAGGCGCAGGCCCACGTAGCACGGCGAATCCTTCAGCATGAACTTGGCGACCGGCGCCTTGCCCGGATTCTGCCGCGCCAGGGCGCTCACCACCAGATTGCCGGTGGCGATGTATTGCACCTGGCCGGACAGATAGGCCGACAACGTGGTGTTGTTATCCTCATAACGTTTGATCTGCGCGCCCTTCGGCGCGCTATCGCTCAGCACCATGTCTTCCACCGCGCCGCGCGTCACGCCGACGGTTTTGCCGGCCAGCTGCGCGGCGTCGCCCAACGCGGCGTCCTGCGGACCGAACACGCCGAGGAAGAACGGCGCATAGGCGCGGCTGAAGGCGATGGTCTTCTCGCGCTCCGGGTTTTTACCCAGGCTGGAGATCACCAGATCCACCTTGTTGGTCTGCAGGTAAGGCACGCGGTTGGCGCTGGTCACCGGCACCAGCTGCAACTTAAGTTTCATTTTGTCGGCCAGATAATGCGCCATGTCGATGTCATAACCCTGCGGCTGCAGATCGGTGCCGACCGAGCCGAACGGCGGGAAATCTTGCGGCACCGCCACGCGCAGCACGCCGCGCCGCTGGATCTCCTGCAGCTGGTCCGCCATCGCCGAAGCCGCCTGCGCCATCAACGCGACCGCAGCCAAGGCAACCCACAGTGTTTTCTTGATGTTCATAGAGTATCCCCGATGGTGAAATGATGAAACAAAAGATTCTTTGCGTATCACTCTGCAACTAATGTGCCAACCGGGGATGCGATGAACGATCTGCTTTAATGCCCGCAGGTTATCGGATGACCATCGCTATTTCCCCGCGCTCGCTGCGGCGGGGAGGGGAACAACATGGGGAAGAGAAAGCACCATTAAAGTGCACAAGCACCAAAACGGCGCCGGATTCAGCGCTGTTCCAGTTCGTCCAGCTCCTGGTACAAATCGGCGATTTGATGGATGCGCTGCCTGCCCTGCGCCAGCGTCTCGTGCAGCAGCGCGTTGCTGAGCAGATTGGCCAGGCTCATGGCGGCGGAGTAGCTGTCGAAGGCCGACACGCTGTCGAGCGACGCGGCCAAATGCCAGCTGGCCAGCGGGATCAGCGCCTGCGCCTGCGGCTCGCAGATCAACAGCGTCGGCACCCGTTGAGTTTGCAGCCGGGTCAGGATCGCCCTGAGCTGGCGCGGACGGCGGCGAAACGCCACCACCACCGCCACGTCCTGCGGCGCCAGATCGGCCAGCTCTTCCGCCAGGGTTTGCCCCGGCTGCGGCACCAGCAGCACCCTTTCGCGCACCTGCAGCAGCTGTTGGCGCAGGTGCATCGCCACCGGGTAACTGTTGCGGAACCCCATCAGCACCACGCGCCGCGCCTGCACCAGCGCGGCGATCACCGCATTGAACTGGTGCGCATCGATATGGTTCACCCAGTGAGTCAGGTTGGCCATCTCCTGCTTGTAGTGGCGCGCCAGCAGGGTGTTGCCCTGCACCGCGTCCCGGTTGTCGGTCAGCGGCATGCCGCTCTGGCGCAGGGTGCGCAGCTCATCGCGCATATCGCGGTAGCTGCGGTAGCCCAGGCGCTTGAACAGCCGGCTGACCGTGGCTTTGGATACGCCGCTCAGGCGCGCCAGTTCGGCGCTGTTGTAGCCGAGCAGGTCATCGAAGTGGTCGAAGATAAAATCGGCCACCCGCTGCTCCAGCGGCGTCAGCTGCGGATATTCGCCGCGCAGGCGCTCATCAATCTGTTGCATCGTTACTCCTGCTTGCCCCTGCCGTTCAGCGCGCAGCCAACGCCGCCGCACGCTGAAAAGATGACGGGGATGTAACCTTTGTTTCAGCGGAACATAGCACGCTTCGGCCACCCGCTGGCAAGCGATTATTGTCCGGCGGGAAAAGTGGAACGCCTCTTGCTTGTCCTTAATCAGATGCGACCTCAGAAAAGGGCCAAGAGATGATTAACAGCAACACCGCGCCATTGGGCATGGCGGTCACTCCCCATCACCTCGCCAGCGAAAGCGCGCTGGCGGTGCTGCGCGCCGGCGGCAACGCCATTGAAGCGATGGTGGCCGCGGCGGCCTCCATCGCCGTGGTCTACCCGCATATGAACGGCATCGGCGGCGACGGCTTCTGGCTGATTGTGCCGCCGCAGGGGGACCCGGTGGCGATCGACGCCAGCGGCGCGGCGGGATCGCTGGCGTCGCTGGATTTCTACGCCGGGGAAAGCCGCATACCTCACCGCGGCCCCAGGGCGGCGCTGACCGTCGCCGGCACCGTCGGCGGCTGGCAAGCGGCGCTGGACTATTCCACCGAACTGGGCGGCGAACAGCTGCCGCCGTCGCGCCTGCTGGCCGACGCCATTCGCTATGCGGCCGACGGCATCCCGGTCACCGCGTCCCAGGAGGCGGCGACGCGCAGCAAGTATCATGAGCTGGCGGAGGTGGAACACTTCGCCCGCACCTACCTGCCGCAGGGGGAGATCCCCCAGGCCGGCCAACGCTTCTGTCAGCCGCGCCTGGCCGATACGCTGATCGCCCTGGCCGAAGACGGGCTGGACAGCTTTTATCGCGGCCCGCTGGCCCGCAGCATGGCGGCGGACATGGCGACGCTGGGCATGCCGCTCACCGCCCAGGATCTGGCGGATTACCGGCCGCGTCGCCGCGTTCCGCTGCGGCTGGAGCACCAGAAAGGCGAGATCTTCAACCTGACGCCGCCGACCCAGGGGCTGGTGTCGCTCGCCATCCTCGGGCTGACCGATCGCCTGCCGCTGGTCGGCCAGCCCGAAGGCGCCGTGGTGCATAGCCTGGTCGAAGCCACCAAGCTGGCGTTCGGCCTGCGCGACCGATACATCACCGATCCGCGGCATATGACGCAGGATCCGCAGGCGCTGTTGGCGGCCGAACATCTGGATTCGCTGGCGAAACGCATCGATCCGCAGCAGGCGGCGCCCTGGGGCGCGGGCAAAGGGCCGGGCGACACCGTCTGGATGGGCGTGATGGACAGCAGCGGCCTGGCGGTGTCTTTCATTCAGAGCATCTATCATGAATTTGGCAGCGGCGTGGTGCTGCCGCAAAGCGGCGTGCTGTGGCAAAACCGCGGCGCGTCCTTCAGCCTGGACGCCGACCACCTGCTGGCGCTGGCGCCGGGCAAGCAGCCGTTCCACACCCTGAATCCGGCCGCCGCCAGGCTGTACGACGGCCGCACGCTGGTGTACGGCTCGATGGGCGGCGACGGCCAGCCGCAGACCCAGGCGGCGCTGTTCGTGCGCCATGTGGTGCAGGGGCTGCCGCTGCAGCAGGCGATCAGCGCGCCGCGCTGGCTGCTCGGCCGCACCTGGGGCGAAAGCTCCGACGCGTTGAAACTGGAAGGCCGCTTCAGCGCGGAAACCCTCGATTACCTGCGCCGACGCGGCCACGAGGTTGAACTGCTGCCGGACTTCAGCGAAGCGGTCGGCCACGCCGGCGCCATCGTGCGGCATACCAACGGCATGCTCGAAGGCGCCTTCGATCCGCGCAGCAACGGCAGCGCCGCCGGCTTCTAGCCACTTTTGATTACCGGGAGAACCTATGGACCACCACACCGCCGCCGACTGGGCGACCTACATTCGCCAGATGGAAACCATCCTGGCGCTGGAGCTGGACGATGCCCGCCGGCAGGAACTGCTGACCCAGTTCCGGCGCATCGCCGCCATGGCCGAGCCGCTGATGGCCTTTCCGCTCGACCAGCGGCTGGAGATCGCGGGGGTATACCGCGCATGAATTCGCTAAGCTCACTGTCGATCGCCGAGATCCGCGCGGCGCTGAAGCAAGGCGCCATCTCCGCCCGCGAGATAGCCCAGCAAACGCTGGACGATATCGACCGGCACAATCCCGCGCTGAATGCCTATACCCACGTCACCCGTGAACGCATGCTGAGCGAGGCCGATAATCTCGACCGCGCCCGCGCCAAGGGCCTGCCGCTGCCCGCCCTGGCCGCCATTCCCTATGCGGTAAAGAACCTGTTCGACGTGACCGGGGAAACCACCCTGGCCGGCGCCAGCCTGTTCAGCGACCGGCCGCCGGCCAAACGGGACGCCTGGGCGATAACCCGGCTGGCCGGGCAAGGCGCCCTGCTCTCCGGCATGCTGAATATGGATGCCTATGCCTACGGCTTCACCACCGAAAACAGCCATTACGGCGCCACCCGCAATCCGCATGACGCCACCCGCATCGCCGGCGGTTCCTCCGGCGGTTCGGCGGCGGCGGTGGCGGCCGGGCTGGTTAATTTTTCACTCGGCAGCGACACCAACGGGTCCATCCGCGTGCCCGCTTCGCTGTGCGGCATTTACGGCTTGAAGCCGACCTTCGGCCGCCTGTCGCGCAGCGGCAGCCAGCCGTTCGTCGCCAGCCTGGATCATCTCGGCCCGTTCGCCCGCCGGGTGCGCGACTTGGCGGCGGTCTACGACGTGATGCAGGGGACCGACATTGAAGACCGTTTCCAGGCCGACAAGCCGGTAACCCATACCGAAGCGCTGCTGCCGCGCGGCCAGCAAGGGTTGCGCTGCGCGGTGCTGGGCGGATACTTCCAGCAGTGGTGCGACGACGACGCCAAACAGGCCGTACGGCGGGTGGCGCAGGCGCTGGAGGCGATCGCCGACGTCGAACTGCCGCAGGCCGAGCTGGCGCGTTCGGCGGCCTTTATCATCAGCGCCGCCGAAGGCGGCAATCATTACCTGCCGCAGCTGCGCAGCCAGCCCGAACGTTTTGAACCGCTGTCGCGCGAGCGGCTGCTGGCCGGCGCCATGCTGCCCGCCGCCTGGTACGTGCAGGCCCAGCGTTTCCGCGCCCATTTTCAACAGCAGGCATCGCCGCTGTTCGAACACTGGGACATCCTGATCGCCCCGGCCACGCCGTGCGGCGCCACCCCGATTGGCCAGGAGACGATGCGCATCAACGGCGTCGATCTGCCGACCCGCGCCAGCATGGGCATGCTGACGCAGCCGATTTCGTTCCTCGGCCTGCCGGTGGTGAGCGTGCCCTTGACGACCGCCGCCGGCCTGCCGCTGGGCGTACAGCTGATCGCCCCGCCGTGGCGCGAAGATCTGGCGTTGCGCGCCGCCTATGCGCTGGAACAGCGCGGCGTGACCGCCTGCGTGTTACCGCAAAAACAGGATTAATCCATGAAAAGTGAATATATCGACCGGCCGGCGGTGCTGGCAGAGGTGAACGCCGCTTTCTATCGCTATGAGCAGGCGCTGATCGGCAACGATATCGAGGTGCTGGATGAGCTGTTCTGGCACGACGGCCGCACGGTGCGCTACGGCGCCGGCGAGAATCTGTACGGCATCGATCAGATCCGCGACTTCCGCCTGCGGCGCCCGTCGCAGGGGCTGGATCGGCAGTTGGAAAACACCCAAATCACCACCTATGGCGACGACATGGCGGTGGCCAGCACCGAATTTCGCCGCCCGGGCAGCGACAGCGTCGGCCGGCAGATGCAAACCTGGGTGAAGCTGCCCTGCGGCTGGCGCATCGTGGCGGCGCACGTCAGTTTGATCGGGTAATTCAGCGGGCGCCGCCGTGAGCAGTCAGCACCAGTAGGCCATAAAGTTGACGGTTGAGCGGTCCAAATCGCATTCGCCGATCAGATAACGCCGCAGCGATTTCACCGCCGAGGATTCGGCCGCCACCCAGGCGTAGAAGCTTTTCGCCCCCTCGGCGCGTTCCCACAACAGATCGCCGCCCAGGCTGTTCTCCGCCAGCGACTGCGCTTCGGCGCGCGCCGAAGCGGGGATCGCCACCCGCTGGCGCACCGCTTCCACCAGCAGCGTGCCGTGCATCTGCTGGTGCCCGACGTCGCGCGGCAGCCAGTACACTTCGGCGAACGGGAATTGCTCCAGCGCCAGGCAATCGCCCGCCACCGGCACTTCGAAGAACGCCTGCACCCGCGGCGGGTTGGCCTGGCGCGCCAGCTGCTCCAGAATGCCCATCGCCGCCGGCACCGCCGTTTCATCGGCAATCAGCAACGCCTGCTGCAGCTGCGTCGGCGGCGCCCATTCGTAACCGCCGCTGTCGCCGGCGAAGTCGCCGTTGGGCGCCACCACCTGAATGGCGTCGCCCGGCGCGGCATGGGTCGCCCAGGCGGAGGCCGGGCCGTTCACCCCGTGCAGCACGAACTCCACGTCCAGCTGATTTTGCGCCCGACGCAGCGCCCGCAGCGTATAGGTGCGCATCACCGGGCGCCGCTCTTTCGGGATCGCCATATAATGGCTGTACCAGTCCGCGCCGTTTTCCAGCTGCGGGATCTGGCCGTCGGCGGCCGGGAACAGCAGCTTGATGCGCTGATCCGGCGCCTCCAGCTTCATGCGATGCACCTCCGGCCCCTCGAACACGCAACGCAACAGCGAAGGCGAGACGTTTTCTTTGCTTTTCAATTTGATGTCAAAAATTCTGTAGCTTGATGCGCCGGACATGTCGATTACTCTCCCGCGGAATTGATCGTTATGCGATGCCGGCGCCACAGCCAGCCGCTGACGCCGCCCAGCAGGACGGCCATCGCCAGCGCCGCAGCGATCAGCTGCGACTCGCCATAAAACTTCGCCACCACCGGCACCATCAGCGCGCTCAGGCCGTAGCCCAGCGTGTGGCTGGTGGCTATCGCGCCGGATCCTTTGCCGGTGGACAACTTGTCGTTCAGCATCAGCTGATAGCCCGGCGTCGCCATCGCCGCGCCGAAGGAAGCCAGCGCGCAGCCGACATAGAACAGCGCCAGCGGTGGCGTGCACATCAGCGCCAGCCCCGCGGCCATCAGCACGGCGGCAATCAACAGCAACCGGGGGGCGCTGAAACGCTGCGGGCGCACCACCAGGAACTGCGCCAGCAGCGTACAGCCCGCCGCCACGCTCAGCAACACCGCCACATGATGGCTGACGGCGATGGCGGAATGGCTGAACAGCCGGGCCAAATGCGGCGACAGGCCAAGCTGCATCAGGCTGACCGACGCCGCCAGCAGCACCGCGCACAGCAGATACGGCGCCATGCTGAGGCGCAGACGATTTTGCTGATGCGCCACCGGCGGCAGCGGCGGATCGTTATGCTGCCGGCAGACCACCAGCAGTGCGATCAGCGGCGCGATGGCCATCAGCCACAGCGGCGCCATCGGATGGATCGACAGCGCCAGCGCGGCGCACAGCGGCCCGAGCAGGCGTCCGCAACTCAGCCCCGAACTGATGGTGGCCAGCGCCGACATCCGCTGTTCATAACCTGCGCGCTGCAGCGCCCAGGTTTGGCTGGCCGGCACCATGCCGGAAACCGTCAGCCCATAGATAATGCGCGCCGCGATCAGGCCGCCCAATCCGACCATCGGCGGCAGCCAGCCGGCCGAAAGCCCCCACACCGCCAGCGCCAGTAAAGCGAAACTGAACAAATACCCCGCTAACGCCATGGTTACCACAAACTTGCAGCCGCGAATTTCCGACTGCCGCCCCCACCAGGGCGAGCCGACCAGAAACAGCATCGAACCGAGCGTCAACAGCCCAGCCCAGACGGACAGCGACAGCTGGGTCATGCCGACTAACATCGGCAGCGCGACCAGCAATCCGTTTTGCCCAATGCCCAGCAAACCGGCGCAAAACGCCAGCGGCCAATTGGAAGGCGACGCATTGCCAATTGTCGGTGATTTTATGGAGGAAAAAATACGCATCGAACGTAAAGATACCGTTAATAAAATTATGGGTTTATGTTAGATTCATTGAAAAATTGTATCATAGCGCAATTGATAACAATAAATATTATTGATATAAGAATCATTCTCAATTGATTCAACAGTGAAATGGGATCATGACAATCCAGTTTGAAACCGCGGCAACAGACGTGGCTGCGCAGTGCTTTTTGAACGCATTAATGCGTGAAACCCGGGACTGGCAAATCGTTCCGGCCACCGATCATCGACAACATCCGCAGCTTCACATTCCTCTTTCACCGACCCAAGCCATTCGCATCGCTTTACGCCATATTTCGCCAACCCAGCATCACCAATACCTGTTCCCCGCCCGCCTGCATCGGCAGGATGACGGCGCCGGCGAAGCGCTGAGCGTCGAACGGCTGGTGAGCCTGCTGCTGGAAAAGCCGGCGGTGAAAGGCGAATTGCCCGCCGAGGCGGTCGAACGTTTCCGCCAGCGGGTGCTGGAAAGTCATGATAATACCCAACGGGCGATCGCGGTCCGTCTCGACTGGCCGGCGCTGCGCGACCGGCCATTGAATTTCGCCCAGGCGGAACAGGGGCTGTTGGTGGGCCACGCCTTCCATCCGGCGCCCAAATCCCACGAACCCTTCGACGAACGCCAGGCGCACCGTTACCTGCCGGACTTCGCCGCCCGGTTCCCGCTGCGCTGGTTCGCCGTCGACCACCGCTTCCTGTGCGGCGAAAGCCTGAACCTGACGCTGCAGCAGCGCCTGCAGCGCTTCGCCGCCGAGAGCGCGCCGCAGTTGCTGACGCACTTCACCGACGATGTCTGGCTGCTGCCGATGCACCCCTGGCAGGCCGACCATCTGCTGAGCCAGCGCTGGTGCCGGGAGCTGGTTAGCCAGCATCTGCTGCGCGATCTGGGCGAGGCCGGCGAACGCTGGCTGCCGACCAGTTCGTCCCGCTCGCTGTACAGCGCCGGCAACCGCGACATGATTAAATTTTCCCTCAGCGTGCGCCTGACCAACTCGGTGCGCACCCTGTCGGTCAAGGAAGTGAAGCGCGGCATCCGCCTGGCTCGCCTGGCGCAAACCCCGCGCTGGCAACGGCTGCAGGCGCGCTACCCGACCTTCCGCGTGATGCAGGAAGACGGCTGGGCCGGCCTGCGCTCCGTCGAGGGCGTCATTCAGGAAGAGAGCCTGATGGCGCTGCGCGACAACCTGCTGTTCGAACAGCCGGAAAGCCAGACCAACGTGCTGGTGACCCTGACTCAGGCCGCGCCGGACGGCGGCGACAGCCTGCTGGCCGCCGCGGTGCGCCGCCTGGCCGCCCGCCTGAACCTGCCGCTGCGCCAGGCGGCGCACTGCTGGCTGGACGCTTACTGCCAACAGGTGCTGCTGCCGCTGTTCAGCGCCGAAGCCGACTACGGCCTGGTGCTGCTGGCGCACCAGCAAAACATTCTGGTGGAGATGCAGCAGGATCTGCCGGTCGGCATGCTGTACCGCGACTGCCAGGGCAGCGGCTTCACCCGCGACGCCGCCCCCTGGCTGGAGGAGATCGGCGAAGCCGAGGCGGAAAACCGCTTCAGCGAGCAGCAACTGCTGCGCTACTTCCCTTATTATTTGCTGGTGAACTCCAGCCTGGCGGTCACCGCCGCGCTGGCAGCCGCCGGCTTCGACAGCGAAGGATCCTTGATGGCCCGGGTGCGCGACGCGCTTGGCGGCCTGCGCGCCACCGCCAGGAATACCCTGTGCCTGGACTACGTGCTCGACAGCCCGCACTGGAACTGTAAAGGCAACTTCTTCTGTTACCTGCACGATCATAACGAGAACACCATCGTCGATCCGGCGGTGATCTACTTCGATTTCGTCAACCCACTGTTTACGGGGGCCGCCCAATGACGCCGTCCGCCAAACTGACGCATGCCGGCAGCGCTTTCCGCTGCGAACGGCTGGAACGGGATCTGCAGCTGGGCCTCGGCCTGGACGGCAGCGCCGTGCTGCATTACCCGGGCGCCCTGCCGCAGGGCTGGCTGGTGCAGGCGCTGGATCAATTGCTGGTCGCCGCGCCGCAGCTCAGCGGCGTGGCGCTGCCCTACGCCGAATGGCGGGAAGAACCCCAGGCTCAGGCGCTGTTCGCCCTGGCCAGCGGCGACTACCTGGCGCGCGAAGTTTTCTACCAGCTGCCGCTGTGGCTGAGCGGCGAACGCAACCGCGCCTCCGGCCAGATGCACTATGACGCCGAACGCCAGATCTGGTTCCCGCAGCGCCCGGCGCGGCCGAACGGCGAGGTTTACCGCCGTTACGATCCGCAGCTCAAACACACCCTGAGTTTCCGCCTGCCGGAGGTCGAACGCGACGCCGAACAGTTCACCCGCTGGATGAATTCGCCGCGCGTCGATGCCTTCTGGGAAATGAGCGGCCCGCTCGAGGCGCAGGCCGCCTATCTGCGGCGCCAGCTGGACTCCAGCTACTGTTATCCGCTGCTCGGCTGTTTCGACGATCGCCCGTTCGGTTACTTCGAGGTCTACTGGGCGCCGGAAGACCGCATCGGCCGCCACTACCGCTGGCAGCCGTTCGATCGCGGGCTGCATATGCTGGTGGGCGAAGAGGACCGCCGCGGCGCGCAATACATCCGCAGCTGGCTGCGCGGCCTGACCCATTATCTGTATCTGGACGAACCGCGCACCACCCGGGTGCTCGCCGAGCCGCGCGCCGATAACCAGCGGCTGTTCCGCCACCTGCCGGCCGCCGGCTATCACAGGGTGAAGGAGTTCGACTTCCCGCACAAACGTTCGCGCCTGATCCTCAACCAACGCGATGCGTTCTTTCGGGAGGCGTCGGTATGATCGCTCATGACTACGCCGACTGGCAGCGCGTCAACCGCCAGATGATCGCCAAGATGCTGGCCGAACTGGAATACGAACGCACGCTGCAGGCGGAATCGCACGACGGAAAATGGCGCATCGCCCTGGGCGACGCCAGCTACGGCTTCAGCGCCACCCGCGGCATCTGGGGCTGGCTGCACATCGACCCCGCCACGCTGAGCTGCGATCGGTTGCCGCTGGCCGCCGACCAAACGCTGCGTCAGCTGGCGCAGGTGCTGAAAATGGACGATGCGCAGATAGCCGAACATCTGGAGGATCTGTACGCCACGCTGCGCGGCGACATGCAGCTGCTGGCCGCACGCCACGGCATGAGCGCGCAGGATCTGATCGCCCTCGATGCCGACGCGCTGCAATGCCTGCTGGCCGGCCACCCGAAGTTCATTTTCAACAAGGGCCGTCGCGGCTGGGGCCTGAACGCGCTGCAGCAGTATGCGCCAGAGTATCAGGGCCAGTTCCGCCTGCACTGGATCGCGGCCAAACGCGACGGCTTCGTTTGGTGCGCCGACGCGCAATTCCCGCTGGACAGCCTGCTCGACAGCGCCATGGATCAGGGCGAACGCCAACGCTTCGACCGCCGCTGGCGCGAGCTGAAGCTGAGCGACGACTGGATCCCGGTGCCGCTGCACCCCTGGCAATGGCAGCAAAAAATTGCGCTGCATTTCCTGCCGCAGCTGGCCGCGGGCGAGCTGATCGAACTGGGCGAATTCGGCGACCATTACCTGGCGCAGCAATCGCTGCGCACCCTGACCAACGTCAGCCGCCGTTCGGCGTTCGACATCAAGCTGCCGCTGACCATTTACAACACCTCGTGCTACCGCGGCATTCCGGGCAAGTACATCAGCGCCGGCCCGGCCGCCTCGCGCTGGCTGCAGGACATCTTCGCCGAGGACCCGACCCTGCGCGCCAGCGGCGCCGAGATCCTCGGCGAACCGGCGGCGGGTTACATGACTCACCCAACCTACGCCTCGCTGGCCAAAGCGCCGTATCGCTATCAGGAAATGCTTGGGGTGATCTGGCGCGAGAATCCGTCCTGTTACCTGCAGGAGGGCGAACACGCCATCTTGATGGCGACGCTGATGGAAACCGACAACCACGGCGAGCCGCTGATCGCCGCCTATATCGCTCGCTCCGGCCTGAGCGCCGAAGCCTGGCTGCAACAGATGTTCAGCGCGGTGGTGCTGCCGATGTACCACCTGATGTGCCGTTACGGCGTGGCGCTGATCGCCCACGGCCAGAACATCACGCTGGTGATGAAGGATCATGTGCCGCAGCGCGTGTTGCTGAAGGATTTCCAGGGCGACATGCGCCTGGTGGATCGGGACTTCCCCGAAGCGGCCTCGCTGCCGCAGGGGGTGAAGGACGTTACCGTGCGCCTTTCCGCCGACTACCTGATCCACGATCTGCAGACCGGCCACTTCGTTACCGTGCTGCGCTTCATCTCACCGCTGATGGCGTCCTGCGGGGTGAGCGAAGCGCGTTTCTATCAGCTGCTGGCGCAGGTGCTGCAAGGTTATATGGCGCGGCATCCGGCAATGGCGGATCGCTTCGCGCTGTTCGACCTGTTCAAGCCGCAGATTATTCGCGTGGTGCTTAACCCGGTCAAACTCACTTATTCAGAGCAGGACGGCGGCAGCCGCATGTTGCCCAACTACCTGCAGGATCTCGATAACCCTCTCTATCTGGTCACCAAGGAGCTTGCCCAATGAATCAGCCTCTGGATTTCATCGGCATCGGCATCGGCCCGTTCAACCTCAGCATCGCCGCGCTTGGCAGCGAAGTGAACGGTTTTAACAGTAAATTCCTTGAGCGCAAACCGCACTTTTCCTGGCATCCCGGCATGATGGTGCCGGATTGCCACATGCAAACCAGCTTCCTGAAGGATCTGGTGAGCGCGGTGTCGCCGACCAACCCGTACAGCTTCCTCAACTATCTGGTTAAACGGAAAAAGTTCTACCGTTTCCTGACCACCGAACTGCGCACGGTGTCGCGCGAAGAGTTCGCCGACTACCTCGACTGGGCCGCCAACGGGCTGAATTCGCTGGAGTTCAGCCAGGACATCCAGAGCGTGGATTTTGACGACCAGCAGCGCCAGTTCGTGGTCACCACCCAGCGCAATGTCTACCGCGCGCGCCACGTCTGCCTCGGCATCGGCAAGCGCATCAAGCTGCCGGACTGCGTTACCGAACAAAACGACCGCTGCTTCCACGCCAGCGAAATGGCGCTGCGCAGCCCGGATCTGGCCGGCAAACGCGTTACCCTGGTGGGCGGCGGCCAGAGCGGCGCCGATCTGTTCCTGAACATTTTCCGCGGCGAATGGGGCCAACCGGCGCAGCTCAACTGGATCTCGCGCCGCAACAACTACAACGCGCTGGATGAAGCGGCCTTCGCCAACGAATACTTTACGCCGGACTACGTCGACGGCTTCTACGGCCTCAACGACGGCGCCAAGCAGCGCATGCTGACCGAGCAGAAGATGACCTCCGACGGCATTACCGGCGAGTCGCTGCTGGCTATCTACCGCGCGATGTATCACCGCTTTGAAGTGCTGCGAGAAAAGCCCTGGGCGCGCCTGCTGCCAAGCCGTTCGCTGGCGGCGATGCACGCCGACGGCGACGGGTATCGGCTGGTGACGCACCACCATCTCGATCAGGGCCGGGAAACCTTCGATACCGACGTGACGATCTTCGCCACCGGTTACCAGCAGGATCGGCCGGCTTTCCTGGCGCCTTTGGCCGATCGCCTGCTGACCACCGCCGATGACCAGTACCGCATCGCCCCGGACTTCACCCTGGAGTGGCAGGGGCCGCAGGAAAACTGCCTGTTCGCCGTCAACGCCGGCATGCACAGCCACGGCATTGCCGAACCCCAGCTCAGCCTGATGGCCTGGCGCTCGGCGCGCATTCTCAACCGGGTTTTAGGACGCGACCAGTTCGATTTAACGTCCACCCCGGCGGTGATCCAATGGCGCAGTCAGCAAGCGGGCACGCCCGCCCGCGCTGAACACGTCATGCTCAATTACACCGAGTTTTAACCACACGCAACCTGGGAACACTGGAAAAATAACGATGAAACGCAAACACCTTTGGGTATTGAACCCGTGTCTGCTGGCGATGCTTGCGCCGGCGGCCTGGGCAGAAGAGCAAAAAAACAATGATGAGCAGGTGGTGGTTTCCGCCAGCCGTTCACACCGCACCGTCGCTGAAATGGCGCAGACCACCTGGGTTATCGAGAGCCAGGAGATTGAGCAACAGGTGCAGGGCGGCAAGGAAATCAAGGACGTGCTGGCGCAGCTGATCCCCGGCATGGACGTCAGCGGCCAGGGGCGCACCAACTACGGCATGAACCTGCGCGGCCGTTCGATGATGGTGATGATCGACGGCGTGCGCCTGAACTCCTCACGCAGCGACAGCCGCCAGCTGGATTCGATCGACCCGTTCAATATCGACCACATCGAGGTGATCTCCGGCGCCACCGCGCTGTACGGCGGCGGCAGCACCGGCGGCCTGATCAATATCGTCACCAAAAAAGGCCAGAAAGAGCAGCAGGTTGAGCTGCTGGTCGGCGGCAAAACCGGCTTCGGCGGCCACAACGACCACGACGAAAACGTCGCGGCGGCGGTCAGCGGCGGCAACGACAACGCTTCGGGGCGGCTGTCGGTCTCCTATCAGCGCTACGGTGGCTGGTACGACGGCAAGGGCAACGAGGTGCTGATCGACAATACCCAAACCGGCCTGCAGTATTCCGATCGCCTCGACGTGATGGGCACCGGCACCATCAATATCGACGATCACCAGCAGCTGCAGCTGACCACCCAATATTACAAGAGCCAGTCCGACGGCGATCACGGCCTGTATCTGGGCAAAGACTTCTCGGCGGTCACCGGCGACGCCAGGGCGTACAACGGCGGCAACCTGAACGCCGACCGCATTCCGGGCACCGAACGTCACCTGATCAACCTGCAATATTCCAACACCGACTTCCTCGGCCAGGATCTGGTGGCGCAGGTCTACTATCGCGACGAGTCGCTGACCTTCTACCCGTTCCCGACGCTGAACTCGGCGGGAAATGCCGTCACCAGCATCGGCGCCTCCCAGCAGAAAACCGACTTCTACGGCGGCAAGCTGACGCTGAACAGCAAGCCTGTCGACGCCCTGACGCTGACCTATGGCATCGACGCCGAACATGAGAGCTTCAATGCCAACCAGCAGTTCTTCGATCTGGCGAAGGCGAAGCAATCCGGCGGCATGGATTTGGAAAACGCCTACAACACCGGGCGTTATCCGGGCTACACCACCACTAACCTGGCGTCGTTCCTGCAGGCCAGCTACGACATCAACCCGATCTTCACCCTGAGCGGCGGCGTGCGTTACCAGTACACCGAAAACAAGATCGATGACTTCGTCGGCTACAACCAGCAGCAAGCCATCGCCACCGGCGCGGCAACCTCCGCCGACGCCATCCCGGGCGGCAAGACCGACTACAACAACGCGCTGTTCAACGCCGGCCTGCTGGCGCACCTGACCGAGCGCCAGCAAACCTGGTTCAACTTCTCGCAGGGCTTCGAGATCCCGGATCCGGGCAAGTATTACGGCAACGGCACCTATGCGCTGAACAACGGCCACTATCAGCTGAACAATAGCGTCAACGTCGGCGACTCCAAGCTGGAAGGCATCAAGGTCAACGCCTACGAGCTCGGCTGGCGCTACACCGGCGACAACCTGCGCACGCAGGTCGCCGCCTACTATTCGCTGTCCGACAAAAGCATCTCCATCAACAAAACCGACATGACCATCAACGTCAACTCGGACAAGCGCCGCATCTACGGGCTGGAAGGCGCGGTGGATTACTTCTTCGAAGACAGCGACTGGAGCGCCGGCACCAACTTCAACCTCATTCGCTCCGAGACCAAGGTCAACGGCGAATGGAAAAAGTTGGTGGTCGACACCGCCAGCCCGTCGAAAGTCACCGCTTACGTCGGTTGGGCGCCGGGCGACTGGAACCTGCGCCTGCAGTCGCAGCAGACCTTCGACGTGTCGGACGACGGCGATTACACCAAGGCCAACTCCACCCAAGGACGCAAGATCGACGGCTACAACACCATCGACTTCCTCGGCAGCTACAACCTGCCGGTGGGCAAGCTCAGCTTCAGCGTGGAAAACCTGTTGGACAAGCAATACACCACCGTTTGGGGCCAGCGCGCGCCTATCCTGTATAGCCCGACCTACGGCTCGTCTGAGCTGTACAGCTATAAAGGCCGCGGCCGCACCTTCGGCCTGAACTATTCGGTATTGTTCTGATCCTATGCAAAAGGGCCGGCAATGCCGGCCCTTATCATTTGCTGAACGGATGATGCTCCGCCCAATGCTCGGCGATATCCTGCCGCCGGCATATCCACACCCGATCGTGCCGCTGAATATAATCCAGGAAGCGCTGCAGCGCGCGAAACTTGCCGGGGCGCCCCAGCAAGCGGCAATGCATGCCGATCGACAGCATCTTCGGCGAGGTTTCGCCCTCGGCGTACAGGACGTCGAAGCTGTCCTTCAGATAGGTAAAGAACTGCTCGCCGGTGTTGAAGCCCTGCGGCGACGCAAAGCGCATATCGTTGGCTTCCAGCGTATAGGGCACAATCAGATGCGGCCTGCTCTCGCCGGTGGCGCACCGTACCTCGGTCCAGAACGGCAAATCGTCGCCGTAATAGTCGCTGTCGTATAAAAAGCCGCCTTGTTCCACCAGCAGCCGGCGGGTATTCGGGCTGTCGCGGCCGGTATACCAGCCGATCGGCGCCTGGCCGAACAGCTCGCGCAGCGTCGCGATCGCCTGCCGCATATGCTGGCGTTCGCTAACCTCATCCATCTGCTGGTAATGGATCCAGCGCCAGCCATGGCTCACCACGTCATAGTCGGCCTCTTTGATCGCCTGCACCACCTGCGGATTGCGCGCCAGCGCCATGGCGACGCCAAACACCGTCAGCGGCAAAGCGCGGCGCTGAAACTCCTGGTGGATCCGCCAGAAGCCGGCGCGCGAGCCATATTCATACAGTGAATCCATCGACATATGCCGATCCGGATAGCTGGCCGCGCCGACGATGTCGGAAAGAAACTGTTCAGAGCCGGCGTCGCCGTGCAGCACGTTGTTTTCCGCGCCCTCTTCATAGTTGAGGACAAACTGCACCGCGATGCGGGCGCCTCCCGGCCAGCCCGCGTGCGGCGGGCGGCCGCCGTAGCCGATCAGATCGCGCGGGTAGTCTTTGTCAAATTGGTACTGATTCATCGCCGCTTCCCATTAAAATTACGAATTAAAACCGTCGAACCTGCCGGACAGCGGCTTGGCCAACGGAAAATCCAGATCGCCGTGCTTGCTGGTGCTCAACCCCAGCGCATGCAGCGACTCGATCATTTTGACCGCCGCGCTGACGCCGTCGATCACCGGGATCCCCAGCTCGCGCGTCAACTCACGCGCCAGATCCGCCATGCCGCCGCAGCCGAGCACGATCGCCCCGCTGCCGTCCTGCCGCTTGGCCTGCAGACATTGCTGACGCACCTTTTGCTGCGCCGCCCCGCTGCCGTCTTCCAGCGCCAACACCGGCAGATCGATGGCGTGCAGCGCCGCGCAGTGGCGTTCGAAACCGTATTGATGCAATAAATGACGGGCGATGATCAGCGTGCGCGGCAGCGTGGTGACGATGGAGAAACGCGTCGCCAGCAGCGTGGCGGTATGCATCGCCGCCTCGGCGATGCCAATGACCGGCGCGCGCGCCAGCTCCCGCGCCGCCAGCAACCCCGGATCGCCAAAGCAGGCGATGATATGGCCGCTGACGCCGGCTTCGCGGCCAAGCTTCACCTGCTGCAGTACGCCGACGGCGGCGATCGCCTCGTCAAAATGCCCTTCGATGGACGGCGCGCCCTCCTGCGGACACACCGCCAGGATTTCCGTATCCGCCGCGGCCACGGCGCGTGCGGCGGCGCCGATGGTGGCCGTCATCGCCTGGCTGGTATTGGGGTTGATCACCTGGATCACGCAGCGACCGCTCATTGCGCCCCCTTTTCTTCCGCCGTAAAGAGCCGCGCAAAATCGGGCGATTCGTCGTCGCCCTGGGTAAAGCGCAAATGGGCCAGGATATCGTCAAAATGGCCGGCCATCCGCTGCGCCAGCGCCGCGGCGTCGCGCTGTTGCAACAGCGTCAGCAGATCGCGGTGATCGTGGCAGCGGCAGCCTTGCTGCCAGGGCGCGCCATAGACGGCGATCACCAGCGATGAACGCAGCGTCAGCTGCGACACCAGCTCGGTCAGCACCGCGTTGCCGGCGATCGCCTGCAGCTGAACGTGAAACGCGGCGGACAGCCGGATCGCCGCCGCGCCGTCCCGCTCCTGGTGCGCCCGCTGTTCCTGCTCGACGATGGCCACCATCGCCTGCAGCCGTTCAGGGCCGCAGTGGGCGATCACCTGCGGCAGGTTGGCGCACTCCAGCATTTTGCGCGTCCGGAACACATCGATCGCCTCTGCTTCCCCCGGCCTGGCGACCTGTGCACCACGTTTGGGCAGCTGGCTGACCAACTGCACTGCGGCAAGGCGCTGCAGCACCCGACGGATGCCGGTGCGGCTGACGCCGAAGGTCTCCGCCAGCGCTTCTTCCGGCAATTTGCTGCCGGGCAGCAGCCGGTGTTCAACGATAGCTTTTACCAGCGAGTTATAGATGTGATCGTCCTGATCCTCAATGAAATAGGCGGCGGATTGCCCATGCTGTGCGGCGTTGGCGCCGATCGTCGTGCCGATCATCTTGCTGCTCCGTATACCCTTAGATAATCAAATCGTATACAAGAACAAGATATTTTGTATACAAAAAAGATAAATTTGGCCTGAATCCTGCAAAAGCCCTGTCAACGACCTTTGCCAACCGTCCTGGCGCCCGTTCTTGAGAGGAGCACGATTTATGCCAAACCCCAATGACAACTACAGCCCCAAGCTGTGCAACGACGATCTGGCGCCGACGCGCGACCAGAACTGGAGCTGGTACAACATTTTTTCTTTTTGGATGTCGGATGTGCACAGCATGGGCGGCTATGTGGTGGCCGCCAGCTTCTTCGCCCTTGGGTTGTCGAGCTGGCAGGTGCTGATCTGCCTGCTGGTGGGGATTTGCATCGTGCAGCTCTGCGCCAATCTGGTGGCCAAACCCAGCCAGATGGGCGGCGTGCCTTATGCGGTGCTGAGCCGCCAGGCATTCGGGGTGTTCGGCGCCAATATTCCGGCGGTGATCCGCGGCATGATCGCCTTTGCCTGGTATGGCATACAAACTTACCTGGCGTCCAACGCGCTGATGCTGACGCTGTTGAAGTTCTTTCCGTCGCTGGAGCCGATGACCGTGCCGCATTTTCTTGGCCTGTCGCAGCTCGGCTGGGGATGTTACATCACCATGTGGCTGCTGCAGGCGATGGTGTTTTGGCACGGCATGGAGGCGATCAAACGCTTTATCGATATCGCCGGTCCGGCGGTCTATGTGGTGATGTTCGTGCTGGCGGGCTGGATTGTTTATCGGGTGGGGTTCTCCAACCTCTCTCTGACGCTGGCCAGCAAGAATCTTGGCGCCGGTGAACAAGGCTGGCTGATGCTGACCGCCACCGCGCTGGTGGTTTCTTACTTCTCCGGGCCGCTGCTGAACTTCGGCGATTTCACGCGCTACGGCAAAAGCTTTGCCGAGGTGCAGCGCGGCAACCGTTGGGGGCTGCCGTTCAACTATTTGCTGTTCTCGCTGGTCACCGTGGTGATCGTCTCCGGCACCCTGCCGCTGTTCGGCCAGCTGATCACCGATCCGATCGAAACCGTAACCCGCATCGACAGCGACATCGCCGTGGCGCTCGGCCTGCTGACGATGATCGTCGCCACCATCGGCATCAACATCGTGGCCAACTTCGTGTCGCCGGCGTTCGATTTCTCCAACTGTTCGCCGCAGAAAATCAGCTTCCGCACCGGCGGCATGATCGCCGCGGTCGGCTCTTTCCTGCTGACGCCGTGGAACCTGTTTCAGTCGCCGGAGCTGATCCACTACACGCTGGACGTGCTGGCCGCCTTTATCGGGCCGCTGTTCGGCATCCTGCTGGTGGATTTCTACGTCATCAAACGCGGCGAACTGCACGTGGACGACCTGTACAACGCCACGCCGGGCGGGCGCTACTGGTACAAGAACGGCTTCAATCCGAACGCCATCTGGGCGCTGGTGCCGTCGGTTGCCATCGGGTTAGCCATCAGCTTTACGCCGAGCCTGCATGAGGTGGCCAACTTCAGCTGGTTTATCGGGGCGGCGCTGGGCGGCGGCTGTTACCGCATTATCGCCCGCCGCGAATGGGCGGCCAATCAGGCGGTGCGCTTCGCCAAAACCGAATTGAGCAAGGATTAGAAACGACGAAGCCCTGAGTTATCGCTAACTCAGGGCTTCTGAATAGTGGCGGAACGGACGGGGCTCGAACCCGCGACCCCCTGCGTGACAGGCAGGTATTCTAACCAACTGAACTACCGCTCCGCGCCATTCCCTCTTGCGGGGGAACGAGGCGCATATTACGGACGCCCCTCAATTCCGTCAACGCCTTTTTCTCACCAAATGAACCGTTTGCACAGTTTTTCAGCGACGGCGCGCCGCGAGCGATTATTCGGCCGCTTCCGCGCGCCACAGGCAGCTGCCGCCCTTTTTCGCCACCAGATCCAGACGCGCCTCATGGGCCTGCACTTCTTCATCGCTGGCGTAAACCACCTTCATGGCGGTCGCCGGGCGAACGATGCGCTGGATATCCTGGGCGGAGTCGGTCTGCTGGGTGTCGCCCTCCATCTGAAACGCCATCGATGTCTGGCCGCCGGTCATCGCCAGATAGACTTCCGCCAGGATCTCGGCATCGAGCAATGCGCCGTGCAGCGTACGCTTGCTGTTGTCTATCTCATAGCGGCCGCACAGGGCGTCGAGGTTGTTGCGCTTGCCCGGGAACAGGCGGCGCGCCATCAACAGGCTGTCGGTAATGGTGCAGAAGGTCTCGGTCTTCGGGATCCCCTGCTGCAGCATGCGGAATTCGTGATCCATAAAGCCGATGTCGAACGTCGCGTTATGGATCACCAGCTCGCCGCCGCGGATGAAATCGAGGAACTCGTCGGCTATCTGATCGAAGGTCGGCTTGTCGGCCAGGAACTCGTCGCTGATGCCGTGTACCCCATAGGCTTCCGGGTCCACCAGCCGGTCCGGCTTGACGTAAACGTGATAATGACGCCCGGTCAGACGGCGGTTAATCACTTCCACCGCACCGATTTCGATGATGCGGTGACCTTCGTAATGCACCCCGAGTTTGTTCATACCGGTGGTTTCGGTATCGAGGACGATCTGTCTGGTAGTGGTGGTTGAGATCATATTGCAGTGCTCGCAGCGCTCGTTTATGTCAGACTTGGCTTTTATAAAACTGATAGGAAGAGTCTACCAGAGATGCTTAAACAGGTAGAAATTTTCACCGACGGCTCCTGCCTCGGCAATCCCGGCCCCGGTGGTTACGGCGCAATCTTGCGCTATAAACAGGTTGAAAAAACCTTCAGCGCGGGCTATCGCCTGACCACCAACAACCGCATGGAGCTGATGGCGGCGATCGTGGCGCTGGAAGCGCTGACCGCGCCCTGCGAAGTGGTTCTCAGCACCGACAGCCAGTATGTGCGCCAGGGCATTACCAGCTGGATCCACAACTGGAAAAAGCGCGGCTGGAAAACCGCCGACAAGAAGCCGGTCAAAAATGTCGATCTGTGGCAGCGTCTCGATCTGGCCATTCAGCGCCACACCATCAAATGGGAATGGGTCAAGGGCCACGCCGGCCACCCGGAGAACGAACGTTGCGACGTCTTGGCGCGCGACGCCGCCGGCAATCCGACCCAGGCAGACGTCGGCTACAAGCCGGAAGCCTAAGGCAGTTTGCGGTAACTCTTGGTCGCGCCCACCGCGCGGCTGAGAGACGGTTTTCTCGCCCCCATCTTCATCGGCGTCGGCGTCAGCGGCAAAGTGCGCTTGCGCGCCACGATCACGCTCATGGTTCCCAGCGCCGGCAGATGAGTACACAAAAACTTGCCGCCCTTACGGTGCCACGGCAGCACGTGAAACCGCGCCTGATGCAACACCTCGTAATTCAGCAGGCTGAGCCAATCCAGCAGCCGCATCTGGGTAAACATGCGGCTGGCGTAGGGTTGGCGATGGCGCAACCCGGGCACCAGCTTGCCCAACCCCAGCAGGCTGAACGGATTGAAGCTGCTGACCACCAGCCAGCCGTCGTCGATCAACACCCGGTCAACTTCGCGCAGCAGCCGGTGCGGATCGTCCGCATAGGACAGCGTATGCGCCAACAGGCAGGCATCGACCGACTTGGCGGCGAACGGCAGCCGATAGGCGTCGGCGATCACCTGCAGCCCCTCGCCCTCCAGGCCCACGTTGACCTGATGCGAGATGGCGCACTTGTCCGTCGCCAGGCCGGCGCTGAGGGTGCCGAGCTTCAGCAGGTGGAAACCGAACAGCTTTGGCCACCAGGGTTGCAACTGCCGCTCGAGCGCCTCACGATAGTATTCCCCCCACGGCAGCTCGGCCCATGACCGTGGGCCGGTGAGCTTTTGTAGAGTATGGGCTGGTTTCATGATTTATTATCTTCTTTCAAGCCGTTGCCAACGAGAGGTACAACATGAATCTTATCAGCATTCCCGCCTTCCAGGACAATTACATTTGGTTATTGGATGACCGGCGGGGCCACTGCGTGATCGTCGATCCGGGCGAGGCGCAGCCGGCGCTCGACGCTTTGCGGCGCCTGCAGCTGACGCCGGATGCGATTCTGCTGACCCACCATCATCAGGATCACGTCGGCGGCGTGGCGCAGATGGTGGCGCAGTATCCTGGCCTGCCGGTATACGGCCCGCAGGAGACGGCCGACAAAGGGGCGAATCATATCGTCCGCGACGGCGAAACCTTCGAAATTAACGGCCGCCGATACGCCACCATCGCGGTTCCCGGGCATACCCTGGGCCATGTGGCATTCTATAGCGCCCCTTATTTGTTCTGCGGCGACACGATTTTCTCCGCCGGCTGCGGCAGATTATTTGAAGGCACGGCGCAGCAGATGCACGACGCATTTCAACAACTCGCGCAACTTCCCGATAACACCTTAATTTGCTGCGCGCATGAATATACTCTTTCAAATCTTAAGTTTGCACGGGCTATTTTGCCGCAAGATCGAGAGATTGAAACATATCAACAACATGTTGAAGCGTTACGGGCAAAAGGCCAACCCAGCGTGCCGACCACGCTGCAATTAGAGCGAAAAATTAACCTTTTCTTACGCTGCCATGACACTGATTTACAAAACAAATTAGGCTTTAATTCACCGCCAAAAAGCCTTCATTCGGTTTTTTCCGAATTACGCCTGCGGAAAGATAACTTCTGAGCTTTTAGTTGTGTTATTTGACGAAGCAAAGTATGATTGCTCGTCTTTTAAGCAACTATATTGACACACACATGAAGGCTAAAGCGATATTTCTCGCCTCAGTCTTGCTAGTGGGGTGCCAGTCGTCCAGGCAGGACGCGCCGGCTCCAGAACAGCATGCACAGAGTTTGTCTTCGGCAGGTCAAGAGAGTGAAGCAGGAGAGTACACAGCGAATGGTCGAGCGAGCTCGGCGCGGTGGCTAGATAATAATAGCCCGGCCGCACAGCAGAACCTGTGGAACTTCATTAGCGACGAGCTGAAGATGGAGGTTCCGGAAAATTCCCGGATCCGTGAACAAAAAAGAAAGTACCTAAAAAATAAGAGCTATCTCCACGATGTAACATTACGGGCAGAGCCGTACATGTACTGGATAGTCGGGCAGATTAAGAAACGCAATATGCCGATGGAACTGGTACTGCTACCCATAGTGGAGAGCGCTTTTGACCCCCACGCCACGTCAAGTGCCAACGCCGCAGGGCTATGGCAAATCGTGCCGCAGACGGGTCGCAATTATGGTTTGAAAAACAATCAGTGGTATGACGGGCGACGCGATGTCGTAGCCTCGACGACCGCTGCGCTTAACATGATGCAATACTTAAACCGTATGTTTAACGGCGACTGGTTACTGACCATTGCCGCTTATAACAGCGGTGAAGGTCGCGTGATGAAAGCGGTTAAGGCAAACAAACGCCAGGGTAAGCCAACCAATTTCTGGGCACTGTCGCTTCCGCGTGAAACGTCGATTTATGTCCCGAAAATGCTGGCGCTGAGCGACATCGTCAAACACAGCAAGAAGTACGGCGTCAATCTTCCGAAGACGGATGAAACCCGTGCGCTGGCGCGTATCGATGTCGGGCAGCAAATACGGTTGACTCAGGCGGCTGAGATGGCTGGGCTTTCGGTCACCAAGATGAAGGCTTACAACCCAGGCTACAAGAAAGGCGTTACGGCACCCAACGGGCCCCATTACATCATGGTTCCCAAAGGAAATGCCGATCAGCTGAAAGACTCGCTGGCCGATGGCCAGATCGCCGTGACTCAGCCAACCACCCAGTTGGCGAAAAACAGCGGTCTGACCGGCGGCAGCTCGTATAAAGTTCGCTCCGGCGACACCTTGTCGGGCATTGCGAAGCGGTTGAACATCAAGACCAGCGATTTGCAGAGTTGGAACAACTTGCGCGCCAAGAGCGCCTTAAAAGTTGGGCAAACCCTGCAGGTGGCCAGCAATACCGGCAGCAACAGCAGCATCACCTATCAGGTTCGCCAAGGTGACTCGCTGGCCAGTATCGCACGTCGTCACGGCGTCGACATTAACGACGTGATGCGTTGGAACTCGACGCTCGGCAAAGGCAACAGCCTGCAGCCCGGTCTGAAGCTGACCCTGTTCGTCGACAACAAAATGACGCCGGACACCTAAATTTCCGGCAATAAAAAAGCACCCTCCGGGGTGCTTTTTTATTGCCTGTGACCCGTCCTAAATAGCGTTGACACATTTTACTCACACACTGAGGAAAATGTGATGAACCAGTATGTTAAACGCACGCAACGCGATTACTCTCTATCCTTTAAATTGGCCGTCGTCGAACAGGTCGAAAAAGGCGAGATGACTTACCGCCAGGCACAAGACCGCTACGGTATCCAGGGCAGTCATACCGTCATGAACTGGCTGCGTAAATATGGCCAACTCGACTGGCGCTCTTCCCCTTCTACCAGACTGTGCGGAGACAATATGCCTAAGTTACCTCTGACTCCCGAACAACGAATCAAAGAACTCGAACAGCAACTGGCTGAATCCGAAGTCAAAGCCCAGTTCTTTGAAGCGGTCGTGAAAGTGATGAATACCGAGTTCGGGGCCTCCCTGACAAAAAAGCAGTTGGCTGCCTTATCGCGCAAACACAAGCGCCACGACTCACAGTAGCGCGCGCCTGCCGGTTGATGGGTATCAGCCGACAGGCGTGGTATCAGTCTTTGCAACGTGAACGAGGGAGAGAGGAGCAAGCCCATCATATCGTGGAGCAGGTGACCGCCATCCGCTTACACCAGCCCCGACTGGGAACACGTAAGCTGCACCACTTGCTGCGACAACAGCCGCAAGCCCCCATGCATGTGGGGCGAGACCGCCTGTTCCGGATACTGCGCTGCGCCCGTTTACTGGTGATGCCTAAACGGGCGTATCACAAGACAACGAACAGCCATCATCGTTTTTACCGTCATCCCAACTTGTTGAAAGCGGGAGAAAATCAGGTGATAGCCAGCCGCCCGGAACAGGTGTGGGTAGCGGATATTACTTATCTTCCCCTGCGGACAGGGACGGCGTACGTGAGTCTGGTAACGGATGCGTGGTCGAGAAAAATCGTGGGTTATCATGTCCATGACAGCCTGCATGCCCGGCACGTCGCTGGCGCGTTCAAAATGGCGCTGGCCGGCAGGCGCACCGCAGCTCCGCTGGTGCATCACTCAGACCGGGGTATCCAGTACTGCTCACAGGAATATCAGTCGTTACATCAACGACATGGCGTTATCTGTTCGATGACGGACGGGTATGACTGTTACCAGAATGCGCTGGCGGAACGAGTAAACGGGATACTGAAAATGGAATACCTGCTCAACAGACCGAAAGATATCGGACAGGCAAGGAAAATGGTCAGGCAGTCTGTGGAAATCTACAACACGCGGCGACCGCATCTGTCGCTACAATACAAAACGCCCGATGAAGTTCATCGGGCGTTATAAGGCTGAAAAGTGTCAACCTATATCAGGACTAGTCACTGACGATCACCAGTGCGGCTTGTCTTTCTCCGGGTGGAACTCCACCAGCAGCGGGTTATGGTCCGAAGCGCTGGTCACCAGTACCGAGGCTTCGGCCACGCCCAGGTTGCGGTAGAACACAAAGTCCAGCGGGCGGCCGAAGGCCTTGCGGCGATGGTCGTCGGTAAAGCTCACCTCGCGCAGCGCCATGTCGCTGGCGAATTCATACAGCGCATTGATGCGTTTGCGGCTCCAGGCGTTAAAGTCCCCGGCCATGATCACCGGCCCCTGATGATTGGCGATCTGCTCGCCAATCGGCCCCAGCTGCTTGCTGTACACGTCGACGCCCAGGCTGAAGTTTACCGCATGGATATTCACCACCATCAGCAGTTGGCCGTTGAACAGCGGGTAAACGGTGATCAGCGCCGATTTGGCCAGCCGCAGCAAAGGTTCACGCTCCCGCAGCGGGCAGCAATATACCGGATGCGCCGCCGCCAGCGTCATTACGCCGGAAGGGTGCTGCGGCAACGCGAATGCCGGCACCTGATCGGCCGCCAGATAGTTGGCGGTGGCGAAGCTCACCAGCTCCGGGGTGGTTTGCGCCTCCTGCAGCAGCACCAGCTGCGCATCCTTACCGTGGCTTTTCAGCACCGAAAGCCAGTCGGCCCGCTGCTGCTTGAAGATATTCCATACCATCACCCGCAGGGCGCCGGCCGTAGGCAATGCGGCCCCAGGCGGCAAAGGGTGATTGATGGCGCCAGGGAAAATTCGCTCAACCGGCTGGCCTGCAACATACCTCATTGCATAAGTTCGTTTCGGCACGCTATTCGCCTATTTCCCATTAGGATGAAACTGGCGGTCAGATCGCCGCCAACGATGAATTGATTATACGCCCGCCCTGCGCCGACGGCATGGCTTTTACCGGCATACCCTTCCAGTTATAGGGGCGACGGAGAGGGAATTCAATCTTCTGAGGGTATAGGTGTGTAAAGGTAGGCGCCGTTAAACGAGAAATGCGAAAAGGCCCGCAAAAGCGGGCCAGATTCACGATCGTCGGGATACATCAGGCGGTCTGGGGCTGATACTTTTTATCCAGCCGGCCGCTGAGGCCGACCAGCAACAGGGCGACCAGCACAATCAGCGCGCCAATCCACGGCGTCTGCGCCAGCCCCAGCGAGGCGACGGTCTGGCCGCCAATCACCGATCCGAGGGCGATGCCGACGTTAAAGGCCGCGATGTTCAGACCGGAGGCCACATCCACCGCATTCGGCGTGTACTGCTCGGCTTTTTGCACCACGTAAACCTGCAGGCCCGGCACGTTGCCGAAGGCGAATACCCCCATCACGATCACCGTCGCCAGCGCGGCGATGCTGTGGCTGGCGGTGAACTGGAATACCAGCAGCAGCGCGGCCAAAGAGGCAAAGATAAAGCTCAGCGCGCGCACCGCGCCGTGGCGATCCGCCAGCTTGCCGCCCCAGATATTGCCGATGGCCACCGCGATGCCGTACGCCAGCAGGATCCAGCTTACCGTCGGGGCGGAGAAGCCCGCCAGCTCTTGCATCATCGGCGCCAGGAAGGTGAAGGTGGTAAACACCCCGCCGTAGCCCAGCGCGGTAATGGCGTAAATCAGCAGCAGGCGCGGGTGGGTCAGCACTTTCAGCTGCTCGCCGATGCCGGCGCCGGCCTGATTCTTAATGTTGTTCGGCACCAAAATAATGCTGGCGACGGTGGCGATCGCGCCGATCAGCGATACCGCCAGGAAGGTTTCACGCCAGCCGAAGTGCTGGCCGATGAAGGTGCCCAGCGGCACGCCGGTCACCAGCGCCACGGTCAGGCCGCCGAACATGATGGCGATGGCCGACGCCGCCTTCTCTTTCGCCACCAGGCTGGTGGCGATGGTAGAGCCGATTGAGAAGAACACGCCGTGCGCCAGGCCGGTCAGCAGGCGGGCCACCACCAGCGACTCATAGCTCGGCGACTGCCAGGCCAGCAGGTTACCGAGGGTGAACAGCGCCATCAGCCCCACCAGCAGCAATTTGCGCGGCACGCGGCCGGTCAGGGCCGTCAGCACCGGTGCGCCGATCGCCACGCCGATGGCGTAGAGGGTCACCAGCAGCCCGGCGGACGGCACCGTCACCCCAAGCTGTTCCGCGATGGTCGGGATCAGGCCGACGATCACGAACTCCGTGGTGCCGATGGCAAAGGCGCTGATGGTTAATGCAAGTAATGCGAGTGGCATTTTTTACTCCAAAATAGCGTTCAGGTTGATGACGGCTATTATCGGCCTATGCTTAAATGATAAAAATGCTCAAAATTTCAAATAAATTTTGCCACCGGAGCAACAATGAAAGCGAATTCCGACGAGTTGATCACCTTTGTGACCGTGGTGGAAAGCGGCAGCTTCAGCCGGGCGGCGGAGCGGCTGGAACAGGCGAATTCGGTGGTGAGCCGCACGGTGAAGAAGCTGGAAAACAAGCTGGGCGTCACCCTGCTTAACCGCACCACGCGGCAAATCAGCCTGACTCAGGAAGGCGAGAATTATTTCCGCCAGGTGCAAAAGGTTTTGAGCGACATGGCCGCGGCGGAAAACGCGCTGATGGAGAGCCGCCGGCGCCCGCAGGGGCTGCTGCGCGTCGACGCCGCCACGCCGGTGGTGCTGCACGTGCTGACGCCGCTGGTGGCGGAGTTCCGCACCCGCTATCCGGAAATGTCGCTGTCGCTGGTGTCGTCGGAAAACTTTATCAATCTGATCGAACGCAAGGTGGACATCGCCATCCGCGTCGGCGAACTGACCGATTCCAGCCTGAAGGCGCGCAAACTGATGACCAGCTACCGCCGCGTGCTGGCCTCCCCCGCCTACCTGGCGCAGCACGGCACCCCGCAGCGGGTGGAAGATCTGGAACGGCATTGCTGCATCGGCTTCAACGATCTGCCCAGCCTGAACCGCTGGCCGTTGGCCTGCGCCGATGGCCGCCAGCTGGAAATCACCCCGGGGCTGACCACCAACAGCGGTGAGACCCAACGCCACCTGTGCCTGCACGGCAACGGCATCGCCTGCCTGTCGGACTTTATGATTGGCGAAGACATTAAGCGCGGCGATCTGGTGCCGCTGCTGGTGAAAGAAACCCTGCCGGTCGCCATGCCGATCAATGCGGTGTACTACAGCGACAGCGCGGTCAGCAACCGCCTGCGCAGCTTTATCGATTTTGTCAGCGAACATCTGCAGCCATGAAAAAGGCGCCCGATGGGGCGCCCTGAGTTGCCGCACGCGGGGAATCAATCCCAGTCTGGCGCCAGACCTTCCGGGCTGACCAGGCGGCCGTTGTTTTCCAGCGCGGCGATCTGCGCCATATCTTCGTCGGTCAGCTGCAGCTGCTGCGCCAACAGGTTGCTGGCCAGGTTTTCGCGCTTGGTGGATGACGGGATCACCGCATAGCCCAACTGCAACGCCCAGGCCAGGATCACCTGCGCCGGGGTGGCGTTATGGCGCGCGGCAATGCCTTTGATGGTCTCGTCCTGCAGCGCCTGGCCGTAGGCCAGCGTCATGTAAGAGGTGACGGCGATGCCGTGCTGCCGGGCAAACTCCGCCACCTTGCGGTTCTGCAGATACGGCGACAGCTCAATCTGGTTGGTGGCGATCTGCTCGGCGCCGACGGCGTCGATCGCCCGCTGCATCAGATCCAGGGTAAAGTTGGAGATGCCGATTTGGCGGGTCAGCCCCAGCTGCCTGGCCTCAACCAGTTCGGCCATAAACTCCGCCACCGGCACCTCGTCATTCGGCGACGGCCAGTGGATCAACGTCAGATCGACGTAAGAGGTCTGCAGCTTGTTCAGGCTTTCCTGCAGGCTGGGGATCAGTTTGCCTTTCGCCAGGTTGGCGATCCAGATCTTGGTGGTGATGAACAGCTCTTCGCGCTTGACGCCGCTGGCGGCGATGGCCTGGCCGACGGCCGCTTCATTCTCGTAAATCTGCGCGGTGTCGATCGCGCGGTAACCCAGCTCCAGCGCGGTGCGCACCGAGTCGATCACCACTTGATCCTGAAGACGGAAAGTGCCTAAACCAAATGCGGGGATGCTCATAATATTTTTCTCTCGTTAGCGGGTAGATGCGGTATGGCGGAGATTATGGCAACTGTTTTGTTGATCACAAACGCCCTATTGCGCATAAGACTTTTGACTAACCGGCAACAATAGCCGGAGCGGGCGCTCCGGCCGAAAGAAAGATCAGGCCCAGCGCCGCAGAATCAGCGAAGTATTGATGCCGCCGAAGGCGAAGTTGTTCGACTGGACAAACTCGGTATCAATCGCGCGATGCTCACCCATGATGTAGTCCAGCTCACCGCAGGCGCTGTCCGGCTCGCTCAGGTTGATGGTCGGCGCAAAGCTGGCGTCACGCATCATTTCCAACGTCATCCAAGCTTCCAGCGCGCCGCAGGCGCCCAGGGTATGGCCAAAATAGCTTTTCAGCGAGGAAATCGGGGTGCGGTTGCCAAAAATGGCCGCCGTGGCCTGGCTTTCCGCGACGTCGCCGCGATCGGTGGCGGTGCCGTGAGCGCTGATGTAACCGATATCGGCACCGGCGATCCCGGAGGCTTTCAGCGCCTGCCGCATGCAAATCTGCATGGTTTCCTGCTGCGGCTGGGTGATATGCGCCGCGTCGCAGTTGGTGGCGAAGCCGATAATTTCGCCGTAAATGGCGGCGCCGCGCGCCAGCGCATGATCCAGTGATTCGAGGATCAGCGAGCCGGCGCCTTCGCCGATCACCAGGCCGTCGCGCCGGCGATCGAACGGCCGCGGCGACAGCGCAGGCGCGTCGTTCCGCTGGCTGGTGGCGAACAGGGTGTCGAACACCGCCGCCTCCGACGGGCACAGTTCTTCCGCCCCGCCCGCCACCATCACCGTTTGGTAACCGTGGCGGATGCTTTCATAGGCGTAGCCGATCGCCTGGCTGCCGGAGGTGCAGGCGCTGGAGGTGGGGATCACCCGACCGCGCAGGCCGAAAAACAGTCCGGCGTTAACCGCGGTGGTGTGCGGCATCATCTGCACATAGGTGGTGCCGGTGATATTGCCGGTGTGCTTTTCGGTCAACATGGTGGCGAACTCGCTGACCGGCTTGGTGCTGCCGGTGGAAGATCCGTAGGCGATGCCGGTTTCGCCGTTGGTCAACACCGCCTCGCCCAGCAGCCCCGCCTGCTCCAGCGCCAGCTCGGTCGCCCGGGTGGCCAGCAGCGAAACGCGGCCCATCGAGCGAATGCGCTTGCGGGTATAGTGTTCCGGCAAGGTGAAGTTGTCGATCGGCGCCCCCAGCCGCGAATTCAATCCCTGATACTCCTCCCACGGCGCCATGTAACGCACCGCGTTTTTTCCCTGTTTCAAACGGCCGGACACTTCCGCCCAGCTATTGCCGAAGGCGGTAACGCCCGCCATGCCGGTAACCACCACGCGCTGCGTCATGCCATGCCCCCATTGATGGAGATCACCTGTCGCGTCACGTAGCCGGCGATATCCGACATCAGATAGCTGGCCAGCCCGGCCACCTCTTCCGCCGTGCCGATGCGCTTGAGCGGGATGGCGCGCATCGCTTCGTCCAGCGCCGCCGGTTCCAGGTCGATCATGCCGGTGTCGATCAGCCCCGGGGCGATGCAGTTGACGGTAATTTTGCGCTTGGCCAGCTCGATCGCCAGCGCCTTGCAGGCGCCGATCACCCCGGCCTTGGCCGCGCTGTAGTTAACCTGCCCGCGATTGCCCATCACGCCGGATACCGAGGACAACGCAATGATGCGGCCGCCCTGGCGCAGGCCGATCATCGGCATCACGCAGGGGTGCAGCACGTTATAAAAGCTGTCGAGGTTGGTGTGGATCACCCCATCCCAGTCGCTGTCGCTCAGCGCCGGGAATGCCCCGTCGCGGGTGATGCCGGCGTTGTTCACCACGCCGTAATAGGCGCCGTGGGTTTCGATATCCTGCTCCAGCGCCGTACGGCACTGCTCGCGGTTGCTGATATCGAACCGGATCAGCCGCCCCTGGCCGCCGGCGGCGACAATCTGCTGCAGGCTGCGTTCGGCCCCGGTTTTATCGCTGTGGTAGTGAACGACGATCAAAAAGCCATCCGCGGCCAGGCGGCAGGCGATGGCCTGACCGATCCCTTTACTGGCGCCGGTGACTAAAACGGAACGCGTCATGCGTCTCCCCTTAAGCTGGTCAATTGAACTATTTCTTGTTGATCAGGCTGATAGGTATTCAACCTGCCGTGCGCGACGCGCACATTATCGATGCTGATTTCACACTCGAAGCTGGCCAGCTTCTCGTCTTTCAGCAGTTGCTGCACGCTGACCCGCAGTTCGCTGCCTGGCGGAAACGCCGGCAGTTCACAACGGATGGCCCGGCCGCCGAGCAGCATGCCGAGCTGCGGCGGCTGAGCGGCCTGCCGCCCGTGCCAGCCGCTCCAGACGCCGATCGCTTGCGCCATCAGCTCGATGCCGAACCAGCCCGGCAGCGCGCCCTGCGGATCCAGGAACGGCGCCAGCACGCCGTCGGCGCTGACCGTTACCGCGCACTGCGCATGCTCTTCGCCCACCGCCAGCACCCGTTCCAGCAGCACCATAGGCGCGGCGTGGGGCAGATAATATTCCGCATTGCGGTAATGATTCACGGCGCGTCTCCCAGCAGCAGGCAGGCATTGTTGCCGCCAAAGGCAAATGAATTTGACAGGATCGCCCGCTGACGCAGCGCTTGCTGCGGCCGGCACACCAGGCCAATCTCCGCCAGCCGATCGTCATGCGGCGCAGCGCTGAAGTCCTGCTGGGGCAGCGGCAGCGGCTGGGTCAGCAGCAGCCAGCTCAGCGCGGCTTCCACCGCCCCGGCGGCGCCCAGCGTGTGGCCGGTAAGATGCTTGGTGGAGCTGCAGGGCGTCTGCGCGCCAAACAGGCGGTTGATCACCTGCGCCTCCACCCGATCGTTCAGCCGGGTGGCGGTGCCATGCAGATTAATATAACCGATCTGCCCGGCGCTCATGCCGGCCTGCTTCAGCGCCATAGCGATGGCTCGCTCCGCGCCCGCGCCTTCGGGATGCGGCGCCGACATATGCCAGGCATCGGAGGACTCGCCGGCCCCCAGCAACGCCACCGCCGCCGGTTCGCGCGTCAGCAGCATCAGCGCCGCCGCCTCGCCGATATTGATGCCGCTGCGCCCGGCGGCGAACGGCGTGCAGCGTTCCAGCGACAGGGATTCCAGGCTGTTGAAACCGTTGATCGGCATGCGGCACAGGCTGTCGGCGCCGCCGACGATCGCCGCATCGGCCAGCCCCGCCGCGATCAGGCGCTGGCCGCTGATAATGGCCCGCGCGCTGGAGGAACAGGCGGTCGACAGGGTGTAAGCCGGGCCGGCGGTGCCCAGATAGGCGCTGAGAAACAGGCTCGGGTCGCCCAGCTCCTGTTGGCGATAATGGTAGTCCGGCGGCCAGGCCCCGTTCTGCCGCTGCGACAGCGCCCGTTCCCCTTCGTCGATGCCGGAGGTGCTGGTGCCGAGGATCACCGCCACCCGATCGGCGCCGTAGCGGGCGATCGCCTCACGCACCGGCGCATCGATTTGCGCCAGCGCCGCCAGCAGCAATCGATTGTTGCGCGAATTGTGCCGCCACAGCGCCCGCGGGATCGCCGGCAGCTCGCCCTGCACGTTGCCGAACCAGGAGGACGCGCCGCCGATCAGCCAGCGATCCTGCCGCTGCATGCCGGGCGCGGCGCCCAGCGCCAGGTTATGCGCGATCTGCGGCAGATTGTCGCCCAGCGCGTTGACCATGCCGACGGCCGAAAAGTAGATCACCCTGCCTCTCCCAGATTCTGAATGCTGATGCGGTAGTGGAAAGCGGACTGCGCGATCGAGACCGGATCGCGACGGCCTTCCCCCAGCTGATAGCGGATTTCGCTGACGATCGCGCCGCGCTCGTCGTACAAACGGCGCACCTCCGGCCGATCCTCCAATCGCCAGCCCGCCGGCAGCAGCGGCCGCCAGGCGTTGACCGGCCAGTAGCTGAGCATGATATCGGCCAGCACCTGGCTGGCCGGCGGCAGTTCGCCGACCTTGATCAATTGCTCGGTATGGATCCCCTGCCGATCGTAAGTCAGGTTGAACAGGCGAATGCCCAGCGGCGACATGCCCACCAGCGTCAGCCGTTGGCCGTCGGCATTCAGCAGCACCAGCATCGAATGCCGCTGCCCTTTGACCTCCGCCGTCAACAGCTGCTGCTGGGCGACGGGCTGCGCCAAGGCGGGCGGCGGCAGCGTCACCCGGGCCCCCGGCTTCAGCCAGGCCTGCGGCGCCACCGAAGACGGCGAACCGGCGCAGCCGGCCAGCGCGGCGGCCAGCGATAACAACACTATGCGTAAGCCATGCATCAGGCTTTTCCTCTTGTTCGGGTGGCCAGCGTCAGCGGCGCCAGCAGAAACGCCACGGCGATGCCGCTGCTTAATACGATGCCGAAGCTGCTGATGGCCTGAGTATGGCTCAGCACCAGCATGCCAAACGTCAGTTGGGTGGTGATCACCGCCATAAAGATGGCGAACATCGAGGTGGTTGGCGTGCCGCGCGGGTTGGTAAAGAACAGGGTGTAGTTGATGCCGATCCCCAGCACCAGAACCAACGCCAGCAGCGAAAACAGGTTCAGCGTGTGGCCGCTCAGCGCCAGCGTGGCAACGCCGGCGCCCAGCGACAGCAGCGTTGGCACCATGCAGCGCAGCGCGTGCCGCCAGCCGAAACGCCACAGATAGATAAGCCCGATCGCCGCCACCGACAGCGCCAGCAGGTAGGACAGGTACAGACGATACTGGCCGAACAGCTCGCTGAATTCGGTTTTGCGATCGATCCAGCCCGTGCCAGGCACCTGCCGCGCCAGCGCCAGCATCGCCGCGCTGTTTTGCACGCCGCTGACCGGCACCAGCGCCGCGCTGCGCCCGTCGGGCAGCGTCAGCCACAGCAGCCGCCAGCCTTCGCTGACCACGCTGCCCAGCCACGCCTGCGGCGTGACCCAGTCGGCGGTTAAATCCGGCGTTTTCAGCGCCACCTCCGCCTGCTGCAGGCGTTCAATCACCCGCGGCGCCTCCCGCTGCAGCAAAGCGATATTTTCCCGTTGGCGGCGCTGCGAAGGCAACGGCAGCAGGCGGTAATCCGCCAGCAGGCCCTGCCGTTGCGCCTGCGCCAGCTTGGGTTGCAGCTGCTCGAGGCGCTGCAGCAGCCGTTCGTCGTTGGCGCCGTACACCACCAGCCATTTCTGATCGTTATGCTGGCCGGTCAGCGCGGCGATGTGTTTTTCCTGCTGCTGCAGCCCGGCCGGCAGGGCCTGCAGCTGGCCGATGTCGTCGTCGACCTTCAGTTGACTGAAACCGACGACGATCGCCAGCAACACCGCGCAGGGCAAGCCGTAGCGCAGCGGCTTCCAGTGACGCCAGGCATGCAGCCAGCGCAGGATCAGAGCCAGCCCCGGCGCCGGATGCACCGGCAGGCGGCGCGACAGCCGCGGATACCAGCAAATCACGGTCATGCAGGCGGCGCTCAGCCCGGCGGCGGCGAACACCGCCAACTGCCGCAGCCCGGGGAAAGGCGCGATCAGCAACGCCAGATAGGCGACCACGGTCGTCAGCAGCGCCATCGACAGCGCCGGCAGCAGCTTTTGCAGGCTGGCCAGCGGCGTCGCCTGCCCGCCGTGCACCCGGCGCTCGGTCAGGAAATAGAGCGTATAGTCGGCGGAAATGCCGACGATGCTGATGCTCAACACCAGCGTCATCAGGTGGATTTCGCCAAACGCCAGCAGCGTGGCGACGGCGCCGGCCAGCGCGCCGATCCCCACCGACAGCGCGCACAGCAACAGCGGCAGCGGCGAGCGGAACATCAGCAGCACCAGCAGGAACACGCCAATCACCGACGCCAGGCCGATGGTGGAAATATCCCGCTCGGCCTGCTGGCTGGCGTAGTTGCTGTAGAACAGCGTGCCGCGGTTCAGCACCTCGGCCCCCGGCCAGCGCTGCTGCAGCTGCCGCTGCAGCGTCGTCAGTTTATCCACCGTGCGGCGCGCGCTGTTGATGTCATAAGACGAAGCGCTCAGCTCGGCATGCAGCAGGTACCAGCTGCGGCCCTGCGCATCGCGCGCCACCAGCCAGCCGTCGGCCAGGTTGAGGCCGCCGCCGTTGCGCTGCTGCGCCAGCTGCGAGCCGCGCACCAGCATCAGCGGATCGTTCGCCAGCTCTTTGCCGCTCACCCCGGCGAAAGCCGAGTAAAGCTGGCCGAGGATCCACTGGCTCTGCGCGTCCGCCCCCTGCGCCAAGCGTCGGCGGGTGGCGTCGTCCAGCAGCACGTTGCGGTGCCGGTAGAAAAACGCGCCCCACTGCTGCTGACGCCGGGCATCCATCGGGCCGCCCACCTGCTGCAGTTCCGGCAGTTGCCGCAGCTGCTGCCACCACCAGTCGACCGCCGCCGCATCGGCGCCCGGCGGAGGGCTGACCAGCCACATCAGCTGACGATCGAGCCGCCGGCTGAAGCCATCGGCCAACGCATCAGGCACGCCCGCCAGCTGTTGTTTCGGCAACAGCGCCAGCACGCTGCTGTTGATCTGGCTGCGCGGCAGCAGCCAGCACAGCGCCGCCAGCAGCAGCACAACGATGGCCAGCCAGCCAAAGGCCAGCCGCCGGTACAGGTCAGGACGCAAAACGCTGCCGCTCCTCGGCCGTCAACGCCGCCGGCCGGGTGCGCTGATTAAAGAAACGGATATGGGTGGCGTCACCCTGCAAATCGTCAATATCGATGGTCTCGAGGAATTCCCCGCCGTGCAGGGTGATGCTTTTAAACAGCCGGTCGAGCGGCGTGGTTTTCGGCTTCAGCACCAGTCGCCATCGCTCGCTGCCCAGATCGCTGAACTGCAAAGCGAAATTCTGTTCCAGCGCCTGGCTGTCGGCATGGAACAGCGCGGTCAGCAGGCGATTGAACTGGAACATCTGCGGGTTGTTGTCCGCCGTCACCACCTGCGGCGCCTGCCCGGCCAGGGTTTGCACCATGCGCCGGTCGTCCAGTAACAAGGTCAGCGGGAAAGGCTGCCGTTGCGCCCACCACAGCCCTTTCTGTTGGGAGATCAGCAATTCGCCGCTGGATTTCAGCGGCCTCGCCATGCCGCTGATGCTGCGCTGCTGTGCGAATTCGGCGCGCAGCACCGGCTGTTCGCCGAATCGCTGTTGCAGGTCGGCCAGGGTAACCGCCTGCGCGCCAAGGCTGAAAACGCAGAGGATACACAGCAACCAGGCTTTCATGACGCCCCCTCGATATTGTCCAGCAACGCCTGCGGCGAGACGAAGCACATCTCTTGGCTGGCGATGTCCACCGCCACCTGAATGGTATGCCCGCGGGTGGTTTGCTGCCCGCTCTGCGCGTCAAGGATGCGATACCCGATGCGCAGACGGTTCTCATACTCTTCCAGCTCGGCGCACACGATGATCTGCTGCTCAAACCGCACCGGCGCGATGTATTTCACCCGCGTGTCGACGATCGGCCAGACGTAGCCCGAAGCCTGCATCTGGCGGTAGCCGTAATTGAACTGCTTCAGCAGCGCCTCGCGGGCGATTTCAAAATAGCGGAAGTAGTTGCCGTGCCAGACTACGCCCATCGGATCAACATCGTGAAACGGGATGGTGATCGCCACCCGCACGGAAAAACGCGCATCGTCGTTCAGCTTCATGTCTCAGGCTCCTGTTGCGCTGACGGCGCGGCCGTCAGCTGCCAGAAATCGAAAAAATTAAACCAGTCGAGCGGCGCCAGCAGACAATAGTGCTCCAGCCGGGCGGCGTAGCGATCCACCGCCCGCTGCAGCGCCTGTTGGCGTTCGGCGCGCGGCAATAACAGCGGATCGGCGAAAGGTTCGAAGTGGACCTTCAGCCGCCCCCGCTGCTTCAGGCCGAACATCAGAAATACCGGGCAGCGCAGCGCGGCGGCCAATACGAACGGCCCCTGCGGGAAAGGCGCAGGCTTGCCGAGAAAATCGCTCCATATCACCCGCGGCTGCTCACCGCGCTGATAGCCGCCGGCCGAGGTGCGATCGCCGACGATAGCCACCCATTCACCGGCGTTTAACTTATCCTGCAGCCGCATGGCGGTCTCCGGCCCCAACGTGGCCACCGGGATCAGATGCAGGTTGGCGCGCGGGTTGACCTCTTTCATCACCCGATTGAAACGCTCGGCGTGCTCGGTAAACACCAGCGCATTCACCGTCACGCCGGAATCCAGCTCTCCCAATGCCCGGCAGGATTCGATATCCCCCAGGTGGGAAGCCAGGATCAAGGTGCCCTTGCCGCCGGCGATCTGCCGTTCGCACCGCGGGCGATCCGCCAGCTCGATGTCATGCCATTCCCCTTGCCAACTTGCCAGCTTATCAAGCATGGCGTCGCCAAAGCGCATGAAGTGACGGAAGCTGCTGAGCGGAGCAGGCAGCGGCTGCCGCCGGCTATCGGCAAACTGCCGCAGGCGCTGCAGATAGTCACGCGACGCCTCACGCTGGGTGCGGCCGGTCAGCCAGAAATAGCCGACCACCGGATACAGCAGCAGCTGAAAAGCCCGCCGGCCGAACAGGCGATAAACCCGCAGCATCAGCCGGATGCCCCACAGGCCGTGCCGCTCTTGCGTCGCCGACCAATGCCGCTGCGATGCCGCCAGGCGCCGCCGCTGGCGCAGCAGACGAGGAATGCGCGGCAGCATGCCGAAAAACAGCCGGGTGTGCATCCAGGAAATACGCAGGTTATCGCGCAGCGCATCGAAATGGGAAACGCCATCGGCCGGATAGGTGACGCGCGTCGGCAAGAAACGGCTGGGCACGCCTCGCCAGTACAATCGCACCATCACTTCGGTGTCGAAATCCATGCGCTTGCCCAGCGGATGACGCGCGGCCAGCGCCAGCGTCGGCGCTAGCGGGTAGACGCGGAAACCGCACATGCTGTCCTTCAGCGACAGCGACAGCGTTTCGATCCACACCCAAACGTGCGTGACGTAACGGCCATACAGCCGCGCCTTCGGCACCGAGCTGTCGTACACCGGCCGACCGGAAATCAGCGCCCCGGGATAGCGGCGCGCTTCGGCGATCATCGCCGGGATATCGCTCAGCTGGTGCTGGCCGTCGGCGTCCACCTGCAGCGCGTGAGTAAACCCTTGCTGTTGCGCCAGCCGCAGCCCGGCAATCACCGCCGCGCCCTTGCCCTGATTATGCTCGAGCCGCAGCAGCGTCACCCACGGCAGGCGCTCCGCCAGCCGCCGCAGCTGCGCGGCGGTAGCGGCATCGCTGCCGTCATCCACCACCAGGCACGGCAGCTGGAAATCGGCCAGCGCAGCCAACACCGCGGCCATCGTCTGCCCATGGTTGAAACAGGGAATAACCAGGCAGGGGGTAAAGCGTTCGTTCACCGACATAGCGCGATCTTCCCGCTGCTGGCGGTGGCGCCGCCCACGCGGTAGCTGAACAGCAGCTTGCCGCGTTCGGGCTGCCACTCCAGCAGCAGCCGCACCTGCTGTTCCGGCAGCAGCGGCTGCTGAAACTTGACCACCTCGACCCCCTTGAAGGCGGCCTCGATGCCCAACAGCTGATGAGCATACTGCATGGCCCAGTTGATCTGGGTGACTCCCGGCAGGATCGGATGCCCGGGGAAATGGCCGCGAAACCACAGCAGCCCGGCGGGTAAACGCAGCTGCAGGCTGGCGTGCGTGGCGTCGTCCCGCTGCTGTTGCAGCACCTCAGGTTGCATCATAAAAACAGTTCCCGTAGTTCAGCGTAAGCGCGTTTGCCCTGCGGATTAAGCGGCATGGCGGCAATGATGCGCCAGCGACGCGGCAACGCCACCGGCTCCAGCCAGGCGCGCAACGCCTGACGCAGCTCACGCGTAAATTCCCCCTCGGTGAGCGCCCGCCTGCGGGCCTGCCCCAGCGGGGTCAGTACGATAACCGCCGCCAGCAGGGTACGCCCATGTTGCTGCAGGGTCAGTACCGAGGCATCGGCGATCGCGGGCAGCGATTGCAAACGGCGTTCGATCTCCGTCAGCGACAGGCGCTTTTCTTCCACCTTGATAATTCGATCGGCTCGCCCCTCCAGCTGAAATTGCCGGCCATCCGGGGCCAGCGCAATAATATCGCTCAGCCGCATCCCGGCTTCGCCAATCAGCGGGGAGCGCACGCTGACGCCGCCATCCGGCTCGCGGCTAAGCGCGATGGGCTCGAACAGCTGCCACGGGGTCTCTGCCTGCCGCTGCATGCGCCAGGCCAGCATGCCGGTTTCGGTCGTGCCGTAGATTTCCAGCGGCAATACGCCGAGCATCTGTTGCGCCAGCTGCGCCTCAGCCAAGGATAGCGGACCGCCGGCGGAAAACACCTGCAGACATTCCGAAAACGCCAATCGGTTGTCCAGCCGTTTCAGCCAGGCCGGGCTGCTGATAAAAATCAGCCGACGGCCCTGACGGCGGGCAATCAGCTGTTCGTGATATTCGGTCGGTTGGGCGTCGAACGGCAGGCCGAAAGCCAACGGCAGGAACAGGCGAAAGCTCAAACCGTACATGTGCTGATGGGAAACCGAAGCCGCGACGCAGCCGCCCTGAAAAGCCGGGAGCCAGCGGGCGGCCAACAGTTCGCTTTCGCTTTCCATGCAGGCGACAGATTTAACCACCGCCTGCGGCTGGCCGGTAGAACCCGAGGTGTAGAGTATGAATTGAGGATCCCGGGGCCACTCGGGCAATGCGCGCGCGCGTTCGGTATCCTCTTCCACCGCCATGACCGGCGCGCCGGGATCGAGCGGCAAATCGGTCAGCAGCGCATCGAAATCCCGCCGCTGTTCTTTGAGAATGGCTTCCCGCTGATGGCCGAAAATCACCGGCAGCTTTTTGGCATACAGCGCGGCCAGCAGCGCCACGGCAAAGCGGTAGCTATCGTCAAAACACAGCGCCCAGCGGGTTTCTGGCCGCGCAGTCAATCTGGCCGCCAAGGCGGCGACGTCGCGCCGGAACTGGCCGAGGGACAATGCCCGTTCACCGCGCCAGGCGACAAGCGTGGCGTCATCCCGGTCTGCGCTTAGCCAACGGCGCATCGGCAAACTCAGCCGCGCCGGATCCTTTTCCTGACTATCCATTCAATACCCATTAATGCCCCGATCAGCAGATAGCTGATGCCGCCGTTGTACAGCGTCCAAAGCGCTATATCCCCCGACAGGCAGGTTGCCAGCGCGACGGCGCCATTGATCGTAAAGAATCCGCACCAGACCTGGGTGACCCGCCGGGTATAAGCCACGCCCGCGGCGTCCAACTGCGGCTCGGTGAGCCGCGCCAGTCTTTCGATCACCGTCGGCGGCGAATACAGCGAGGAGGCGAACAGCCCCAGCAGCAAGAGGTTAACCAGCACCGGGTAATACAACAGCCAGTGGGTTTGCTGCAATCCCCAGCTGGCGAACGCCAGCAGAATGCCGACCCATGCCAGCGCCTTGCCCAGCCACAGCTGCTGACGCAGCCGGCTTCGCAATGCGACTAATCGCAGGGTGAACACCACGGCCAGCAACGGCGCAAGGATGGCCTCTCCCCAGCGCGTCAGGCCAAGCCAAACCGCCAGCGGATAAAGCGCCAGCGCCGCCCAGGTTAGCCCCTGCAGCAGGCGCACAGCCGGTTTCGCCACCTTCACCCGGCGGGCTTAGCTCTCGGACTTCAGCAGTTGATCGATAGCGTCAACCACATCCTGCACGGTGCGTACCGATTTGAACATTTCCGGCTTGATCTTCTTGCCGGTCACTTTCTGCAGATGCACCACCAGATCCACCGCATCGATGCTGTCGAGCTCCAACTCTTCGTACAGGCGAGAGTCCGGCTTGATGTCTTCGGCGTTCAGTTCAAACAGTTTGACCAACAGCGCCTGAATCTGCTGGAAGATTTCTTGCTTATCCATGAAAGATCCTCAGTTGCCACGCTGTGCCGAAACAAACTTCGCCAGCGTTTCCACGGAATAAAAGTGTTGGCGCATGTCTTCGCTTTCGGCCGACAGCACCACGCCATAACGGTTTTTTAATGCCAGGCCCAGCTCCAGCGCATCGATGGAGTCCAGCCCCAACCCTTCACCAAACAGCGGCGCTTCGGCGTCAATCTCCTCCGGCGTCATACCTTCAAGATTGAGCGTATCAATGATCAATTGCTTGATTTCGGTGCTCAATAAATTCATTCCACTATTTCTCATTATTTATAAGATCTGACTGTAAGGCGTCAGTTAAATGCTGGGTTAATCTTCTTGCCGCAAGGGCGGGAGAAACGTCATCCGCATGGATGAATGCGCGGGTGTCGATCTTATCCTGAACAGTTATCTGAAACTGCGGTTTTATCGCCGGGATATTATACCATTTGCCCTGCTTCGTCAGCATGGGCGGCTGACAGCGAATATGCACCACGCGGATCTCGCACTGGCTTCGCAGCGCAATATTCGCCGCGCCCCGTTGCAAAGACAGCGGCTTGCCGGGCGTGGTGCGCGTGCCTTCAGGAAAGACCAGCAGGGTGCCGCCGGCCGCCAGCCGCTGCTGACACTGCTCCAGCAAACGATCCGACTGTGCGTTGGCCAGATAGCCCGCCGCCTTGATCACCCCACTGACAAACGGGTTGCTCAACAGAGCCTCCTTGACGATGCAATCGCAGCGCGGCATGCGCGATGCCAGCAGCACATAGTCCAACAGGCTGGGATGATTGGCGATCACCAGACAGCCGCGATCCTGATTAAAACGTTCTGCATGGTCGAAACGGTAATCCAGCACGCCGAAAAAGCGCGTCGTCGCCAGGAAAAAGCGGAAGCTGTGGCGAATGGAATTTTGCGTGAGCTGGCTGCGGCGCGCCGGATCCCGTACCGTCAGACGCATCAGGGTAAACCACACGCCTGACAACAACAGCCCGCCGATGCCGAACAGCGCAAAACAAAAACCGGTGGCGACCACCCGCCAGGCCCGGTTGAACCAGGAGGAGCGCGCCGGGGGCATCGCATTCATCCGCGTTCCCACCGCCAACTCTGGCGCAGCCCCGGCACCCGAAAGCAGGCTTCCCGGCTTAGCCAGCCGCGTAAAAACGACAGGCTTTGCGGCTGAGCAAGCGGCGCCGGCTCGGCGGGCTCCGGGCGACAACGCAGTTGGTCCCCGCCTTCAAGCAACAGCGCCACGGCATAGGGAAAACGACTTTCCGGCGCAAAGGGCTGATACGCCCCGGGCAGCACGCCATCAAAGTCGACCAGCAACACCCGTTCAGCACCGCCGGCCAGCACCGCCTGCGCCTCGATCATTCCCTGCTGGAAACTGTCTTCACCGGCGGCGATTGAGGTGGTCGGCAAGGTGTTTTGGGCGATAATGGTCAGCCAGCCCGCCGCCGTATTATGGACTGACATGGCGAAATCGGTGGGAGACAGCGCCTGCTGCTGCTGAAGGTGGCCCAGAATTTTGTGCGTGCGATCCAGCTCGCCGTGACGACTGGTAAAAATCGCCATATCCGCCGGCCGCTCCGCCAGCAAATGCAAACCGCTCTCTACCGCCAGGCGCGTTCCTGCGCTCATACGGCGCAGCGACATCATTGGAATATGCCTGCAGGCAGGCAACCCCCCCTGAGACCGGTCAGCGTTTTCAGTCTCTATAGCCCATTGGCGCCACGCATCACGCGTTCCACGATCGGGAGCCATCGCCCACCAACTGAGTATATTCATGCCGCCCGCCATTGATGCCATTATCGACCTAAAAAATTCCGTGCGTAAATTTATTATATTTAACCGCAGAATGCATGCTCAAAATTCCTATTTTTGCTCGGAATATTCACTCGAATGATTAAATTTGGTTATATCCAGAGGGCAGGACGTTTCCATCGGATAAAAATTATCATGCTGAAAAGCAGCAATATTTGTCGATAAAGCGCAACAGGAGTATCTTTGACCGCCTGAGGCCGGGAGCGATACCTGGCTTCAGGCTAATATATTTCTTATTACCTTTTACTCATGGAGAAGAGGATGAAACCCGTTAAGTTTATTTTGGCCGGCGTCATCGCCGCAGCGGCGCTCAGCGGCTGCGCCGGGACCGCCCCGGTGCAAAACGTCAGTCAAAGCGTGGTCGGCGCCCATACTTCACAGCAGGTGCGCCAGGCCATTCTCTATGCCGGCCTGAACCGCGGTTGGATCATGAACCAAACGGCCGAAGGGGTGATCGACGGCAAGATCCTGTTGCGTGGCCACACCGCCGAGATACGGATCACCTACAACCAAAATAGCTATCAAATTAATTATGTCGGCAGCAGCAATATGGATGCCAAAAACGGCAAAATCCACTCGAACTATAACCGCTGGGTGGCGAATTTGAATAAGGATATACAGCTAGAACTGGCGCGGCAGAATATCAGCTAACCAAGAACCGGCCATATTACCCGGCACAGATAATGATGCCGGGTATATTATTCTGTTTATTGCGGTTAATTTTGGATAATGATTTATGAAAGGCGTTATTAAACATATAAAAAAATTCAACACCATTGAATTTTACATATGAAAAAGCCCTGAGTCAGAGACTCAGGGCTTATCAATTAAGTGGCGGAACGGACGGGGCTCGAACCCGCGACCCCCTGCGTGACAGGCAGGTATTCTAACCAACTGAACTACCGCTCCACCGATTCTTTTACGTCGCACCTTTCGATGCCGGCAAAACCGCCTCGGCGATTTCGCTCATTACCAGGTGTCAGGCTGATAACGTTTATTTGATGCCTGGCAGTGTCCTACTCTCGCATGGGGAGACCCCACACTACCATCGGCGCTACGGCGTTTCACTTCTGAGTTCGGCATGGGGTCAGGTGGGACCACCGCGCTATTGCCGCCAGGCAAATTCTGTTTCATTCTCGGCCGTTACTCGCGTAACCACCAGAACCAATCTAAGAACTTCGCTGAAAATTATTCGTCTCTCTAAAAACACCTTCGGTGTTGTAAGGTTAAGCCTCACGGATCATTAGTACTGGTTAGCTCAATGCATCGCTGCACTTACACACCCAGCCTATCAACGTCTTAGTCTTAAACGTTCCTTCAGGGGCCTTAAAGGCCCAGGGAAGACTCATCTCGAGGCAAGTTTCGCACTTAGATGCTTTCAGCGCTTATCTTTTCCGCACTTAGCTACCGGGCAGTGCCATTGGCATGACAACCCGAACACCAGTGGTGCGTTCACTCCGGTCCTCTCGTACTAGGAGCAACCCCTCTCAATCTTCCAACGCCCACGGCAGATAGGGACCGAACTGTCTCACGACGTTCTAAACCCAGCTCGCGTACCACTTTAAATGGCGAACAGCCATACCCTTGGGACCTACTTCAGCCCCAGGATGTGATGAGCCGACATCGAGGTGCCAAACACCGCCGTCGATATGAACTCTTGGGCGGTATCAGCCTGTTATCCCCGGAGTACCTTTTATCCGTTGAGCGATGGCCCTTCCATTCAGAACCACCGGATCACTAAGACCTACTTTCGTACCTGCTCGAGCCGTCACTCTCGCAGTCAAGCTAGCTTATGCCTTTGCACTAACCTCACGATGTCCGACCGTGATTAGCTAACCTTCGTGCTCCTCCGTTACTCTTTGGGAGGAGACCGCCCCAGTCAAACTACCCACCAGACACTGTCCTCACCCCAGATTATGGGGCCGAGTTAGAACATCAAACATTAAAGGGTGGTATTTCAAGGTTGGCTCCACGCAGACTGGCGTCCACGCTTCAAAGCCTCCCACCTATCCTACACATCAAGGCTCAATGTTCAGTGTCAAGCTATAGTAAAGGTTCACGGGGTCTTTCCGTCTTGCCGCGGGTACACTGCATCTTCACAGCGAGTTCAATTTCACTGAGTCTCGGGTGGAGACAGCCTGGCCATCATTACGCCATTCGTGCAGGTCGGAACTTACCCGACAAGGAATTTCGCTACCTTAGGACCGTTATAGTTACGGCCGCCGTTTACTGGGGCTTCGATCAAGAGCTTCGCCTTGCGGCTGACCCCATCAATTAACCTTCCAGCACCGGGCAGGCGTCACACCGTATACGTCCACTTTCGTGTTTGCACAGTGCTGTGTTTTTATTAAACAGTTGCAGCCAGCTGGTATCTGCGACTGGCTTCAGCTCCATCCGCAAGGGACTTCACCTACGCGCCAGCGTGCCTTCTCCCGAAGTTACGGCACCATTTTGCCTAGTTCCTTCACCCGAGTTCTCTCAAGCGCCTTGGTATTCTCTACCTGACCACCTGTGTCGGTTTGGGGTACGATTCTGTGTTACCTGATGCTTAGAGGCTTTTCCTGGAAGCTTGGCATCAACTACTTCTGCACCGTAGTGCATCGTCATCACGCCTCAGGGTTGACAGCGTTCCGGATTTACCAGGAACACCCCCCTACACGCTTAAACCGGGACAACCGTCGCCCGGCTAGCCTAGCCTTCTCCGTCCCCCCTTCGCAGTAACACCGAGTACAGGAATATTAACCTGTTTCCCATCGACTACGCTTTTCAGCCTCGCCTTAGGGGTCGACTCACCCTGCCCCGATTAACGTTGGACAGGAACCCTTGGTCTTCCGGCGAGCGGGCTTTTCACCCGCTTTATCGTTACTTATGTCAGCATTCGCACTTCTGATACCTCCAGCAACCCTCACAGGCCACCTTCAACGGCTTACAGAACGCTCCCCTACCCAACAACGCCTAAGCGTCGCTGCCGCAGCTTCGGTGCATGGTTTAGCCCCGTTACATCTTCCGCGCAGGCCGACTCGACCAGTGAGCTATTACGCTTTCTTTAAATGATGGCTGCTTCTAAGCCAACATCCTGGCTGTCTATGCCTTCCCACATCGTTTCCCACTTAACCATGACTTTGGGACCTTAGCTGGCGGTCTGGGTTGTTTCCCTCTTCACGACGGACGTTAGCACCCGCCGTGTGTCTCCCGTGATAACATTCTTCGGTATTCGGAGTTTGCATCGGTTTGGTAAGCCGGGATGGCCCCCTAGCCGAAACAGTGCTCTACCCCCGAAGATGAGTTCACGAGGCGCTACCTAAATAGCTTTCGGGGAGAACCAGCTATCTCCCGGTTTGATTGGCCTTTCACCCCCAGCCACAAGTCATCCGCTAATTTTTCAACATTAGTCGGTTCGGTCCTCCAGTTAGTGTTACCCAACCTTCAACCTGCCCATGGCTAGATCACCGGGTTTCGGGTCTATACCTTGCAACTATTCGCCCAGTTAAGACTCGGTTTCCCTACGGCTCCCCTATACGGTTAACCTTGCTACAAAATATAAGTCGCTGACCCATTATACAAAAGGTACGCAGTCACACCACGAAGGTGCTCCCACTGCTTGTACGTACACGGTTTCAGGTTCTATTTCACTCCCCTCGCCGGGGTTCTTTTCGCCTTTCCCTCACGGTACTGGTTCACTATCGGTCAGTCAGGAGTATTTAGCCTTGGAGGATGGTCCCCCCATATTCAGACAGGATGTCACGTGTCCCGCCCTACTCATCGAACTCACAGTTAATGCATTTTAGTGTACGGGGCTATCACCCTTTACTGCGCGACTTTCCAGACGCTTCCACTAACACAAGAACTGATTCAGGTTCTGGGCTGTTCCCCGTTCGCTCGCCGCTACTGGGGGAATCTCGGTTGATTTCTTTTCCTCGGGGTACTTAGATGTTTCAGTTCCCCCGGTTCGCCTCGTTAAGCTATGTATTCACTTAACGATAGTGCAACGAATTGCACTGGGTTTCCCCATTCGGGTATCGCCGGTTATAACGGTTCATATCACCTTACCGACGCTTTTCGCAGATTAGCACGCCCTTCATCGCCTCTGACTGCCTAGGCATCCACCGTGTACGCTTAGTCACTTAACCTCACAACCCGAAGATGTTTCCATCGTTCGCGCTGCAAACATTTGAGAGACTCTATGACAGGTTACTCCTCATCCCAATATTTCTACGGAGGGACAAGTTTCAGCCGTCATGTTTCAATTTTCAGCTTGTTCCAGATTGTTAAAGAGCAATATCTTAAACACGACTCGCAAGAGTCATCTTTAAGATTTTTTGGTCACGCATGACCGGTGATAATGTCTTTCACTCATTATCGGAATGGCGTCCCCAAGGGGATTCGAACCCCTGTTACAGCCGTGAAAGGGCAGTGTCCTAGGCCTCTAGACGATGGGGACACAAAATCCGATTAAACCAGGGTTTAACCGTTTCTCGTATCAGCATGAGTCAGAGACTCATTACATCAACAGGTAGCGCTTTGCTCGTTACTTTCTATCAGACAATCTGTGTGAGCACTTCACGCGAATCGATATCATTAGGTAAGGAGGTGATCCAACCGCAGGTTCCCCTACGGTTACCTTGTTACGACTTCACCCCAGTCATGAATCACAAAGTGGTAAGCGCCCTCCCGAAGGTTAAGCTACCTACTTCTTTTGCAACCCACTCCCATGGTGTGACGGGCGGTGTGTACAAGGCCCGGGAACGTATTCACCGTAGCATTCTGATCTACGATTACTAGCGATTCCGACTTCATGGAGTCGAGTTGCAGACTCCAATCCGGACTACGACGTACTTTATGAGGTCCGCTTGCTCTCGCGAGTTCGCTTCTCTTTGTATACGCCATTGTAGCACGTGTGTAGCCCTACTCGTAAGGGCCATGATGACTTGACGTCATCCCCACCTTCCTCCGGTTTATCACCGGCAGTCTCCTTTGAGTTCCCGACCGAATCGCTGGCAACAAAGGATAAGGGTTGCGCTCGTTGCGGGACTTAACCCAACATTTCACAACACGAGCTGACGACAGCCATGCAGCACCTGTCTCAGAGTTCCCGAAGGCACCAATCCATCTCTGGAAAGTTCTCTGGATGTCAAGAGTAGGTAAGGTTCTTCGCGTTGCATCGAATTAAACCACATGCTCCACCGCTTGTGCGGGCCCCCGTCAATTCATTTGAGTTTTAACCTTGCGGCCGTACTCCCCAGGCGGTCGATTTAACGCGTTAGCTCCGGAAGCCACGCCTCAAGGGCACAACCTCCAAATCGACATCGTTTACAGCGTGGACTACCAGGGTATCTAATCCTGTTTGCTCCCCACGCTTTCGCACCTGAGCGTCAGTCTTCGTCCAGGGGGCCGCCTTCGCCACCGGTATTCCTCCAGATCTCTACGCATTTCACCGCTACACCTGGAATTCTACCCCCCTCTACGAGACTCTAGCTTGCCAGTTTCAAATGCAGTTCCCACGTTAAGCGCGGGGATTTCACATCTGACTTAACAAACCGCCTGCGTGCGCTTTACGCCCAGTAATTCCGATTAACGCTTGCACCCTCCGTATTACCGCGGCTGCTGGCACGGAGTTAGCCGGTGCTTCTTCTGCGAGTAACGTCAATGCGCTGCCGTATTAAGACATCGCCCTTCCTCCTCGCTGAAAGTGCTTTACAACCCGAAGGCCTTCTTCACACACGCGGCATGGCTGCATCAGGCTTGCGCCCATTGTGCAATATTCCCCACTGCTGCCTCCCGTAGGAGTCTGGACCGTGTCTCAGTTCCAGTGTGGCTGGTCATCCTCTCAGACCAGCTAGGGATCGTCGCCTAGGTGAGCCATTACCCCACCTACTAGCTAATCCCATCTGGGCACATCTGATGGCGTGAGGCCCGAAGGTCCCCCACTTTGGTCCGTAGACGTTATGCGGTATTAGCTACCGTTTCCAGTAGTTATCCCCCTCCATCAGGCAGTTTCCCAGACATTACTCACCCGTCCGCCGCTCGTCACCCAGAGAGCAAGCTCTCCTGTGCTACCGCTCGACTTGCATGTGTTAGGCCTGCCGCCAGCGTTCAATCTGAGCCATGATCAAACTCTTCAATTAAAAGCTTGATTTGCTTCAACTCGTGAAGCGATGCTCAAAGGTTACTGCATGAATTTTACTTCAGTTAGTCACTCTTCAAGACTTGATATTTTTTCGCATCCGAAGATGCTGGATATCGTCTTGTGGAGTGCCCACACAGATTGTCTGATAAATTGTTAAAGAGCGTTGGCTACTGAGAGATAACTCTCGGTAACGCGGGAGGTGCATATTACGCTTTCCCGCTGAAGAGTCAAGCTTTTTTCTTATTAAGAAACGGCGTTTTCACCGGCTTGCTTCTTCCTGGCTGGGCGACTGGTTCTCGTTAGAGGAGTCGTTGTTCCCGGTCAGTGGAGGCGCATTATAGGGAGTTCTCAGAACGCCGCAACCCCTAAATGCAAAAAACTTTTCAAGCGTTCAAATAATCGCCAACGACGTCATTTTAGGATGTTTATTAGCCAGAAAAACGGCTTTTAGGCGTGGTTAGAGCAGCAAACCCGGTAAAGCCTACAGAATAGAGATAAAGAAAAGGGAGCGGTTGCCCGCTCCCTTTTATCTTTATTACTCTTAATCGCCGTTACTGACGGGCAACGATGTGCTCGCCTTCCACGTCCAGCGTCACCGGCAACCCCGGGACCAGCTTGCCGGAAAGGATTTCCTGCGCCAGCGGGTTTTCGATCTCCTGCTGGATGGCGCGTTTCAACGGGCGCGCACCATAGACTGGGTCGAAACCGGTTTTACCCAACAGTTCCAGCGCCGGCTCGGTCATGGTGACTTCGTAACCGCGCTCTTCCAGACGTTTATACAGACGCGCCAGCTGAATCTTGGCGATCTCGGCAATGTGTTTCTGGCCGAGTGGGTGGAACACCACCACTTCATCTATACGGTTGATGAATTCCGGACGGAAGTGATGGCTCACCATTTCCATGACGGATTCTTTCATCTGCGCGTAGTTCATCTGACCGAAGTGCTCCTGGATCAGATCGGAGCCCAGGTTCGAGGTCATGATCACCACGGTATTGCGGAAGTCGACGGTGCGGCCCTGGCCATCGGTCAGGCGCCCGTCATCCAATACCTGCAGCAGAATGTTGAACACGTCCGGGTGCGCCTTCTCCACTTCATCCAGCAGGATCACCGAATAAGGTCTGCGGCGCACCGCTTCGGTCAGGTAACCGCCCTCTTCATAACCGACATAGCCTGGGGGGGCGCCCACCAGCCGCGATACCGAGTGTTTTTCCATAAACTCGGACATGTCGATGCGCACCATGGCGTCGTCGCTGTCGAACAGGAACGAAGCCAACGCCTTGCAAAGCTCGGTTTTCCCCACCCCCGTCGGGCCGAGGAACAGGAACGAACCGATCGGCCGGTTAGGATCGGACAGCCCGGCACGGCTGCGGCGAATCGCATTGGATACCGCACTGACCGCTTCATCCTGGCCAATGACCCGCGAATGCAGCTCTTGCTCCAAGCGCAGCAGCTTATCGCGCTCGCCCTCCAGCATTCTGGCTACCGGAATACCGGTGGCGCGCGCCAGCACTTCGGCGATCTCCGCATCGGTGACCCGGTTGCGCAGCAGCTTCATGGTTTTGCCTTCGGCCTGGGTAGCGGCTTCGAGCTGTTTCTCCAGCTCGGGGATCTTGCCGTATTGCAGCTCGGACATCCGCCCCAGGTCGCCGGTACGGCGGGCCTGCTCCAGAGTTATCTTGGCCTGCTCGAGTTCGGCCTTGATATTTTGAGTGCCGGAGAGCGAGGCCTTTTCGGCTTTCCACTCTTCTTCCAGCTCTGAGTATTCGCGCTCTTTCTGCTCCAGCTCGCTGCTGAGCATTTCCAGACGTTTCTTGCTGGCGTCATCAGACTCTTTATTCAGCGCCTGCTGTTCCAGCTTCAGCTGAATGATGCGGCGTTCCAGGCGATCGAGCGATTCCGGTTTGGAATCCATCTGCATGCGAATGCTCGACGCCGCCTCATCGATCAGGTCGATGGCCTTGTCCGGCAGTTGGCGATCGGAAATATAACGGTGCGACAGGGTCGCCGCCGCCACGATGGCCGGATCGGTGATCTGCACATGGTGGTGCAGCTCATAGCGCTCTTTCAGGCCGCGCAGAATGGCGATGGTGTCTTCAACGGTCGGCTCCGCCACAAACACTTTCTGGAAACGACGTTCGAGCGCCGCATCCTTCTCTATATATTGGCGATATTCATCCAGCGTGGTGGCGCCGACGCAGTGCAGCTCCCCGCGCGCCAGCGCGGGTTTCAGCATGTTGCCGGCGTCCATGGCGCCGTCGGCCTTGCCCGCGCCAACCATGGTGTGCAGTTCGTCGATGAACAGGATCACGCTGCCTTCCTGTTTCGCCAGGTCACTCAGCACGCCTTTCAGACGTTCTTCAAATTCACCGCGATATTTGGCCCCGGCGATCAGCGCGCCCATATCCAGAGACAATACGCGCTTGTGCTTCAGCCCTTCCGGCACTTCGCCATTAATGATGCGCTGCGCCAGGCCTTCGACGATGGCGGTTTTACCCACGCCAGGTTCGCCGATCAGCACCGGGTTGTTTTTGGTACGACGTTGCAGCACCTGAATGGTGCGGCGGATTTCTTCGTCACGGCCGATAACCGGATCGAGTTTGCCCTGCTCGGCGCGCTCGGTCAGATCGATAGTGTACTTTTTCAATGCCTGACGCTGATCTTCAGCCCCTTGATCTTCCACGCTGTCACCGCCCCTCATTTGTTCAATGGCTTTGCTGATCTTGTCGGCTGTCGCGCCGGCCGCTTTCAACAGGTCGGTCAGCGAACCGCGATCTTCAAGCACCGCGAGGACGAACAGCTCGGAAGAAATGAATTTGTCCGCGCGTTTCTGCGCCAGCTTGTCGCACAGGTTCAGTACGCGCACCAGCTCGTGGGACGGTTGAACGTCGCCACCGGTGCCCTCGACCTGAGGTAAACGGGACAATGCCTGTTCGATTTCGGTGCGCACGCGCCCGGCGTCGATACCGGCGGAAGTTAACAGTGGGCGAACCGTGCCCCCTTCCTGATTGAGCAGGGCGCTCATCAGATGTAACGGTTCAATAAACTGGTTGTCGTGCCCAAGGGCTAGGGATTGGGCATCGGCGAGGGCAAGCTGGAATTTGTTGGTAAGACGATCCAGACGCATAACACCTCCAAGATGGGTCGAAATTGCTACTGGAGATTAAATGAGGTCATCCCTCAAATTTTCAAGGTTATCTCGACTCTATATTTTCGGTACTGCAATCATGCGTCGTTGGATCGTCCTAATTCAATAGGTTATATCAGCCAGATTAAACTTGCCAGACGTCCGGTTATTCCATCGCGTCGATAGGAGAAAAAATGACTCGTTTCGCTTAGCGTACAGCGGTCGCCACCGTAAACGGCGTTAACGCCGGCGCGCTGCAACCGCTGGCGGGCCAATAAATAGATATCCGCCAGGAATTTATCGCCGCCGCGCGGGGTAAACGCGGCGGCGGCGGCGGTGTCCGCCTCGATAAAGGCGGCGCGCACTTCCGGCCCGACCTCAAACTGCCGGGGACCGATCGCCGGGCCCAGCCAGGCGCTGATACTGCCGGGCTCAGCGGCGAACGCCGCCAGAGTTTGCTCCAGCACGCCATGGCACAGCCCACGCCAACCGGCGTGCGCGGCAGCCACCTCATCGCCGTTTTCGGAACAGAACAGCACCGGCAAACAATCCGCCGTCATCACGGCGCACACCTGCCCCGGCACATTGCTGTATACCGCGTCCGCCCGCAGGTCGACGGGCGTTTGCCCCTCCAGCCGCAGTACACGGGTGCCATGCACCTGCTCCAGCCAGACCGGCATCTGCGGCAGGCCTGCGCCGGCCACCAGCCGCTCGCGGTTGCGCGCCACCGCCTGCGCCTCGTCCCCCACGTGGGTGCCGAGGTTGAGCGAATCGTAAGGCGGCAGGCTAACGCCGCCGCCGCGGGTGGTGCTGCAGGCGTTAACGCCCGCAGGCAACGGCCAGTCGGGCAGAATGAGCGACGTCATTACCAATCCATCTGATCTTTGAACTCTTCGGTATCGACCTTCAGCGCGTTGATCAGATCGACCATATCCTGCGGCAGCGGCGCATGCCACTCCATCTGGATGCCGCTGATCGGATGGTATAAACGCAGCATGGTGGCGTGCAGCGCCTGGCGGTCGAAGCCGCGCAGCGTGTTGATAAAGGCTTCCGAGGCGCCTTTTGGCGGACGCGGACGGCCGCCGTACAGCGGGTCGCCCACCAGCGGATGGCTGATATAAGACATATGCACGCGGATCTGGTGCGTACGGCCGGTTTCCAAACGCAGGCGCAGGCGGGTATGGGCGCGGAAGTGTTCCATGATGCGGTAGTGAGTCACCGCCGGTTTGCCCATCGGGTGAACCGCCATGTGGGTGCGCTTGGTGGAATGGCGCGAAATAGGCTCGTCGACGGTACCGCCGGCGGTCATGGTGCCAATCGCCACCGCTTCGTATTCGCGCGTGATTTCACGCGCCTGCAGCGCTTCCACCAGCCGGGTTTGCGCCGGTACGGTTTTCGCCACCACCATCAGACCGGTGGTGTCTTTGTCCAGACGGTGCACGATGCCGGCGCGCGGCACATCGGCGATTTCCGGGTAGTGGTGCAGCAGCGCGTTCAGCACCGTGCCGTCCGGGTTGCCGGCGCCAGGGTGAACCACCAGGCCGCGCGGCTTGTTGATCACCAGAATGTCGCTGTCTTCGTAGACGATATTCAGCTCAATGTCTTGCGGTTCCCAACGGGCGTCTTCTTCTATCTGTGCATCAATGGCGACCGTCTCTCCCCCCAGCACCTTCTCTTTCGGCTTGTTTGTCGTTTTGCCATTGACCTGCACCCGATCGTCCAGGATCCACTCTTTTATGCGAGATCGTGAATAATCAGGGAACAATTCGGCCAAAGCCTGATCTAAACGTTGTCCGAGTTGAGATTCGGCCACCGTTGCGGTGAGTTGTACTTGTTGTGCCATATGCAGCTTCTTCGTTAACGTTGGGTTTTCACGGCGATGCCGTTTAATATAATGTGCTATTGTACCTAGTCTTTGTCGGGAGCTTAACGGACAGTCTCCCGGAATAACACCCTGAGGATAATCAAAACGTCATGACGCGTATGAAATATCTGGTGGCGGCAGCCACGTTGAGCCTGGCGCTGGCAGGTTGCTCCACATCCAAGGATGCGGTTCCCGACAACCCACCTTCGGAAATCTATGCTACTGCCCAGCAAAAACTGCAGGACGGTAACTTTAAGGGCGCGATTACGCAACTCGAAGCGTTAGATAACCGCTATCCTTTCGGGCCGTACTCTCAGCAGGTCCAGCTGGACCTGATTTACGCCTACTATAAATCTGCCGATTTACCGCTGGCTCAGGCCTCTATCGATCGCTTCATGCGTCTGAACCCGACGCACCCGAACATCGATTACGTGATGTACATGCGTGGGCTGACCGATATGGCGCTGGATGACAGTGCGTTGCAGGGCTTCTTCGGGGTCGACCGTTCAGACCGCGATCCACAGCACGCCCGCGCTGCGTTCCGCGACTTCAGCCAGCTGATTCAGCAGTATCCGAACAGCCAGTACGTAACCGACGCCAACAAGCGTCTGGTGTATCTGAAAGACCGCCTGGCCAAGTATGAGCTTTCGGTGGTGGAATACTACACTAAACGCGGTGCTTACGTCGCGGTCGTTAATCGCGCCGAACAGATGTTGCGCGAATATCCGGATACCAAGGCGACGCGCGACGCGCTGCCGCTGATGGAAAACGCCTACAAGCAGCTGCAGTTGAGCGGTCAGGCCGATAAAGTGGCCAAAGTGATCGCCGCCAACCCGCAGTAATCTGGCTGGCAACGGCAGGAAAACCAAACGGCAGCCGAGGCTGCCGTTTTCATTGGCGATGACGCTGCGTTGCACTGGACAAATACACAAGCAAAAACACGTTGTTAGCAACACTGCAACGCCGGTCATCCTATCGATAATGCGCCATCCGGCGACAAGACTCAAGCCCTAGATGACCGATTCAGATGCTGAATCACAGATTGAACTAACTTTGCAAAAAGTGACAAAAAAACGTGATTTTCATCACGCATTTAAGCAAAAAGCGGGGTATGCTGGATTCACCAAGACGGAAAGACAGAGAGGTAAGTTATATGACATTGAACATTACCAGCAAACAAATGGATATCACTCCCGCAATCCGTAGTCACGTCGAAGACCGTCTCACCAAACTGGATAAATGGCAGGCTCAGCTAATCAACCCGCATATCGTTTTATCCAAAGAACCTAAAGGGTTTGTGGCCGACGCCACCATCACCACACCTAACGGCCCGCTGGTCGCCAGCGCCAAACATGACGACATGTATACCGCCGTTAACGAACTGATCGCCAAGCTGGAGCGTCAGTTGAACAAAGTGCAGCACAAGGGCGAAGCGCGCCGCGCCGCCGCCAGCGTGAAAGACATCGTTCCGGAAGTGGAGCCGGAAGAGGAATAACCGTTTAACGGCTGTTTCGCATCAAACGCGCCTGAGGGCGCGTTTTTTGTCTGGTTTTCTGTTGACGAGCCAAAGGCCAGCGGTTACTTTAAAACCTGTTCGCACCGACTCTGGATGAAACATGACACGCACACCGTTCTTCTTCGCATTCTTTTTTACCTTCCCCTGATTGGGAGGCGTTTCGTCGTGTGATAAAGAATGCGAAGACGAACAGCAAAGCCTCCTGGAAACAGGGGGCTTTTTTTATGGCTATTTTACAACGTATAAGAACAGAAGGCGGAAGCTGATTATGACTGACAACCCGTTACTGGTGCTGCGCGAGCGCATCAGCGCCCTGGACCTGAAGCTGCTGGCCCTGCTGGCGGAGCGCCGTGAGCTGGCGGTGGAAGTGGGCAAGACCAAGCTGCACTCTCACCGGCCGATCCGCGATAAAGAGCGCGAACGCGACCTGCTGGATGCGCTGATCGCCGCCGCCAAACCCTACGATCTCGACGGCTTCTACGTCACCCGCCTGTTCCAGCTGATCATCGAAGACTCGGTGCTGACCCAACAGGCGTTGTTGCAGCATCAGTTAAACCCCGTCAGCCAACACTCGGCCCGCATCGCCTTCCTCGGGCCAAAAGGCTCCTATTCGCACCTGGCGGCGCGCCAATACGCCGCTCGCCACTTCGATCAGCTGATTGAGTGCGGCTGCCAGAAGTTTCAGGATATCTTCGCCCAGGTGGAAACCGGCCAGGCGGATTACGCTATCCTGCCGATCGAAAACACCAGTTCGGGGTCGATTAACGACGTCTACGATTTGCTGCAGCACACCAGCCTGTCGATCGTCGGCGAACTGACCAACCCTATCGACCACTGCGTACTGGTGGCCGGCGACAGCACCCTGGAGCAGATCGAAACCGTTTACAGCCACCCGCAACCCTTCCAGCAATGCAGTCAGTTCATCAACCGTTTCCCGCATTGGAAAATCGTCTACACCGAAAGTACCGCCGACGCGATGGAGAAAATCGCCAAGCTGAATTCACCGAAGGTGGCGGCCCTGGGCAGCGAAGCCGGCGGCGCGCTGTACGGCCTGCAGGTGCTGGAGCATAACCTGGCCAATCAGCAGCAGAACATCACCCGCTTTATCGTGCTGGCGCGCAAGGCGATTGAGGTTTCCGAACAGGTCCCGGCCAAAACCACGCTGATCATGGCCACCGGCCAGCAGTCTGGCGCATTGGTCGAAGCGCTGCTGGTGCTGCGCGACAACGGCATCATCATGACCAAGCTGGAGTCGCGCCCAATCAACGGCAATCCGTGGGAAGAGATGTTTTATATCGATGTGCAGGCCAACCTGCGTTCTGAGTCGATGCAAAAAGCGCTGCGGGACTTGGCGCCGATCACCCGTTCGCTGAAGGTGCTGGGCTGCTACCCGAGCGACACCGTGGTACCGGTCAACCCGTCCTGAATGCCATGAATAAGGGTTCGGCATGCCGAACCCTGTTGTCTTACTGCCGGCTGTCGTTGGCCTGCCGCAACAGCGTGCGGCTCTCCACCAGGAAGCGCTGGGCGTAGTCGCCGAACCAGTGCTCCACTTTCTGGAAGCTCTCGATAAACGCCTGTTTATCGCCGTGCTCCAGCAGCTGTATCGCTTCGCCGAAACGCTGGTAGTAGCGTTTGATCAGCGCGATATTTTCTTCGGAAGACATGATGATGTCGGCGTACAGCTGCGGATCCTGCGCAAATAGCCGGCCGACCATCGCCAGTTCCAGTCGATAGATAGGTGAAGACAGCGCCAGCAGCTGTTCCAGCTGAACGTTCTCCTCCGCCAGATGCAGGCCGTAGGCAAAGGTCGCGAAATGGCGCAGCGCCTGAATAAAGGCCATATTCTGGTCGTGCTCCACCGCGCTGATGCGGTGCAGGCGCGCGCCCCAAACCTGCAGCTGCTCCAGCAGCCACTGATAGGCTTCCGGCTGGCGCCCATCGCAATAGACCACCACCTGCTTGGCCACGCTGCCCACGTCCGGGCCGAACATCGGGTGCAAACCGACCACCGGGCCGCCGTGCGCCGCCAACATCGCATTCAGCGGGCGGTTTTTTACCGACGCCAGATCGACCAGGATACAGTCGTCCGGCAGCGGCGGCAGGCGGCTAATCACCTGCTCGGTCACGTGGATCGGCACGCTGACGATCACCATGCCGGCATCCGCCAGCAAGCGTTCCGCCTGCGGCCAGTCTTCCCGATCCAATACCCTGACCTGATAGCCCGACAGCGTCAGCAGGCGGTTGAACAACCGCCCCATTTGCCCGTCGCCGCCGATAATGACGATGGGGCGCAGTTCAGGATTCAGGGTTTTAAAGCCTTTGTCGTTCTCACTGACGTAGGACTCGCGCATCACGCGGCGCAACACGTCTTCGATCAGATCCGGCGGCACGCCAAGGTTTTCCGCCTCTTTACGGCGTGAGGCCAGCATCGCCGCCTCGCGCTCCGGCACATAAACCGGCAGTCCGTGGCGGCTTTTCACCTCACCCACTTCCGCCACCAGATGCAGGCGTTTCGCCAGCAGATCCAGCAGCGCCTTGTCTACCTCGTCGATTTGATCGCGCAACGCGGTCAGTTCAGCCACCATAACTCACTACTCTCCAGTGCGGGCCGTCAGCGCAGCGCCGAGTTCCTGATGCATATGGCGCAGCAGGGTCTCCGTGCTCTCCCAGTTGATGCAGGCGTCGGTAACGGAAACGCCGTAACGCATGTCCGCACGCGGCTGCTCGGAAGACTGGTTGCCTTCATGCAGGTGGCTTTCCAGCATGATGCCGGTGATCGAACGGTTGCCCGCTTTGATCTGCTCAACCACGGACTCGGCAACCGCCGGCTGACGGCGATAATCTTTATTCGAGTTGCCATGGCTGCAATCTATCATCAAGGACGGATGGAGTCCCGCATCCAGCATCTGTTTTTCGCAGGCCGCAACGTGTTCAGCGCTGTAGTTTGGCGTCTTGCCGCCGCGCAGGATCACGTGGCCGTCCGGGTTGCCCTGGGTCTGCAACAGGCACACCTGCCCCGCCTGGTTGATACCGACGAAACGGTGCGGCATGGCGGCGGCGCGCATGGCGTTGATGGCGGTGCCCAGACTGCCGTCGGTGCCGTTTTTGAAACCGACCGGCATCGACAGGCCCGAGGCCATCTCGCGGTGCGTCTGCGATTCAGTGGTGCGCGCGCCAATGGCCGACCAGCTGAACAGATCGCCGAGGTATTGCGGGCTGTTGGGATCCAGGGCTTCGGTCGCCAACGGCAGGCCCATGCCCACCAGGTCCAGCAGCAGGCGACGCGCGATGTGCAAACCGGCCTCAACGTCAAACGAACCATCCATGTAAGGATCGTTGATCAAGCCTTTCCAGCCGACAGTGGTTCTGGGTTTTTCAAAATAGACGCGCATAACGATATACAGCCGATCGCTCAATTCAGCCGCCAGGGTTTTCAAATGACGGGCGTAATCCAGCGCCGCATCCGGATCGTGGATGGAACAGGGCCCGCACACCACCAGCAGGCGGTGATCGCGCCCCTGCAGAATATCGGCGATGGTTTTGCGCGCGGAGGCGATTTCATTTTCATCGTCGGCGCTGAGCGGGAACTGGTTCTTCAGCTCTTCCGGCGTGATTAAAACCTGTTCGGCACTGATGTGTACGTTATTGAGCGCGTCTTTTTGCATGATGCTATTCCTGTCGTTTGCCGTTATGCGTTGAAATGGAACATTGAGCGTTTCAGGGCTCTACCTTACCATGCGATGTAAAGTTTTCAATCCGATATGCGTAAATAAAAAATTACCCTCTTGATTACGCAGGCTAAAACCTCGTTTCATGCAGAGGAGAAATTAAATCAATTGATTGATATTAAACAAAATAAACCCTCACCTCCGCCCAAGACACCCTCTCCTTGCCGTTTTGATCCTTGCGGGTAATCGCACTCAAATCCGTAAACTAAATTGTACAATAAATTTTACATCGCCGCCCTCCCCACAGAGAATGCCAGCCGGCCGCAATGTCCGGAATAACACTCAGGGCACTCAGCATGATATGCCGCGGGAAGCGATTAATTAAGTAGAAGAAAAGTGAATAAGTAAGGTGATGAAATTAAAAACTTAAGCTAATGGAGGCTATTTTTGTCCCAGAGGCGAATCGATATAATGTGACCGTCATCACCTATAACCACCCCTAACAACTGGATCCAAAATGCTCTCTTTACGCGCTCGTCGCGCTATTCCGCTGTATATTTGCTGCTTAACGACCATCACCAGTGTTTCAGCCTTTGCCGACAATACGCTTTTCACCGCGATGGACGATCCGGCCACCGCCAAGAAGCCGTTTGAAGGCAACGTTCAAGCGGGTTACAACGCCCAGTCCGGCAACTCGCAAAGCTCTACCTTGCTGGCCAACACCAACATGACCTGGTTCAACAGCGACGCGGCGTACAGCCTGTGGGGGGCGGCCAACAACACCACCTCCTCCAACGTGCGCTCATCCGAAAAATACCAGGCCGGCGGCCGTACCCGCTACAACCTGACCGACCGCAACTATCTGTTTGGCCAGGCCAGCTGGCTGAGCGATCGCTTCAACGGTTACGATTCACGCTCCACGCTGACCGGCGGTTACGGTCGCCAGATCCTCAACGGGCCGCTCAGCGATCTGCGGGTGGAATTGGGTCCCGGCGTGCGTCATGACGAATACCATGGCGGCGGTCGCGCCACCAAAGCGCTGGCCTACGGCGCGGCCAACTATTCCTATCAGCTGACTGACAACACCAAGTTTATCCAGGGCGTCTCCGCGCTGGCGAACGAAGAAACCACGCTGAACTCGGAAAGCGCCCTGAACGTGGCGATTAACGATAAATTCTCGCTGCGCGTGGCCTACACCGTGACCTACAACAGCAAACCGCCGGCCTCGGCGCCAAAGAACACCGATACCACCACCTCGGTAACGCTGGTCTACGGCCTGTAGGCCCCCTTCCTCGCCTTTTCTGTAAGCCCATCATAGATGGGCTTTTTTTATGCCCCAGTCGACCAATTGTACAATTTGCTAAAAATATTCATCGCGCTATTGACGACTTTAGCAAATAGCTTAATACTGTATGCATATACAGTAATTATTGCACAGGATCGGAGCATGAAAAATTCAAATATCACAGGACCTGCAGCTCCGTACCTTATCGATGCCGCGCGCCAGGATCCGGCGCAGGGCAGAGAAGAGCGAGGATAAGCCATGGAGAAGATCACCTCATTTATCACCTATGCCATGGCGTTGTTTCTCGCCTGGCTGGGCAAGCTTTCACCCCAGGATATCGCCTTTCTGGTAGGCGCAGCGGTAGGTATCGGCACCTTCCTGGTGAACTGGTATTACCGGCGCAAAAGCCTGCAGGTATTGAAGGCCATCGAGCGCGACGCGGCATCACGGGGGAGGATCTACGATGAGTGCAATCGCTAAACGCTGCAGCATCGCCGCCGTGCTGGCGATAGCCATGCTGCTGCCGCAGGCCGCAGAGCTGAAAACCTCAGAGGCCGGCCTCAGGCTGATCGCCGATCTGGAAGGATGCCAGCTTTCGCCCTATCAGTGCAGCGCCGGCATATGGACTCAGGGCATAGGCCATACCGCCGGCGTGGTGCCGGGTGCCATCATCAATGAACATCGAGCCGCGGCGGACTTAGTGGCTGACGTTCGGCGCACCGAGCGCGGTATGGCCGCCTGCCTGCCGCCGGATCTCCCGCAGGAGACCTATGATGCGATTATCGCCTTTGCCTTCAACGTCGGCGTCAAAGCCGCCTGCGGCTCTACGCTGGTTTACTTTCTTCGGCAACATCAATGGCGGCAAGCCTGCGACCAGTTGCCACGCTGGGTTTATGTCAAGGGCAAGACCAACAAGGGACTGGAGCGACGACGTGCAACGGAACGCGCACTGTGCCTGAAAGGCATCGAGGCCACATGACGATGAACGCAGCGTTTCACTTCGGCCCATGCCAAGCCAACTTTCACTTACTTTGTTCAAGGGGGTTTTTATGATGCACTGTCCACTCTGCGGTAACGTGGCCCATACTCGCTCCAGCCGCTACCTGAGCGAATCGACCAAGGAACGCTATCATCAATGCCAGAACATTAACTGCAGCTGCACTTTCGCCACGCACGAGTCCGTCGCGCGGGTGATAGTCAAACCGGGGGACATCATTCCGGCGCAGCCGCACCCGGAGAAAAGCAAGCAGCGCGCCGCGGCGCTGTAAGCGAAAAGAGCCTGCGCCAGCGGGCTTTTTTATGCCCATCGCCAGATGGCCCTCTGGGTTTCAGGGCATAAAAAAAAGGGGTTGGCGTAATGCCAACCCCTTCATAGCTATTAACTTTTGGATGCAGCGTTAGCCTACGCGGTTCAGGCGCTCTTTGATACGAGCAGCCTTACCAGTACGCTCACGCAGGTAGTACAGTTTGGCTTTACGAACGGCACCACGACGTTTAACAGTAATGCTGTCGATTACTGGGGAGTGAGTCTGGAATACGCGCTCAACACCTTCGCCGTTGGAAATCTTACGAACAGTGAATGCAGAGTGCAGACCGCGGTTACGGATAGCGATAACCACGCCCTCGAATGCCTGCAGACGTTTTTTGCTGCCTTCAACGACCCATACCTTAACTTCCAGGGAATCACCTGGACGGAATGCAGGTACGTCTTGCTTCATCTGCTCTTGTTCGAGTTGCTTAATAATGTTGCTCATAATATGTCTCTTACCCTAGGTAAACTGATTATATCGGTCTCGTCTGATGTCAGACGTTCCCTTCATAGTCCTGTTGCCTGGCCTGATGTTCCCGTTGGAACTCAGCCAGCAACACCGCTTGCTCGTCAGTCAGAGCTAGGCTTTCTAGAAGTTCAGGTCTTCTAAGCCAGGTACGGCCCAGCGACTGCTTTAAGCGCCAGCGACGTATCTCGGCATGGTTGCCCGACAGCAGAACCGGCGGAACCTCCATCCCTTCCAACACCTCGGGGCGGGTATAGTGCGGGCAGTCCAGCAATCCGTCGGCGAAAGAATCTTCTTCCGCTGAGGCCTGATGGCCCAGCACACCCGGTATGAATCGGGCGACTGAATCAATCAGGGTCATCGCCGGCAGTTCCCCGCCGCTGAGAACGTAATCGCCGATTGACCATTCTTCGTCAATTTCGGTTTGGATCACGCGCTCGTCTATCCCTTCGTAGCGACCGCACACCAGAATCATCTTCTGATGGGTCGCCAGTTCGCACACGCCGGTTTGATCCAGCTTGCGCCCCTGAGGTGACAGATAAATCACCTTTGCTCCCTCGCCTGCCGCTGCTTTCGCTGCATGAATGGCTTCCCGCAAGGGTTGCACCATCATCAGCATTCCCGGGCCGCCGCCGTATGGGCGATCGTCCACGGTACGATGCCGGTCGTAGGTGAAGTCACGCGGACTCCAACACTGCACGCTCAGCAGGCCATTTTTTACTGCCCGGCCCGTCACTCCGTAATCGGTGATTGCGCGGAACATCTCGGGAAACAGGCTTACAATACCAATGAACACAAGCCAATCCCCATACTGTTATTCCACTTGCTTCGACCGTCTGATCCGGAGATCAAAAACCAGGATCCCAATCTGCTTCGATAACTCGAGCAGCGAGATCGACTTTCTTGATAACCTGCCCATGAAGAAACGGAATCAACCGCTCCTTCATGCCGAACGCATCTTTCAGGTTCGCTTTCACAACCATCACATCGTTCGAACCGGTTTCCATCATATCGACGACTTTACCCAGTTCGTAGCCGGTGGTGGTGACTACCTGGCAGCCCATAAGGTCTTTCCAGTAGTAATCATCACCCTCCAGCGGAGGAAGTTGCTCAGAATCCACCATAATCTCGCGATTAGTCAGCAGATTCGCCGCGTCCCGATCGTCAATGCCTTTGACCTTGATGATCAGATCCTGACTGTGGCGCTTCCAGTCTTCCAACTCGACAAGCTGCCACTGACCCGCCTGCTGGATAAACCAGGGCTGATAGTCAAAAATGCTTTCGGCGTTCTCGGTGGATGAAAACACTCTGAGCCAACCACGAATGCCGTAAGTAGACCCCATTTTACCGAGTACGATCGGCTGCTTAGGTGCTACCGGTTTGAGTTGCTTGCTCATTGCCACCACCGCGACAGATTAAGCTGCTTTCTTGGCGTCTTTGATCAGCGCGTGAACGCGATCAGAAACGGTTGCACCCAGACCGACCCAATGTTCGATGCGGTCCAGGTCCAGACGCAGTGCTTCAGCCTGACCAGATGCGATCGGGTTGAAGAAGCCTACGCGCTCGATGAAACGACCATCACGAGCGTTGCGGCTGTCGGTCACTACTACTTGATAGAACGGACGCTTTTTAGCGCCGCCACGTGCCAAACGAATTGTTACCATAACATCCTCTTTAGTTAATAAAACAGCCGGGCCCCATTGAGGGACGGGGCCCGGTTGCAATATAAAAAGCCCGAAAATTTTACTCATTTTGGCGCAAAAAGCAATCTAAAGCGTAGATCGCGACGGACAACTTTTGCAGCCAGTCAAATTTCGGGCGGTTTTCACCGCGAACGGCAAATGCTGAACGCGCTCGCACTCAGGGTGCGTGCGCCTGTCAGCGGCCCGGGAAGCCCGGCGGCATCATACCCTTCATGCCGCGCATCATCTTCGCCATACCGCCTTTTTTCATCTTCTTCATCATGCGTTGCATTTCGTCAAACTGCTTCAGCAAGCGGTTGACGTCCTGCACCTGCATGCCGGAACCCATCGCGATGCGGCGCTTGCGCGACCCCTTGATGATTTCCGGCTTGGCGCGCTCTTTCAGCGTCATCGAGTTGATGATGGCCTCCATGCGCACCAGTACCTTATCGTCCATCTGCGACTTCACGTTGTCAGGCAGTTGGCCCGCGCCGGGCAGCTTGCTCAACATGCTGGCCATGCCGCCCATGTTGCGCATCTGCTTCAGCTGCTCGAGGAAGTCGGTCAGGTCGAAACCGTCGCCCTTCTTCAGCTTGTTGGCCAGTTTCTCCGCCTGCTCGCGGTCGACTTTGCTTTCGATATCTTCAATCAGCGACAGCACGTCGCCCATGCCCAGGATGCGCGATGCCACGCGGTCCGGGTGGAACGGCTCCAGCGCGTCGGTCTTCTCTCCCACGCCGAGGAACTTGATCGGCTTGCCGGTGATGTGGCGGATGGACAGCGCGGCGCCGCCGCGCGCGTCGCCGTCGACCTTGGTCAGCACCACGCCGGTCAGCGGCAGCGCTTCGTTAAAGGCTTTTGCGGTATTGGCGGCGTCCTGGCCGGTCATGGCGTCGACCACAAACAGGGTTTCCACCGGCTTGATCGCCGCGTGCACCTGCTTGATCTCGTCCATCATCGCTTCGTCAACGTGCAGGCGGCCGGCGGTATCGACGATCAGCACGTCGTAGAACTTCAGCCTGGCCTGCTGCAGCGCGCGGTTGACGATGTCGATCGGCTTTTCTTTGACGTCAGACGGGAAGAAATCGATGCCGACGCCTTCCGCCAGCGTCTCCAGCTGGCGGATCGCCGCCGGGCGGTAAACGTCCGCCGACACCACCAACACTTTTTTCTTCTGTTTTTCTTTCAGGAACTTGCCGAGCTTCGCCACGCTGGTGGTTTTACCGGCGCCCTGCAGGCCCGCCATCAGCACCACCGCCGGCGGCTGGGCCGCCAGGTTCAGCTCGGTGTTCACTTCGCCCATCGCGGCAATCAGCTCGCTCTTGACGATTTTGACGAATTCCTGCCCCGGCGTCAGGCTCTTGTTGACTTCATGGCCAACCGCGCTTTCTTTGACGCGGTTGATGAAGTCGCGAACCACCGGCAGCGCAACGTCCGCTTCCAGCAACGCCATGCGCACTTCACGCAGGGTTTCCTTGATATTCTCTTCGGTCAGCCGCCCACGGCCGCTGATATTGCGCAGGGTGCGCGACAATCGATCGGTTAAATTTTCAAACATCGTCTCATGCTCAACGTGTAATGACAGGCCGCACTGGCGACACAATTGCGGCGATTATAACACGAAGCGGCGCGGATCTCTGCCTCAGCGTTGGAGATCGGTTGGAGTGGGGCGCGCACAACGCTATACTGACCATCCAATTAACCACGCCGAAGCAAAATTAAACGCTATGCCAGTTTTCTCCATTGTCGCTTTGATGGCCTACCTGCTCAGCCTTGGACTGATCATTCCCAGCTTGTTGCGGAAGAACAGCGCATACCGTCGGCTTGCCCTCGTCTCGGCGGTGGTGGCGCTGATCTGCCACGCCATCGCGCTGCAGCAGCGCATCTTTGACGTCAGCGCCGGGCAGAACCTCAGCCTGCTGAATATCGGCTCGATCGTCAGCCTGATTATCTGCTCGGTAATGACCTTCGTCGCTTCCCGCGATCGCGGCTGGTTCCTGCTGCCGATCGTCTACAGCTTCGCGATGATCAACCTGGCGTTCGCCAGCTTCATGCCCGGTGAGTTCATCACCCACCTGGAGGCCAGCCCGGAGCTGATGGTGCATATCGGCCTGGCGCTGTTCTCCTACGCCACGCTGATTATCGCCGCGCTGTATGCGCTGCAGCTGGCCTGGCTGGATTACCTGTTGAAAAACAAAAGGCTCACCTTCAGCGCCGATATGCCGCCGCTGATGAGCATCGAGCGCAAAATGTTTCACATCACCCAGATCGGCGTGGTGCTGCTGACGCTCACCCTGTGCACCGGTCTGCTGTATATGGATAACCTGTTCAGCAAAGAGAACGTGCACAAAGCCGTGCTGTCGATCATGGCGTGGTTCGTGTATATCGTGTTGCTGTGGGGCCATTATCATGAAGGCTGGCGCGGTCGCCGCGTTGTCTGGTTCAGCTTGGTGGGTGCCTTCCTGCTGACGCTCGCCTACTTCGGCAGCCGTCTGATTCAGCAGGTGATGGTGCGCTAAGCCGCCTCAGGCTATCTTTTCCCTCATATAAGGAATACCGCGTTGGAGCACGTGTCGACAGGGACCCTGATCGTTATCCTGGTGGTGATGATTGTGGTTTCCGCATACTTCTCTGCCTCCGAAACCGGCATGATGACGCTCAACCGTTATCGGCTGCGCCACTTGTCCAAGCAGGGCAACCGCTCTGCCCGCCGGGTGGAAAAGCTGCTGCAGAAGCCGGACCGCCTGATCGGCCTGGTGCTGATCGGCAACAACCTGGTGAATATTCTCGCTTCCGCGCTGGCGACCATCGTCGGCATGCGGCTATATGGCGATCTCGGCGTGGCGATCGCCACCGGCGTGCTGACCTTCGCCGTGCTGCTGTTCGCCGAGGTGCTGCCTAAAACCTTCGCCGCGCTGTACCCCGAACGCATCGCCTTCCCGAGCAGTATGCTGCTGGCGCCGCTGCAAAAGGTGATGTTCCCGCTGGTCTGGCTGCTGAACGGCATCACCAGCCTGGTGCTGCGGCTGTTTGGCATCCGCACCAACGTGCGCATCAGCGACGCCGTCAGCAAGGATGAGCTGCGCACCATCGTGAAGGAATCGCAGTCGCAGATTTCACGCCGCAATCAGGACATGCTGATTTCGGTGCTGGATCTGGAGAAGGTGACGGTCGACGACATCATGGTGCCGCGCAACGAGATCGTCGGCATCGACGTCAACGACGACTGGAAATCGATCATGCGCCAGCTCACCCACTCGCCGCATGGCCGCATCGTGCTGTACCGCAGCTCGCTGGACGACGCCATCGGCATGCTGCGGGTGCGCGAGGCCTACCGCCTGATGACCGAGAAAAAAGAGTTCAACAAAGAGAACCTGCTGCGCGCCGCCGACGAAATCTATTTCGTGCCGGAAGGTACGCCGCTCAACGTGCAGCTGGTGAAGTTCCAGCGCAACAAGGAGAAGGTCGGCATCGTGGTCGACGAGTACGGCGATATTCAGGGGCTGGTGACGGTGGAAGACATCCTCGAAGAGATCGTCGGCGACTTCACCACCTCGATGTCACCGACGCTGGCGGAAGAGGTCAACCCGCAGAGCGACGGTTCGGTGTTGATCGACGGCACCGCCAACGTGCGCGAACTGAACAAGGCGTTCAACTGGACCCTGCCGGCCATCGAGGCGCGCACCATCAACGGCATGTTGCTGGAGGAGCTGGAGGAGATCCCGCAGGTCGGCACCCGAGTGCGCGTCGGCCATTACGAGGTGGAGATCCTCGACGTGCAGGACAATATGATCAAACAGGTGCGGGTGACGCCGATCAAGTCGCTGCAGTCCAGCGTAGAAAGCCACTGACCGGCAGCCGTGACTAGTCCTGATATAGGTTGACACTTTTCAGCCTTATAACGCCCGATGAACTTCATCGGGCGTTTTGTATTGTAGCGACAGATGCGGTCGCCGCGTGTTGTAGATTTCCACAGACTGCCTGACCATTTTCCTTGCCTGTCCGATATCTTTCGGTCTGTTGAGCAGGTATTCCATTTTCAGTATCCCGTTTACTCGTTCCGCCAGCGCATTCTGGTAACAGTCATACCCGTCCGTCATCGAACAGATAACGCCATGTCGTTGATGTAACGACTGATATTCCTGTGAGCAGTACTGGATACCCCGGTCTGAGTGATGCACCAGCGGAGCTGCGGTGCGCCTGCCGGCCAGCGCCATTTTGAACGCGCCAGCGACGTGCCGGGCATGCAGGCTGTCATGGACATGATAACCCACGATTTTTCTCGACCACGCATCCGTTACCAGACTCACGTACGCCGTCCCTGTCCGCAGGGGAAGATAAGTAATATCCGCTACCCACACCTGTTCCGGGCGGCTGGCTATCACCTGATTTTCTCCCGCTTTCAACAAGTTGGGATGACGGTAAAAACGATGATGGCTGTTCGTTGTCTTGTGATACGCCCGTTTAGGCATCACCAGTAAACGGGCGCAGCGCAGTATCCGGAACAGGCGGTCTCGCCCCACATGCATGGGGGCTTGCGGCTGTTGTCGCAGCAAGTGGTGCAGCTTACGTGTTCCCAGTCGGGGCTGGTGTAAGCGGATGGCGGTCACCTGCTCCACGATATGATGGGCTTGCTCCTCTCTCCCTCGTTCACGTTGCAAAGACTGATACCACGCCTGTCGGCTGATACCCATCAACCGGCAGGCGCGCGCTACTGTGAGTCGTGGCGCTTGTGTTTGCGCGATAAGGCAGCCAACTGCTTTTTTGTCAGGGAGGCCCCGAACTCGGTATTCATCACTTTCACGACCGCTTCAAAGAACTGGGCTTTGACTTCGGATTCAGCCAGTTGCTGTTCGAGTTCTTTGATTCGTTGTTCGGGAGTCAGAGGTAACTTAGGCATATTGTCTCCGCACAGTCTGGTAGAAGGGGAAGAGCGCCAGTCGAGTTGGCCATATTTACGCAGCCAGTTCATGACGGTATGACTGCCCTGGATACCGTAGCGGTCTTGTGCCTGGCGGTAAGTCATCTCGCCTTTTTCGACCTGTTCGACGACGGCCAATTTAAAGGATAGAGAGTAATCGCGTTGCGTGCGTTTAACATACTGGTTCATCACATTTTCCTCAGTGTGTGAGTAAAATGTGTCAACGCTATTTAGGACGGGTCACCGGAAAGAAAAAAGACGCGATGTTCGCGTCTTTTTTTATCGCTGCGTTACGGCGCCGGACTAGATGTGCAGTTCCTGCAGTTTTTCTTTCGGCAGCGCCAGCTCTTCGTTGTGGTTCACCACCACGTCGTGATCGAGGATGTGCTTGGCGATTTCCTGCGCCTCTTCCAGCGAGTGCATATGGTAAGTGCCGCACTGGAATTCATTCAGCTCAGGAATTTTGCGCTGGTCGGTCACCTTCAATACGTCGCCCATCGCCGCTTTCCAGGCATCGGCCACGCGCTGCTCTTCCGGCACGCCGATCAGGCTCATATAGAAGCCGGTGCGGCAGCCCATCGGGGAGATATCGATAATCTCAACGCCCTGACCATTCAGGTGGTCACGCATAAAGCCGGCAAACAGGTGTTCCAGCGTATGAATGCCGCGCTCAGGCATCACTTCCAGGTTCGGCCGGCAGAAGCGCAGATCGAACACGGTGATGGTATCGCCATGAGGAGTTTTCATGGTTTTCGCGACGCGGACAGCCGGGGCTGCCATGCGGGTATGGTCTACGGTAAAGCTATCCAGCAGTGGCATTTCGTTACCTCCTCGTAAAAGGGTATTTATTTCGAAACTTTTTTATCTAACCAGGAAACCTTTTCCAACCCAGCGAGTCTGAGTATGTGAAAGACGCGCATTTGTTATCATCATCCCTGTCATCAGAGATGCATATTTGGCCACATTGATGTGGCCTTTTCTTTATTCAGCTCCCGCCGTTTTGTTTCAGGAACTCTTCAAAGCTTAGCGTATCCGCCGCTTCTATGTTGCGCTGGCGCTGCCATGAGGCTTCCTGCTCCTTGGCCAACGCGGCTTCATCCAGAATTTCCAGCGGCTCTTCGATCAGCATCTTGCGATACTGCTCCGCCAACGCCAGGCCGACTCTGCCGGTGCCCTCTTCCTTCATTGCCCGCAGAATGCGCGCCGAGAAGGTCAGCTCCGGATCGTCAAACGCGGCGACCAGCTCATCGCAAACCTGCTGGTATTGACGGTTGCCCGCCTCGCCATCCAACACTTCCGCCACGCGGCGCAGGTCGTCAAACAGCGCCTTGCCCACTTTCTCCAGCGGCTCGCGGCTGTCGTCGCAGCCGATGCCGATGGTCTGGCCCGGTTTGCGTCCTTCCAGGATCACCCGATTCCAGTTTTTCCGCGTGCACAGCAGTTCATCGCTGTTCATCTCCGGCGCATCCGCCAACACGCACCACACCAGGAACAGGTCCAGGAAGCGCGCCTGCACCGCATCCACGCCGATTGGCGAGAATGGGTTGATGTCCAGCGAGCGAACTTCGATATACTCGATGCCGCCGCGCAGCAGCGCATCTGACGGCGTCTCGCCGCTTTCGGTCACGCGCTTCGGCCGGATCGGCGCATACAGCTCGTTTTCAATCTGCAGCACGTTGCTGTTCAGCTGCAGGTAACGATCGCCATCCTTCACGCCCAGCCTGGCGAACTCTTCGGAAGGCGTCACTATCGCCCGCTTCAGACCCGCCACATAGCTGTGCAGATCGTTGAAGGTGATGCCCAGGTTGCTCTGCGACTTGTTGGTATAGCCGAGATCGCTCAGGCGCAGCGAGGTGGCGTACGGCAGGTAACACATGCCCTGCTCGGTGCGTTCGAACGGCAAATCGGTCTCGCGCCCTTTCAGGAACGAAGAACAGATCGCCGGCGAAGCGCCGAACAGATAGGGGATCACCCAGCCAAAGCGGTAATAGTTGCGGATCAGGCGGAAATAGCCCGCGGAGATCTGTTCTTTGCCGCTCTCAGCGTCTTTCACGCCCGCCCACGCCTGCCAGAATTCCAGCGGCAGCGAGAAGTTGTAATGCACGCCGGAAATGGTCTGCATCAGCGCGCCATAGCGGTTCTTCAAGCCTTCGCGATACAGCGTTTTCATGCGGCCGATATTCGACGCGCCGAACTGCGCCAGCTCGATGTCCTGCTCGGCCTCGATAAAACACGGCATGCTGAGCGGCCACATGCGCTCATCACCCAAATTGCGCGCCACATAACGGTGGATATCGCGCAGGAACGTCAGCAGGTGATCGAGGTTGTCGTCAACCGGCGTAATGAACTCTAACAGCGCTTCGGCAAAGTCTGTGGTGATCCAATGGTGCGTTAATGCCGCCCCCAATTTTTCCGGATGTCCGGTTGTCGCCAGCGTGCCGTCTGGGGTCACTCGCAGCGTTTCGCGCTCGATGCCGCGACGGATGCCTTTTAATGCCTGGGGGTGGGCTTCCAACCAAGAAAGCGCCTGTGATACGTCCGGGATCAAATTGACCTCCCGCTTCTAAAAACAATAACTCGTAAGCATACTGAATCCGCACCCGAGAGAATATTGAGTTATATTCACTTGGTTAATGCCACCAGGCGATACCCTGTACCGTTATCATAGCCAAAACGATGTAACGCAGCGCCTTTCCGATACACAGAAACAGCGCGACAGAGCCCCATGGCATGCGCAACCAACCTGCCAACACGCACAACAAATCGCCCACTACCGGTACCCAGCTGAGCAACAGCGCAGCCGGGCCAAAGCGTTGCAGCCACCCGAGCGCCGTTTCCAGCCCCCGCTGCGGTTTCAACGCCGGTAACAGGCGCCCGATAATGACATTGGTCAATCCGCCGAGAGTGTTGCCCAACGTCGCGGCCAGCACCAACACTTCCGGTGAGACGCGGCTGTTGGCCAGCAAAGCGACCAAAACAACTTCTGAATTTCCCGGCAGCAGCGTCGCACTGAGGAAGCTGCTGCCGAATAACGACAGTACGGCTAGCGTACTACTCACAGCGTACGAACGTCTACCACGGCCATATTGGCGCTTTTCGCCGCCTGAATGCCGAAGTCGGCGTCTTCAAACACCACGCATTTTTCCGGCGGCACGCCGATCAATTCAGCGCAGCGCAGGAAGGTGTCAGGTTCAGGCTTATGGCGCTGAACGTCGTCGGCGCCGACGATCGCATCGAAACAGTGAAGCAGGCCCAGATGGCGCAGCAGCGTTTCCGCCATGCGGTGCTCGCTGCCGGTGCCGACCGCCATTGGGCGGCGGCCGTGATAGGCTTTGACCACCTCGATCAACGGCAATGGACGCACGCTGTCCAGCAGCATCGCCTCCACCGCGCGCGTTTTTTCTGCGGCCAGGTGATGGGGATCGAGATCGGCCTCATGGCTGGCGATAATCGCCTGAGCGATGCGCCAGGTTGGGGAGCCGCTCAGCGCCACCATCGCCGCCTCATCAAACGTCATACCGTAACGAGACAGCACCTCATGCCACGCTTTGCGGTGCGTGGGTTCGGTGTCCAGGATGGTGCCGTCCATGTCGAAAATAAGACCCTGATAGCGGTCGTACATCGTTACTCCATGATCGTGAGGAAAGAAAACTACTTTAGCGTAAAGCCGCAGGGTTGTCGCTGACTGCGTAATGGCGGAATGTGCTGCGCTTCGCGGGGGAAGAATAGGCGGTGGCGGGAACCGAAAAGCGAAAAACCCGCCGAAGCGGGTTTTTCTTAGATGGTGCATCCAGGAGGATGATTCGGCTGCGCCTCTCCCTGCGGGCCGTTGCTGACGCAACGTTGTCTCGCTACGCTCGGCTCGAACCTCCTACCGCTCTCCTCGCGGTCGGAAAAGCGAAAAACCCGCCGAAGCGGGTTTTTCTTAGATGGTGCATCCAGGAGGATTCGAACCTCCGACCGCTCGGTTCGTAGCCGAGTACTCTATCCAGCTGAGCTATGGATGCAGTCTATTTGTTACAGCGAACAGTTTCATTCCATGAAACATCACTTGAAAGAATGGTGCATCCAGGAGGATTACTCAGCGTAACCGCTTCGCCCTTCGGGCCGTTGCCGAAGCAACGTTGTCCTCCTTTGAGCTATCTTTCAGCTCGCATTTATCTGTAAGCCGAAACTTGCTGATAAACGCGTTTTAAGAATGGTGCATCCAGGAGGATTCGAACCTCCGACCGCTCGGTTCGTAGCCGAGTACTCTATCCAGCTGAGCTATGGATGCACAGGAATTCTTTTTTGATACCGTATGGTACGTTGTTGCTACCCCACCATACTGCAAAATATGGTGCATCCAGGAGGATTCGAACCTCCGACCGCTCGGTTCGTAGCCGAGTACTCTATCCAGCTGAGCTATGGATGCAAATGGCGGTGAGGCGGGGATTCGAACCCCGGATGCAGCTTTTGACCGCATACTCCCTTAGCAGGGGAGCGCCTTCAGCCTCTCGGCCACCTCACCATACGCTTCTTTCGAATTGTGCCTAACTCGCTTTAGATAAGCTCATCGGCACTGCGTGGCGCACATATTACTTTCTCCGACTTGTAAGTCAAACAATTTTTCCCAACTCATGCGTGTTTGCACAATTCACACCCAACATGAGCGATTTCACGGCAAAAAGGGTGTTTTATCAACAGGCAACCGCAGGGGTACCGCAAGCAAAGCGCAAAACAAAGGGGAAAAAATAATGGGAAGAAAAGCGGGAAAGCGGCGGGATGGGCGCAAAAAAGCGCAGTAGCGTCTCGCCAAGCAACGAGACGCTGCTTCGAAATCAGTAAGTCGTCTGTTGAGACTTCTCTGCCTGAATGCGTTGATAGATTTCTTCGCGGTGCACCGACACCTCTTTGGGGGCATTCACACCAATACGCACCTGGTTGCCTTTCACCCCTAGCACTGTGACCGTGACCTCATCGCCAATCATGAGGGTTTCACCAACTCGACGAGTCAGAATTAACATTCTTTGCTCCTTGAAAGATTAAAAGAGTCGGGTCTCTCAGTTTCCCCGTCATTATCCATCATATGTTGTGAAAACGTAAGCCGTGTAAGCCACAATAAGTGTAAGCAGACTTGGTCTCACCTCAGATAATGATAAGTTTAGCCGACCTGAAAAACTTTGTTCCCGCAATTGTAACTACATTGTGTTAGCACAGTATGAAAACGCCATAATCAACAAAGAGTTATGGCGTTTACGCGTGCTATTTATTTATATTCACAGCTTCGAGGCCACCCAGGCTTCTACGCTGTTCAACGCCGCTGGCAGGGCGCTGACATCCGTTCCCCCCGCCTGCGCCATATCAGGGCGCCCACCGCCCTTGCCGCCCACCTGCTGCGCTACGCTGCCGATCAGCTCACCGGCTTTCACCCGGTCAGTCAGATCCTTGGTCACGCCGGCAATCAGGCTAACCTTATCATCAGCGGTGGTCGCCAGCACGATAATGGCCGAACCCAGCTGATTTTTCAGGTCATCTACCATGGTGCGCAGCATTTTCGCCTCAACGTTATCCAGCTGGCTGACCAACAGCTTCACGCCGTTAACCACTTTAGCCTGGCTGGACAAGGACGCGCTTTCCTGCGCCGCCTGTTGATCTTTCAGCTGCTGCAGCTCTTTCTCCAGCACGCGGGTGCGATCCAGCACCGCGCGCACTTTGTCGGTCAGGTTGCTGCTGTCGCCTTTTACCAGCTGCGCAACGTCCTGTAACAGATCGTTTTGCTGATGCAGCGTGGCGATGGCGCCTTCACCGGTCACCGCTTCGATACGGCGAATGCCCGCCGCCGTACCGGATTCGGTCAAGATGCGGAACAGGCCGATATCCCCGGTGCGGCCGGCATGGGTGCCGCCGCACAGCTCGGTGGAAAAATCGCCCATGGTCAGCACGCGCACGTTGTCGTCGTACTTCTCGCCGAACAACGCCATTGCGCCTTTCTCTTTGGCGTCATCCAGCGCCATTTCCTCGGTTTGCACCGGCAGGTTGCGACGCACCTGCCGGTTCACCAGGTCTTCTACCGCGCGAATTTGTTCCGGCTTCATCGCCTCGAAGTGCGAGAAATCGAAACGCAGATACTTGTCGTTAACCAGCGAGCCTTTTTGCGCCACGTGGTCGCCCAGCGTCTGGCGCAGCGCGGCGTGCAGCAAGTGGGTCGCCGAGTGGTTCAGGCGAATGCGGTTGCGGCGCGCGGTATCGATCTGCGCATCGACGCGATCTTTCACCTTCAGCGAGCCCTGCGACAGCTTACCCTGGTGGCCGATAGCCTGGCCGTATTTCTGGGTGTCGCTCACCACAAAGTCAGCGCCGGCGGCTTTCAGCACGCCCTTATCGCCCACCTGGCCGCCGGATTCGCCATAGAATGGCGTCTCGTCCAGCACCACCACCGCCTCTTCGCCGGCGTTGATCTGCTCCACCGGCTGGCCGTCGCGGAACAGCGCGATCACCGTCGCCTGCTGCTCTTCATGATCGTAGCCGCTAAACTGGCTGCTGCCGTCCACGCGGATCATGCTGTTGTAGTCTGCGCCAAAGCCGCTGGACTCACGCGCACGGCGGCGCTGCGCTTCCATCGCCTGCTCGAAGCCGGCTTCGTCGACCTTCAGGCCGCGCTCGCGGCACACGTCGGCGGTCAGATCGACCGGGAAGCCGAAGGTGTCGTACAGGCGGAAGGCGGTTTCGCCGTCCAGGGTATCCCCCTGCAGCTTGGTCAGCTCTTCGTCCAGCAGCGCCAGACCGCGTTCCAGCGTACGGGCAAACTGCTCTTCTTCGGTTTTCAGCACCTGCTCCACCAGCGACTGCTGGCGCTTCAGTTCGTCGGCCGCCGGGCCCATCACTTCGATCAACGGCGCCACCAGCTTGTAGAAGAAGGTGTCTTTCGCGCCCAGCATGTTGCCGTGGCGGATAGCGCGCCGAATGATGCGGCGCAGCACATAGCCGCGGTTTTCGTTCGACGGGATCACGCCGTCCGACACCAGGAAGGCGCAGGAGCGGATATGGTCGGCGATAACGCGCAGGGATTTGTTGTCCAGATCGGTAGCGCCGGTCACTTTCGCCACGGCGGCGATCAGCGTGCGGAACAGGTCGATTTCATAGTTGGAGTTCACGTGTTGCAACACCGCGGCGATACGCTCCAGGCCCATGCCGGTATCTACCGAAGGCTTCGGCAGCGGCAACATGGTGCCGTCGGACTGACGGTTGAACTGCATGAAGACGATGTTCCAGATCTCAATGTAACGATCGCCGTCTTCTTCCGCGCTGCCCGGAGGGCCGCCCCAGATGTGGTCGCCGTGATCGTAGAAAATCTCGGTGCACGGGCCGCATGGGCCGGTGTCGCCCATCTGCCAGAAGTTGTCGGAGGCAAAGGCCGCGCCTTTGTTGTCGCCGATGCGGATAATGCGCTCGGCCGGCACGCCAATCTGCTTCTGCCAGATGTCGAAGGCTTCGTCATCGGTTTCATAGACGGTGACCCACAGCTTCTCTTTCGGCAGGTTGAACCAGTTTTCCCCGGTCAGCAGCTCCCACGCATAGCTGATGGCGTCGTGTTTGAAATAGTCGCCGAAGCTGAAGTTGCCCAGCATTTCGAAGAAGGTGTGGTGACGTGCGGTATAACCGACGTTCTCCAGATCGTTATGCTTGCCGCCGGCGCGCACGCAGCGCTGCGAGGTAGTGGCTCGGGAATAGGCTCGCTTGTCCAGCCCCAGGAAAACATCTTTAAATTGGTTCATGCCGGCATTGGTAAACAGCAATGTCGGATCATTGTTAGGCACCAGGGAGCTGCTTGCTACAACCTGGTGGCCCTTACTATGAAAGAAATCGAGAAACGCTTGACGGATCTCAGCGGTGCTCTTGCTCATAATTTTCCCGGAAAGGCTAGAATAACGACACATGAACCAGCGGCGCGACATCCTGACGATGGCGGCTAGCTCACGAACAAAAAGTGGGGATAAGATAAATTTTCTTCAGAGGGAAGTAAAACCCCGTGTGCGCTCATTGCGCAAAATCACGGTAAATTGACTGAATTTCTTCCTGGAAGAAGCCGCGATAGAGCAGATAGCGCTGCACTTTGGCTTTCTCTTTCCAGTCGGTCGGCAGCGCGTCGCCAAATTTTCGCTGCGCCACCTGTTTCGCCTGTTCGCACCAGTCGATATCGCATTCCGCCAACGCCGCCTGCACCCGTTCTTTGTCCACGCCTTTCTGCATCAGTTCGGAGCGGATGCGCTGTGCGCCGTATCCTTTACGGCTGCGGCTGCCAATATAGCTGCGGGCAAAGCGCGGGTCATCCAGCCAGTTATGCTGGTAGCAGTAAGCGATAACCTGTTCGATAACGGCGGGGTCGACGGGTTCTTCCGCAACGGGGGTGGAGGCATTCGGCGTTTTTCCGCCAAATCTGGCTTTCGCCATAAACGGCTGCGCCGCAAGCTTGCGGCGCAGTTCAGCTTCACTATGATCGCGTTGCGACAGCAGGCGCATGGCGCGGCTTAGCAAGTCATTCATCATTCGAACCTGATTATAGGATGCGTGCGCCCACGCAGGGGGCGCACCATCGTCAGCGATTAAAACTGCTCGCTGGTTTCCGCTTCGTCATCACCGAAGTCTTCATCGGCGGCGGCAACCAGTTCGCCGGTGTTATGCAGCAGCAGATCGCGCAGCTTTTTGTCCAGCTCGGCGGCGATGGCCGGGTTTTCTTTCAGGAAGTTGCAGGCGTTCGCCTTGCCCTGCCCGATTTTCTCGCCGTTGTAGCTGTACCAGGCGCCGGCTTTTTCGATCATCTTGTGCTTCACGCCCAGGTCGACCAGTTCACCGCGGCTGTTGATGCCTTCGCCATACATGATTTGGAATTCGGCCTGTTTGAACGGCGCGGCGATTTTGTTTTTCACCACTTTAACGCGGGTTTCGCTGCCCACCACTTCGTCGCCTTCCTTGATAGCGCCGATACGGCGGATATCCAGGCGAACGGAAGCATAGAATTTCAGGGCGTTACCGCCGGTGGTGGTTTCCGGGTTACCGAACATCACGCCGATCTTCATGCGGATCTGGTTGATGAAAATCAGCAGGGTATTGGCGTTTTTCAGGTTGCCGGCCAGCTTGCGCATCGCCTGGCTCATCATACGCGCCGCCAGGCCCATGTGGGAGTCGCCGATTTCACCTTCGATTTCCGCCTTCGGCGTCAGCGCCGCTACGGAGTCGACGATGATGACGTCGACCGCGCCGGAGCGGGTCAGCGCATCGCAAATTTCCAGCGCCTGCTCGCCGGTGTCCGGCTGGGAACACAGCAGGTTGTCGATGTCGACGCCCAGCTTTTTCGCGTAGATAGGATCCAGCGCGTGCTCGGCGTCGATGAACGCACAGGTTTTGCCTTCGCGCTGAGCGGCGGCGATAACCTGCAGGGTCAGGGTCGTTTTACCGGAGGATTCCGGGCCATAGATCTCGACGATGCGGCCCATCGGCAGGCCGCCGGCGCCCAGTGCGATATCGAGTGACAGTGAGCCGGTGGAGATCGTTTCCACGTCCATGGAACGGTCTTCACCCAGACGCATGATGGAGCCTTTGCCGAACTGTTTCTCAATTTGGCCCAGTGCCGCAGCTAACGCCTTTTGCTTGTTCTCATCAATAGCCATTTTTGCTCCTTCGTTTCGCAATGCCGGTGTTACCCCACACTGCCACTGAATGTATGTTGTGCAGGAAATGTCACTAATTATACTGTATGGTCATACAGTATCAAGACTAATTTTACAAAAATTCCTCAATGGCGGTCTGCAGCGCGAAAATCGTCGCCTGAAGCCGCACCGCATCGCGATCGCCGGCAAACTGCATCTTGCGCGCCAGCACCCGGCCGGCACCGTCGGCGAAGCCGAACCACACCGTGCCCACCGGCTTTTCCGCGCTGCCGCCTTCCGGGCCGGCAATGCCGCTCACCGAAAGCGCCAGATCGGCCTTCGCCGCATGCAGCGCCCCCACCGCCATCTCGCGCACCACGGCTTCGCTGACCGCGCCGTGGGCCGTCAACGTCGCTTCCGCCACCCCCAGCAAATCGTGCTTGGCCGCATTGCTGTAGGTGACGAAACCGCGATCGAAATAAGCGGAGCTGCCGGCGATGTCGGTGATGGCCTTGGCGATGCCGCCGCCGGTGCAGGATTCCGCGCAGGTGATCCAGCGGCCGTCGGCCTTCAATTTTTCCCCCGCCAGCACGCTGAGTTGACGCAGTTGGCTTTCACTCATGACCCCTCCTTCGCGAATCAGGTATATGCGCCCGATAGTAGCATTTATCAAGCCGGCCTGAAGAACCGCCGTCAGAAATGCGCGGCGCCTCGCGGGCGATGCGGTTTTAAGCGCCTGACCAAACTGCTAGTATCAGGGAAAGCGTTCCGCAAGGGAGGGGGCGCGTCAACACAGGGAATATCACGGAGGCTGCGCGCCGGCGGCGGCGGCCTCGAGGCGCATCAGACCGAGATTAGGATGATAGAGTGAAAAAAACGTTAGGCGTATTCTTTCCGTTGTACACCACCACCCTGCTGTTGCTGCTGGGTTCCGGCTTGCTCACCACCTACGTTTCGCTGCGCCTGACCTCTATCCACGTCAGCGGCGCGCTGATCGGCGCCATCATCGCCGCCAACTACATCGGTTTGGTGATCGGCGGCAAGGTCGGCCATTTCCTGATCGCCCGCGTCGGGCATATCCGCGCTTACGTCGCCTGCGCCGGCATCATTACCGCCGCCGTGCTGGGCCACGGCCTGACGGACTATATTCCTGTCTGGGTGGTGCTGCGCCTGATTATCGGCCTGTGCATGATGTGCCAGTTTATGGTGCTGGAAAGCTGGCTGAACGACCAGTCGGAGTCCGACCAGCGCGGCCTGGTGTTCGGCTTCTACATGGCGGCCACCTACCTCGGCATGTCGCTGGGCCAGGTGGTCCTGATGCTGCAGAGCAACCTGGGCATCACCACCCTGCTGGTGATCGCGCTGTGCTTCGCCCTGTGCCTGGTGCCCATCGCCCTCACCACCCGCACCAACGCCCGCCACATGTCGCCGGCGCCGATGGAGCTGCGCTACTTTGTCGGCGCCATTCCCAAGGTGCTGGCCACCACGCTGGTGATCGGCATGGTGGTGGGGTCGTTTTACGGTCTGGCGCCGGTTTACGCCAGCCTGCAAACGCTGACCACCCAGCAGACCGGCCTGTTTATGGCGATTTCGATTTTTGCCGGGCTGGTGGCGCAGTTCCCGCTCAGCTGGCTGTCGGACCGCTATAACCGCACCTTGCTGATGCGCATCAACGCCATTTTGCTGATCGTGGCGGCGCTGCCGCTGGCGCTGGTGCCGCATATCGATTTCCCGGTGTTGCTGGCGGTGGGCTTTGTCGTCAGCATGCTGCAATTCACGCTCTATCCGCTGGTGGTGGCGCTGGCCAACGACCTGATCGAACCGGAGCGCCGCGTCTCGCTGGCCGCCTGTTTGCTGATGGCGTTCGGCGTCGGCGCCAGCATCGGGCCGCTGGCGGTGGGCGCGCTGATCCAGCCGCTGGGCGGCAATATTCTGTATGCGTTCTTCGCGTTGTGCGGGGTGCTGCTGGTGACCTTCAGCCGCACGGTCAAGGAAGACGAATCGCAGTTTGTGCAGGATGCGCCGGTGCCGCATATTCCGCTGCCGGACAGCCTGACCAGTTCGCCGCTGTCGCCGGCGCTTAACCCGACCTTCGATGAGCAGATCATCCACGACACCATGCCGCCGCCGGAGGCCGCGCCCGATCCGGAAGAACCCCCGGCGCCTGAAGAAGCGGAAAGCGCCGAATTGCCGCCTCAGGGCGCCGATCCCGATGACGATACCGGTCTGAAAAAGGCGCACGCCATGCTGTAAGCCGCGTCACAGATCCCGGAAAGAACCCAGGCGATAACCGCGTTCGGCGATCGCCTGTTTCAGCGTCGGCGAGGTCAGTACGTCCACCTCGGCGAGCCGCGGATAACAATACTTGCTCGCCAGTATCGTGCGGTCGAGAAATGCCGGATGGCACATCATTTCTACCGAATCCGCGCCCTGTTGATCGGCGCGCGCCAGCGCCTGCAGGAACAGCGCCTCGGAGATGGCTTCGCCATAGAAACCGGAATCGAAGGCGGCGGTGCTGCGCGGATAACGCAGCGGAATGCCGCGCTGCCGCGCCTCGTCGCGCCCGATGCGCAAAGGAAGCGCCCTGGCCTCGGCAAACGCCTCCACCAGCGGATAAATTTGCGGCAGCATGTGCGCATGGTGGTGGCTGTCGATATGCGTCGGCGGTTTGCCGAACAGCGCGGTAAACCGCTCGAACTGGCACTGCAGCTCCAGGCGAATTTCCTCCAACGCCAGCGGGCCCGCTTCGGCTTTGGCCCACAGCCATTTGCCCAGTTCGCCCCGCTCGTTGACCAGCGAGGCCATGGCGCTCAGCGGGCGGCCGTGGGTCAACACGAAATGCAGGCCGATCGGCAACGCCGGATATTGCCGGCTGAGCGCCGCCGCATGCTCCGCGCCCTCCCCATTCACCATCGCGGTGGTCGAAGAAACAACCCCGTAGTGAAACGCCTCGATAACGCCATAGTTTTGGCCCTTGCTCAGACCAAAATCATCGGCATTCACTATCAGCAATTTTTCCATTTAGCTACCCGTTTAACCCATTTTCGGCATGGGAATGCCGTCCGTCAGACGCGGCATTCCCCTTGGTTTAGGCACAGCGACTTATTGCATCAGGCGAAGGGCGGCCTGAAGCTGTGTGGCGTGTCGGCGTTAATGCTGATCGGGAGCGGCCCTAAATAGGGCCGTAGAACTTTTTTCGGTAATTGCCCGGGGTCACGTCGGTGAGCCGTTTAAAGTTTTTAATGAACAGGCTCACGTCGCCGTAGCCGGAGTCGAAAGCGATGTCGGACACCGAAGCGTTGGTGACCTCAAGCTGCGTTTTGGCGAAGTTGATGCGGATTTCATTAATCACCTGCATCGGCGTCTTATGGTAATAACGGCGCATCGCGCGAGTCAGATATTCCTGCGTTTTCCCCGACAGTTCGACCATATTCAGCAACGCCTTTTCGCCAAACATCGTTTTATCGTGCATGCCCGTCAGGGTGTTTTTCAGCCACTGGGGGATCGCCTCCCCTTCGTCGGACTCTTCCTTGTAGTGACGGATGCGGCTGATGACATAAAAGGTCAGGGTTTCCAGAAATTCGGCGAAGTCATCCTCGCGAAACTGCGGCGAGCCGACCACCGACTCGATGTAGGCCAAAAACTCGCTCCTCAGGCTATAGGCCTGCGACGCGACGAAGCAACGCGGCAGCTGCTGCAGATAATGCTCTTCGAAGAAGGCCTTGCTGACCGCCACGTTGAAGATTTTCGCCGCGCCGAACTCATAAAAGCTCTGATGATGCGAACCTATCGGAATGAAGACGAAGTCCCCGCGCTCCAGCAGCACCCGCTTGCCGTTGATCTCCTGGTAGCATTTGCCGCTCAGGACGATGGTGAACTCGTAGTAATCATGCTGGTGCAGCCCAGTGGCGCTCTCCACCTTGTTATAGATAAACAGATGAAAGTCTTTGCAGTTGAAAAAATCCTGCTCGCGAATCAGCTTCACGTCGTTCGCATTCAGCGAAACCAGGTTATCAGACACAGCGTGCGCTCCCCGTTAATCAAAACCGTTTTGCCTGGCCGTCTCGGCGAACCAGTAACCGCTCTTTTTGATGGTGCGCCGCTGGCTCGCCAGCTCCAGCCGCACCAGCCCATAGCGATTCTTGTAGGCGTTCAGCCAGGACCAGCAATCGATAAAGGTCCATAAATGGTAGCCTTTGCAGTTCGAACCTTCTTGCAACGCCCGGTGCAGCCATTGCAAATGATCGCGGATGAAATCGATGCGATAATCGTCCGCCACCCGGCCATCGGCGCCGATGAAGGCCTCTTCCCCCTCGACCCCCATGCCGTTCTCCGAAATATAACAGGGCACATTGCCGTAGTTCTCTTTCAAATCCATCAGAATGTCGTACAGCCCCTTTTCATAAATTTCCCAGCCGCGGTGCGGGTTGATTTTGCGGCCCGGCATCTCGTAGTAACTGAACAGATCTTCCGGCAGCGCGACCGGATCCTCAGGCCGATAGCCCTCTTTCGCCATGACCCTGCGCGGCTGATAGTAATTGACGCCCAGCAGATCCACCGTGCCGGCGGCGATCAGCTGCGCGTCCTGCGGTTGGCAGTGCGGCAGCAGCCCGTGCCGTTCCAGCAGCGCCAGCAGCGCCGCCGGATAGCGCCCTTTGGTAACCGGATCGAGGAAGCTTTTGTTGAGCAGCAGATCGGCATGGTGCGCGGCCTGCCGATCTTCCTTCGAGTCCGAGCGCGGGTAGGTCGGGCTCAGGTTCAGAATAATCCCGATCGTCCCCGGCAGCCCCAGCGCCCGGTAATGGCTGACCGCCAGCGCGTGCGCCAGCAGGCTGTGGTAAGCCACCGTCACCGCCCGTTTGAAATCCACCACGCAGGGATAGTGCAGGTCGTTGAGGTAACCGGCTTCAACCGGCACGATCGGTTCGTTGAAGGTAAACCAGTGAGTCACCCGATCGCCGAACAGGCGGAAACAGATCCCGGCATAGCGGCCATAGGCCTCGACCACCTCCCGGCTTTCCCAACCGCCTCGTTGCTGCATGCACCAGGGCATATCGAAATGATAGAGGTTGATAAAGGGAGCAATGCCCTGCGCCAGCAGGCCGTCGATCAGCTGATTGTAAAAAGCCACCGCCTGCGGATTTACCTCGCCGTCGCCGCCCGGGATCAGTCGGGACCAGGAGAGGGAGGTTCTGAAGCTGTTGTGGCCCAGGGTTTTCAACAAACCGATGTCGTCGCGGAAACGATCATAAAAAGTCGAGGTTTCGGCGGGCCCCACCCGGCGATGAAATCGCTCGGGAGCTGTCTCGTACCAGTAGTCGAAGACGTTGCGGCTCTTGCCGCCCCGTGCGGCCGCGCCTTCAGACTGCGGCGCGGAAGTGGCGCTTCCCCACCAAAAATCATCGGCAAATTGATAGTTCATCCACGCATCCTCAAGCGGGGCGGCAGCGTCGCCCCGCGCTGACAGTTAGAATTTCAGCGCCCTGGCGATGTCTTCTTCGCTTTCGGTCGCCTCATCGATCTGGCTCTGCGCCTTGTTGGAGATCATCACGAACGGCAGGTAAATCACGGTGGCCACCGCCAGGTTGAAGAAGCTCAGCAACATGGCGACGATGCTGCCGTTGGTGTTGAAGAACGCGCCAAGCCCGACCGGCATGGTCCAGGGAGCGATATTGGTGATCGGCGGGATCAGCCCGGTGTAGTACGCCAGCGTGGTGATGATGGTCAATACCGGCTGCACCAGAATGAACGGGATAAACATCACCGGGTTCATGATCACCGGCAGGCCGAACAGAATGGGTTCGTTGATCTGGAAGATGCCCGACGGCGTAGCCAGCTTGGCCACCTGGCGATAGTCTTCCCGGCGCGAGGCGATGAAGATGGCGATGATCAGCCCCAGCGTCGAACCGGTGCCGCCCAGATAAATATAGGAATCGACGAACGGCTTGGCCCACATGTGGAACTCTTTGCCGGCGGCCACCGCGGCCTCGACCGAACCGTACTTGTTGTACAGCTCGACGTTTTCCAGCGCGAACGGCGTCATGATGCCGCTGTCCAGCGCCGCCAGCGCCATCGAGCCGTGCACCCCGAAGAACCACAGCAGCGAGGAGAACATCACGTACACCCAGCCCACCACGCTGCCCATCTTCGCCAGCGGCGCCGAGATGCTGTCCATGATGATCTGGTGAAAGTTGGTGCCCCACAGCTGCAGGCAGTAGGCGATCACCCCCATAATGGAGAGGATGACAAAGCCGGGGATCAGCGCCGAGAACGAGCGCGAGACCGAGGCCGGCACGCTGTCCGGCAAGCTGATCACCCAGTTGCGCCGCACGATAAAGGTGAACATCTCGGCGACCGCCAGGCCGATCACCATACCGGAGATAATGTTGGCGCCACCCAGCCAGTTGGCGCCGACCGCATAGGCTTCACCCACGCTGAACGGCGTCACGGTCATGAAAGCCGCCACCGCCAGCAGCGCGGCCGCCAGCGGATCGACCTTGCGCTCTTCCGCCAGCGCCATGCCGATAAAGAACGGCGTCATCAGCGACATAATGCCCAGCGTACCGTTGTAGACGCTGCCGCCGATGCTCTTCAGCCCGTTCAGCGTTTCAATGGTGGAAGCGTCGAGGCGCACCCCCAACGAAAAGAAGAAGGAGCCTTCGCCAAAACTCAGAAACACGTTGTTGATCAACACGAACATCGCGCCGGTCAGCGTCAGCGGCATCAAGCGGATAAAACCGTTTTTGATGGCGTTGACGTGGGGCTGCTTGCCGATTTTGACGGCAAAAGGCAGTATCACCTTCTCAAGCGAGGCAATTAAGGTATTCACGGCGGCCCCCTTACTGGTTGGCTTTCTTGATGGCGGCAACCGCCGCCTTCAGCACGCCCAGGCCATCGACCTTGCCGTACAGAAGAGGATCAATCACTTCAACGGGCTTGTTCGGCAACTGTTTTTGCACTTCCGGCAACGTATAGGCTATCTGCGGCCCCAGCAGGATTAAATCCGCCTCAACCCCTTTTTCCGCGGCCAGCGCCTCCGGATAGGCGGCGATGATCACCGGCACTTCGTATTTCTCGGCCTGCGCTTTCATTTTTGAAACCAGCAGGGAAGTGGACATACCGGCAGAACAAAACAGATAGATTTTTTTCTTTTCCATACCAAGCACCTCAAGATAATCAAAAAACCCCATGTCATTTGTATGCCAGATGCAATCACGATTGCCTCACGCACATTCCTTATGAAATTTCCGTTACGTTGCCCTGGTTACCGCCAGTATACGGAGGCGCGGCAGCGGACCGGTAAGCCATCGGCCACTGGAATCGTCTATCCTTGACCTGCCGGATTGACCCTCTTCACAATTCACATAAAAAAATAGTGTGACCCAGCTCTCAAATGCCCTGTTAAAATCAAAAACAATCAACGGAAATAGAGAAATTACAATTATAAACAACACGTTAAAAACACATAGTATATTTATGGGTTAAATGCGCTTGATACGCGGCCATCAGCCAAGGAATGTTTAACAATAGTGCGCCCTTGATTAGGCGATGTCATCGCGAGCGGCGAATGCGCCCAGAAGGAAAGAGGCCGATGCGGGGACGATTTCAAGCGGATCGCCTGCGGGGTGGCGGCGCGCGGCGCCGATATGAAAACGGCTCTCCGCCGATCGCCGGGCTGACCGGGAACCTGCAAAGAGCCGTTATGGCGGGGCAAAATGCGGCGTTATCCCGTTACCCGGGGAGCCTCGCCTTATTCTTATTTATCAAACACAAACTGGATATGATCATCGTCCAGGTACTTGATATCCACCTCGCAGCCTTTCTGCACCTTCGAGGAGTAAAAGGCGGGGATGGTCTCTTTGCCTTCAACCTGCTTGGTGACGCCGTTTTCATGCCATGACAGCCGGTATTTTATGTTGGTGGTGCCGTTATCATTGGCGCTGAGGTAGCGAACCTCCTCCACCCGCGCCTGCACGTCCCGCCCCTGCGACTGGATCTTATGGTCGCGTTGGAAAAGATAGGCAATATAGGCGATGGCGCCGGCAAAAAGAATAATGGAAATAATGATCGCAAACTTCATCGATGCGTCCCTCACATAAACATTGTCATACCATAGACCGATGCCATCATTTGTCCATACTGCGCCAGAGCGCTGGCAAATGACGCCCGCCCTTCGCTGGTTGCAAGATCAAAGGCCGTTTTATCGAACTTCATATTGGTCAAGCCTATTTTCCCTCCAGCCGTTACGCTCATCGAAAATCCTTCCGTAACGACTTTCGCCGCGGTGAAATCAAAAGAAAACATCGAAGCGGTCTCTTTGTGATCTTTGTATTCAAAAGCATGCGGCGTCTTGATGCTCACCTTTTCCGCACTGTCGATGGTGATCATTTTCGGCGAGGTGATAGATACGCCACCTTTGACCTTCTGGGTCCAGGTGCCCTGAATATCAGTATCCACGTTCTTGGTCACGGTTTGAGTCAGGTTTCCCTGAAGTTCGTCTTTGACGTCCTGGGTGACGACATTATGACGATTCCCGTCCACTTTGTCATAGCGATCCCCGGTGAGGAAAGCATCCATCCCGGCGCCATATTTGCGGGTCACCTTTTCCGAAACGTGGTGTTCCTCTTCTCCGATCGTCTCGGCGTAGCGTTTTCCCTTCACCTTCACCGTTTCCCCGCCGCTGGTAATATCCGATGTTCGCCCGTTGGTGATGGTGACCTTCTCGCCGTCTTTAAAGGTCTTGGTTTCCGGCTTGTCGACCGTGGTGGTGCGCGTGCCGTGGAACAGGAAGGTGGCGTTGCCGAACACCTCATCCTTCTGCTCTTTTTGGATCGTAGTGGTGCGGTTGCCGTCCACCGCCACCGTTTTATCGTTCTCCACCGAGATGTTCATGTCTTTTTCGGCGTGCAGCTGCACCATCTCCGAGCCGGCTTTATCTTCAAAGAACAGATGGCTGGAATTGTCGCTGTGGCCGTCTTTGGAGCGCGTCATAAAGCCCATCATGGTCGCGCCGGCCGGCAGCGTCCACGGCGGCATGCTGGCTTCGTTGTACACCCGGCCGGTGACCATCGGGCGATCCGGGTCGCCGTTGATGAAGTCGATCACCACCTCATCCCCGACGCGCGGGATCTGCACGCCGCCAAAGCCCTGCCCGGCCCAGGCGCTGGAAACGCGCACCCAGCTGGAGCTGGTTTCATCGCCTTTCGCCAAGCGATCCCAATGGAACTTCACCTTCACCCGGCCGTATTTATCGGTCCAGATGGATTCCCCCTGCGGCCCCACCACCCGCGCGGTCTGCGGACCGTGGGTGCGCGGCCATGGCGTGCGCTGCGCGGAACGGAACGGCGTGCTGGCCGGGATCACCACGAAATCGATGCGGTGCACGGCATCTTCTCCGCCGCTGGCGTAGCTGTTCTCCTGCAGCGCGTAGCGCGCGCTCAGGACCAGGTATTCCCCGCCGTCGCTGACAAACGGCGGATTGAGCAGCGTAAAGGTGCAGCCCGGCACGATGCCCAGCGCGGTGGCGGTGGCGTCGATGCGTTGATGCTCCGCCTGCCACTCCTCCTGGCGCACCCGAGCGTAAAATTCGCCGTGGCTGTGCTCCACAAAGTGCCCGGGCCAGTCGTAGTAATCAATCTGGCCCGGCGAGGGGGAGGTCGGATTCTGCCGCGCCTGGAACAGCCAGGCGTTAGGCTTGCGGAAATCATAGTCGTCGATGCTGTAGATCCCCGGCGTCACCCGCTCGGATATCGCCCACTGGCCGATCCCCTCTTCACCGGTGCTGCCGCCGGAAGGGGTGGCGTGGTAAGGGATGCCTTCATAACCGCTGAACGGCTGATGCTGCTGGGGCCCGTCATACAGCACCAGCGTATGTTGATCCGCCTGGTGGCGGAAGAAGAAGTAGATCCCCTCCAGCTCCATCAGGCGCGAAATAAAGTCGTAGCTGCTCTCCTGGTATTGCACGCAATATTCCCAGCTGCGATAGCTGCCGGTGAGCTTGCTCTCCAGCTGCACGCCGTACTCGCCAAGCACCGTTTTCAAGATGTCCGGCACGCTCTGGTTCTGGAAAATGCGCTGGTTGCGGTCCCGCTTCAGCGGCCACAGATCCGACTCCATGGTCAGCGTATAAACCGCGTAGCGCTCGCCGTTAATGTCGGCGCTGTGCACGTTGACCGAGGTGATTTTACCGTTGAGATGGCGCGGGGCGGCCAACAATCCCTGGGTGGGGATCGTCAGGGTAATCGGCTGCCCCAGCATGGCCCGCCGATCGAGACGGGCGTCGGTGCTGAGCAGCGTCACGCTCAGCTCGAACGAGCGCGATACCGCCTCCGTTCCCTCCAGCTTCCAGAATTTCAGTGTTCCCTCGCCCGCCGGCGTGGTTACCGTGATACGGTTTAACATGGCTTCTCCCCCGAACTAAGATTGCATTATGTCGTGCGCCGCTCAGGGAGCCAGCATCAGGACTTTGAACTGGCTGGGCACCGCGCGCATCCCCAGGGTATTGGTTGAATTCTGCAGGCTGACGCTGGTCAGGCGCGTCGCCGGCGTGCCCTTCACCAGCACGGTAAAGGCGCCGGTGAGATGGCGTGACGGCCCCATCACCGTGCCCGAGGCCACCCCCGTGGCGACGCCCGGGTTATCCCCGTTGGTCAGCGGCGTCACCGTGGCCATGTTATGCGCGGGCATGCCCATAAACAGAATATTCAGCGCATTCGGCACCGCCGTTGGCCCAAGCGCGATATCCGGATAGGGTATCGGGGTTGGCGTCGGCATCGGCGTCAGGCAAACATCGGGAAACGCCAAATCCATGCCCATCAGTTGACAGTTGGCAAACATCGCGGCCTCCTCAGCCCATATGGATCTGTTCGGCGTCCACTTTCGTAATCGCCTTCGACGTGATAACGGTATTTTGCGCATGCAGGCGGGCATAGTCTTCCGCCTTCATATCCAGCTGGCCGGCGCGGACCTGTTCAGTCTGGCGCGTGGTGCGCAACAGGTTGTGGCTCACCTGAGTGATGGTCTGCCACACCGACTCCGCCTGTTTGCCCACAATGCGCGACAGGCTCACCCAGGCGGAAAGCTTGTCGCCGCTGTACTGCATTTCGCCGATGTGGCAATCGCCCTGGCCGGCGCTGACGCGCAGGGCTGCACTGCTGAGGCTGAGTTCGCCGTCGCTGCGAATGTGCAGGTCCCCCGGCACGCTCAACTCCGCCGCTTCCGGGTTGGCGCGCTCCAGCACCGCCAGCAGCCATACCTGATGATCGACGCCGGCGATCAACACGCGATCGCCCGGCTGCGGCGCGATAACGCAGCTGGCGGCGCGTTGACAATGCCAGCCGCGCCCTTCGCTCTCCACGCTCAGGCTGCCGTTGGCAAAGCAGTGAGTGACAATCCCTGCGCTCTGTAACGGCGGCGCCGCGCTCTGCGCCAACTGGTGATGGATATTGTTCATCTTCTCTCTCCTTAACGGCGACTCTGATGCTGAATGCTCCAGGCCTCGGCGGCCAGCAGCTCTTCATCGTATTCAAGGATGCCCCGACGGTCGGAAAACTGGGCGCCCTCCTGCTGCGCCCGGTGGAACCGGGTGCGGGAAAATGTAGCGCTGCGGAAATCGGCCCGGCGCAGGTCGGCGCCGGAAAAGTCGCTGTAGGTCAGGTCGCTCATGGCAAAGCTGCCGCCCGCCGCCCTCACCTGCTGCAAAATGCTCTGGAACAGGCGGCTGCGGCTAAAATCAGCCTGCTCTAACGTGGCGCCGATAAACAATGCCTGATCGAACAGGCTGCCCTGGCAGCTGGCGCCGGTGAGGTCCGCGCTCATAAACAGCGCCTGGCTGGCGTTGACCTTGCGCAGCTGGGCTTTTTTCAGCGAAGCGCCCTTGAAATTGCACTGCGTCAGCTGCGCCCCGTTGAAGTTCACCTCATCAAGCTGGTTGTCGGTGAACTGACAGCCGCTGAAGCGCTGCTGGGCATAGTTCTTGCCGCGCTGATCGCAGTTAAAAAACACCGCCCGGTCGAATTGGCTGCGCTCCAACCGGGTGGCGCGCAGATCGATATTGAAAAAGGTGGTCAGCAGGCAGCTGCACTGATCCAGCAGCGCCGCATCCAACGGGCACTCAAAGAAGGTGGTGCGTTCCAGCGTGGACTGGCTGAAGCGGCTGCCCTGCAGCGGGCTGCGCATGAATTGCGTGGCGTCGAGCTTGCTGCGGGAAAAATCGCCGTCGCCAAGCTCGCACCGATTAAAGATGCACTGCGCCATCAGGCTGTCGCCGGCGCCGATCGCCGACATGTCGCAGTCGTTGAACACGCTCTGCTGCAGCTGCGCGCCGCTCAGGGTCGCGCCCTGCAGTTGGCACTCATTGAACACCGTTTCATGCAGATTGGCCGCCCGCAGGTTCGCGCCGTTCAACGACACCTCCTGAAAGATGCCGCCGGAGAGGTCGCACCCTTGCAGATCGAGGCCGTCGAGATCGCACCCGGCGATCATCTCGCCGCTTTTGATTTTCTGCTGCAGCTGCGCCGCGCGCGGGGCCGTCATACCAGATCTCCATCGCGTTTCGGCAGCGTTTTCACCCGCTGGGTGAAGGCGTTATCCAGCCGCGTCTGCGTATTGGTGAAGGATTGCGACAGATCGGCGCGGAACAGGTTGGCGTGGCTAAAATCGGCGCCGCCAAGCAGGGACTTCTGCATCAGCGCGCCCATCAGGTTGGCGCCGGTCAAATTGGCCTGCCGAAAATCGGTGCGCACAAACAGGCTGCCGACCAGATTGGCGCGGGTGAAGTTCGCCCGCTGGCAGTCGGCTTCGCTGAGGTCGCTGTTTTCCAGCTTCGCCAAGGTAAAATTCGCGCCGCTCAATAACGCCTGCCGCAGGTTGCTCTCTTTTAACGTCGCCTCGCTAAAATCCGCACCGCTCAGGTCGCTGCCCATCACGGCGGCGCAGGTCAGCAGCGTGGCGCCGTTAAACCGAGCCTGCGGCAGCCGGCTTTCCACCCAATTGCAGCTCTCCAGCCGCGCGCCGTTGAAGATTGCGGCGGGCAATTCACACTGATTGAATACCGTTTTATGCAGCCGGGCCGCGCTGAAGTCGAGCCGCGGCAACGTCAACTCCATGAAGATGCAGCCTTCCAGCTCCGCGCCCTGGAACCGGCAGTGGCTAATGCCCACCTGCCGCAACAACAGCGTTTTCAACGTGGCGCTGCTGAAATCGCACGCGTCGAACAGCGCGTCTTCCAGCTGGGTTTCGGTCAGGTTGGCGCCGCTGAAATCGCTCTGCCGGCACTGCGCCAGCGCCAGGCTGGCTTTGGTCAGGTTGCACTCGCGCAGCGAAGCGTCGCGCAAATCGGCGCGCGCCAGCACCGCCTCGCTGAAATCGGCGCCGTCCAGCCGGCAGCCGCGGAGATCGGCGTTTTCCAACAACGTTTTACGGAAGTTGGCGCCGCTAAAATCCATGCCGGAGAGATCCGCGCCGGTGAAATCCAGCTCGCTGAAATCGCCCCCCTTCGCCATCGCGCTCGCGGCGCGCTGGCGAATGATCTGCGCGATATCGCCGGTCATGCGTATCGCCGGCGGCTGGTGCTGAACCGCCATCAGATACAGGTTATGCAGCGACTCGCGGCTTTGCGCCAGCTTCTTGGCCGTCATGCCGTCCGCGTGCCGATGCAACATCTCCTGCATGCGATGCATCGACTCCGGCCCGCGCGGGCGAGAGTCTGCCATGGCGCCCTGTCGGGCTTCCACTTCGGCCCGACGCGCTTCGGCCTGCGCCTGCATCTCTTCGGCCTGACGCTCCATTCGCTCGATAAACTCCGGCAGCTCGTCCAGGCTCGGCATGCTCTGCGGGAGGGTGCCCGCCAGCAGGTCATCAACGTCCGTGCCGTTTTCTTCAAGCCGCGCGCGATGCTGCTCGCGCAGTTGATCGACCCGATTTTGCATATTGTTGCGCATCGGGCTTTCGTTATGCTGAATGTCGCTGTCAATCCAGGGGCCGATAGCCTCTTCCGGCACCAGATCCTTTTCCCGGAAGGCGAACAGCGCCCCTTTCTCTTTATCCAGGCGCTGCGCCAGCACTTTCCGATAATGGTTAACCGAGCGCCCGGCGCCGTTTTTTTCCAACGCCGGCATCAGCTGCAGCACGTCCGCCGCATCGTCTTCATTGATGCGGCAATGGCCCTGCCAAATCAGCATCATCTGTTCCAGATGCGGGAAAAACCAGACGGTGGTGGCGCGCAGCGCTATCTCCTCAAACAGCGTCTCGTCGCCGCGTTGACGATTGATAAAGCAGCGCGCCCGCCACGGCGGCAGCTTGCCCGTCTGCAGCGGTTTCTCCGGGTGCATGTTCCAGATGCGCCACTCGGCTTCGGGCGGCAGCGAATCCTGTTCGGGCCACCATTGATCCGGGCTGGCGGCATTGAATACGCGCCAGTCGGCGTCGCGGGCAAGGCCGGGAAAGTCGTTCTTCAGCCAGTCGGCATCGTAGGCTTTGCCCATGCGTTTAAAGCGGCGCGGCCAGGCGATGTCCAGCGGCCCGAAGCTCGCCGGCTCCGGCTGTTGGCGCGGGGAGGCGATGCGCGCCTGCGGCGCTTCTATATTCGGCAGGCGGCGATATGCCACGCCGTCATGCTGTTCTTCAAGGGTGCCGATGCCGTGCGGGTTCTCTTCGTGGCCCGGGCCGCCAAAAGCGCGGCTCCAGTCAAGGCGCATCGCCTCGAAATTACGTGGGGGGGTAGGATGAGAACCGGACCAGAAGCGATCGCCGAAGGCCAACAGGGTTTTGCCGAGCTGCTCCACCTCGATGCGCACCGCGCAGGCGTTTTTTTCGCTCTGGTGGCGCGTATATGCATTGCCCGTCGCCAGGAACTCCGCCCGCGCTTTGGGCACCGCCAGATCAATCACGCCGCCGCTGGTTTGCAGCTCCGCCGCGGCCAGCTGCCACAGCTCAACTTCCGGGCGCAGCTGCGGAGAGGCGCCCATATCCAGCAGCGCTATCACCGAAACGCCAAGATGGTTCTTACCCTGCAAGCGTAAAGGTCGATTCAATACGCTCAGACGCAGGGGCTTGATAAGCTTCATGTAATGCGTCCTTTGGCAAACCGTTGATAAGTACATGACTGTGTGCATAAACATACTTTCTGCTGTGTGTTTTTCAGCAATATGCCTATAAAAAAATCAATCAGTTACAACAGTATCGCCGGCGCGCACCGCGCATCCATTTAGCCTGTTTAATCACAACCAACCGAATGAATTGACACAATCCTCTATGTATTCAACCAAGTATGCATGCGCTTAATGAAGCTTTGATGATTCGCCCAATCCGCTGCGCCTGGCCTAAAAACGGGATTTTGATGTGTAGCCATGGTTGGTATTCTATCCGCCCCGTTACGTTTCTCTGCTCCGCGCTACCGAACAAGATCTGCCCGTCGGATCGCCCTGAGCCGGTGAAATATATCAATTGCCCTAACCTTTCCTTGTATAAAAATCATTCGTCAGTGAGACTACAAGAGAAATAAAATGGTTACCAGCAGAAATTAAAGCGGCGCCGCCCCGAGCTTTCTCCCCAATTCGTCTCTGTGATCCGCATCACCTTCAGCGCTGGCCGATGGGCTTTCCGCCGGGTTGTATTACGCTTCCTTCTGGTTGCCGCCCGGGCAGAATTGCGGCGCGCATCGCGTGCCTGGCGAATACTGAAAAAATCGGACGCATCGCTCGCCGCCGATCTGATAACCTCGGCAGAACGTTTTCCTGATGATGACGCTTGCGGACTCGGCATCTCTGAACGCCGCCACCGCAACCGACGGATGAATCGCTGCGGTTGTCGGTGATAAGATACGGTTTTCTGTCTGAATTGAATCGGTGGAGCGCCTGTTGAGGGCCATCGGCCGATTGAGCGCATTTTCATGCATTCGCCCACAGGCGGGCCACCCTAAGCGGATCCCTTTTGCAGGGGGCCGGCGGGGCCGCCTGAGTACACAAAAGACTTATAGAACGAGTAAAATCAATATGAAAGAGTCTATTGACAAGGATTTCACCAGCCACACGCCGATGATGCAGCAGTACCTGCGCCTCAAGGCGCAGCACCCCGAAATCCTGCTGTTTTACCGCATGGGCGACTTCTACGAGCTGTTTTATGACGACGCCAAACGCGCGTCCCAACTGCTGGATATCTCGTTGACCAAGCGCGGCGCCTCGGCGGGTGAACCGATACCGATGGCCGGCGTGCCCCATCATGCGGTGGAAAACTACCTGGCCAAGCTGGTGCAGCTCGGCGAATCCGTCGCCCTCTGCGAACAGATCGGCGATCCGGCCACCAGCAAGGGGCCGGTCGAACGCAAGGTGGTGCGCATCGTCACCCCCGGCACCATTACCGATGAAGCACTGCTGCAGGAGCGCCAGGACAATCTGCTGGCGGCGATCTGGCAGGATGCGCGCGGCTTCGGCTACGCCACGCTGGACGTCAGCTCCGGCCGCTTCCGCGTCGCCGAGCCGCAGGATGTTGAAACCATGGCCGCCGAGCTGCAGCGCACCAATCCGGCCGAACTGCTCTATCCGGAAACCTTCGAACAGATGGCGCTGATCGAACAGCGCCACGGCCTGCGCCGCCGGCCGCTGTGGGAGTTTGAGCTCGAGACCGCGCGCCAGCAGCTCAACCTGCAGTTCGGCACCCGCGATCTGACCGGGTTCGGCGTAGAGCAATCGCATCAGGCGCTGCGCGCCGCCGGCTGCCTGCTGCAGTACGTCAAGGATACCCAACGCACCTCGCTGCCGCATATTCGCGGCATCACCATGGAACGGCAGCAGGACGGCATCATCATGGACGCCGCCACCCGCCGCAACCTGGAACTCACCCAAAGCCTGTCCGGCGGCAGTGAAAATACCCTGGCGGCGATCCTCGACCGCACCGTAACGCCGATGGGCAGCCGCATGCTGAAACGCTGGCTGCACATGCCGACCCGCGATATCAAGGTGCTGAACGATCGCCAGCAGGCGATAGGCGCGCTGCAGGATCTGTATGGCGACCTGCAGCCTTCGCTGCGCCAGGTGGGCGATCAGGAACGCATTCTGGCGCGCCTGGCGTTGCGCACCGCTCGCCCGCGCGATCTGGCGCGCATGCGCCACGCCTTCCAGCAGTTGCCGGACATAAGGCAGCTGCTGCAAAACGTGCAAACGCCGCACGTGCAGCATTTGCTGTCTCAGGTCGGCCAATTTGACGAGCTGCTGGATCTGCTGGAGCGCGCGATGGTCGAAGCCCCGCCGGTGCTGGTACGTGACGGCGGCGTCATCGCCCCAGGCTACAACAGCGAGCTGGACGAATGGCGCGCGCTGGCGGACGGCGCCAGCGACTATCTGGATCGGCTGGAAATCCGCGAACGCGAAAAGCTGGGGCTGGATACCCTGAAGGTCGGCTTCAACGGCGTGCACGGCTACTATATTCAGGTCAGCCGCGGCCAGAGCCATCTGGTGCCGATTCACTACGTTCGCCGCCAAACGCTGAAAAACGCCGAGCGTTATATTATTCCCGAGCTGAAAGAGTATGAAGACAAGGTTCTGACCTCCAAAGGCAAGGCGCTGGCGATCGAAAAAGGCCTGTACGACGAGCTGTTTGATCTGCTACTGCCGCACCTGGCGGAGCTGCAGCAAAGCGCCGCCGCCCTGGCCGAACTGGACGTGCTGGCCAACCTGGCCGAGCGCGCCGACACCCTGAATTACGCCTGTCCGACCATGAGCGAGCAGCCGGGCATCCGCATCGCCGAAGGCCGCCACCCGGTGGTGGAACAGGTGCTGAGCGAACCCTTCATCTCCAACCCGCTGTCGCTGTCGCCGCAGCGCCGCATGCTGATCATCACCGGCCCAAACATGGGCGGCAAGAGCACCTATATGCGCCAAACGGCCTTGATTGTGCTGATGGCGCACATCGGCAGCTACGTGCCGGCCGCCAAGGCCAGCATCGGCCCGGTAGACCGCATCTTTACCCGCGTCGGCGCGGCGGACGACCTGGCCTCCGGCCGCTCCACCTTTATGGTGGAAATGACCGAGACCGCCAATATCCTGCACAACGCCACCGAGCACAGCCTGGTATTGATGGACGAAATCGGCCGCGGCACCTCCACCTACGACGGTTTGTCGCTGGCCTGGGCCTGCGCTGAAAACCTGGCCAGCCGCATCAAGGCCATGACGCTGTTCGCCACCCACTACTTCGAGCTGACCACCCTGCCGGAGAAAATGGAAGGCGTGGTCAACGTGCATCTGGATGCGTTGGAGCACGGCGACACCATCGCCTTTATGCACAGCGTCCAGGACGGCGCGGCGAGCAAAAGCTATGGCCTGGCGGTCGCCGCGCTGGCCGGCGTGCCGCGCGACGTGATCAAACGCGCGCGCCAAAAGCTGCGGGAATTGGAGTCGCTCTCCAATCACACCGCCGCCGGCACCGTCGACGCGACCCAGATGACGCTGCTGAATGAGGAAACTTCACCGGCGGTAGAAGCGCTGGAGACGCTGGATCCGGACTCCCTGTCGCCGCGTCAGGCGCTGGAATGGATCTATCGGCTGAAGAACATGCTGTAGCGGGCCGTGAATGTCAGGCATAAAAAAACGGTGAGCAATGCTCACCGTTTTTATTTGATGCGGTCAAATCGCCGACGTTACTCGCGGAACAGCGCCTCGATGCTCAGGCCCTGCATCTGCAGAATTTCGCGCAGGCGGCGCAAACCTTCTACCTGAATCTGACGGACGCGTTCACGCGTCAGGCCTATCTCCCGGCCCACGTCTTCCAACGTCGCCGCTTCGTAGCCCAACAGGCCGAAACGGCGCGCCAACACTTCACGCTGCTTGGCGTTCAGTTCAAACAGCCACTTGACGATGCTTTGTTTCATATCATCGTCTTGCGTGGTGTCTTCAGGCCCGTTGTCTTTCTCGTCGGCCAGAATATCCAGCAGCGCTTTCTCAGAATCGCCGCCCAGCGGGGTGTCGACCGAGGTAATGCGCTCATTCAGGCGCAACATGCGGCTGACGTCATCAACCGGCTTGTCGAGTTGCTCGGCAATCTCTTCAGCGCTCGGTTCATGATCCAGTTTGTGAGAAAGCTCGCGCGCGGTGCGCAGATAGACATTCAGTTCTTTGACGATATGGATCGGCAATCGAATGGTACGGGTTTGATTCATAATCGCCCGTTCAATCGTCTGGCGGATCCACCAGGTTGCGTAGGTGGAGAAACGGAAACCGCGTTCCGGGTCAAACTTTTCCACTGCGCGGATCAGGCCGAGGTTGCCCTCTTCAATCAGATCCAGCAGCGCCAGGCCGCGGTTGCTGTAGCGGCGGGCGATTTTCACCACCAGCCGCAGGTTGCTTTCGATCATGCGGCGGCGGGACGGCACGTCACCGCGCAGAGCACGCCGCGCAAAATAGACTTCTTCTTCTGCGGTAAGCAGGGGCGAATAACCGATCTCACCCAGATAGAGCTGCGTCGCATCCAATACGCGTTGGGTAACGCCTTGAGACAACAGCTCTTCTTCCGCTAAATCATTCTCGCTGGTCTCTTCTTCTACCAGCGCTTTTTCGTCGAACGACTCAGCTTCAGTTCCATTCTCGTCGAAGTCCGCATCATCATGTAACTCGTTAACTTTCAGCGTATTTTGGCTCATAAGCTGCTCCTACCCGTGATACCGCGAGCAGAATACAGCGTATTCTGCCCAATCTATCGCTGCGGAAGATAACGCAGCGGGTTTACGGATTTCCCCTTGTAACGAATTTCAAAATGCAAACGTACTGAACTGGTTCCGGTGCTACCCATGGTGGCTATTTTTTGACCCGCCTTCACTTCTTGTTGTTCCCGGACCAGCATTGTGTCGTTGTGAGCGTAGGCGCTCAGGTAATCATCATTGTGTTTGATGATGATTAGATTACCGTAACCCCGTAAGGCGTTGCCTGCATACACTACGCGGCCATCGGCGGTAGCGAAGATAGACTGCCCACGGGAACCGGCGATATCGACCCCCTTGTTCCCACCTTCTGATGAGGAAAAGTTATCGATAATCTTGCCGTCAGTCGGCCATCTCCAGGCACTTACCGGAGCGCTGTTGCTGACGGTGCTGCTCACTGGCGGAGCCGCTGCCGGGGCGGTAACAGGCGCTGCCGCGGTCCCAACCGCTGCGGTTCCTGCTGCAGGTAACATCTTACCTACATTCTGTTTACCCGAATTATCAGAATACGCGTTAGTTGATGGAGAATCAACCGTTGCCGTTTGTATCTGGGTGCTGGACGGCGGCTGAGGAACGCCCCCTTTGGTGGCGTCGGTTGCCGCCAGCATGCCGCCGTTTCCATTGGCAGACCCATTACCAAGTTGAATGCTTTGGCCAACATTCAGGCTGTAAGGCTCGGGAATATTGTTGCGCTGCGCCAGATCGCGGAAATCATTGCCGGTGATCCAGGCGATGTAAAACAGCGTGTCGCCGCGTTTTACCGTATAGGTGTTGCCGTTATAGCTCCCTTTGGGGATCGACTCGTAACTGCGGTTGTAGACGATGCGGCCCTCAGGGCTGCCCTGCTGCGCGCCGGCATTGCCGGATGCAGCGGCCCCACCGCCACCGCCCACGCTACTGATAGGGGCTGATGTCGACGCATCATTCGTACAACCCGCCAACCACAAACTTACCATCGTACACACCGCAACCCGGCGTAAAGTAATCATTGGGCTTCCCGTGCTCATGCTTCCCCCATGACAGCAATATCAGCGATATATCCAAAATTCCCTTTACATCGTAGCTGAGCTTTTACCGCTCTCTCAGTTTCCGCGATGAAAAGGCGCCCCCGGCCGATCCCTGAACGCCAGGTAATCTCCCGCCGGAGCATCAAAACAGCGCGCCAATGCTAACCACATTAGCGCTGCCGCACCATAAGACAACTACGCAGAAAGGCAATTGTATTGAAAATTAGTCTTATTGAAACAATAAAACCTTATCCAGACGTTATGAAAGTGCAACAGATTTCACGGCCGGCTGAAAAATCAGACAATCGCTAGGCCAGTTCGCCTTTCACCAGCGGCACAAAACGCACCGCCTCGACGGCGTCGATGGCGAACTCATGGCCATGGCGCTGGATGCGTTTGAGAGTTTGGGCCTGTTCGCCCACCGGCAACACCAGTATGCCGCCGTCGTCCAACTGCTCCATCAGCGCCTGCGGAATTTCCGGCGGCGCGGCGGTGACGATAATCGCATCGAACGGACCGCGCGACGCCCAACCCTGCCAGCCATCGCCGTGACGGGTGGAAACGTTATGCAGATCGAGCTGTTTCAGCCGGCGTTTGGCCTGCCATTGCAGGCCCTTGATGCGTTCGACGGAGCAAACGTGCTGAACCAGGTGCGCCAGAATGGCGGTTTGATAGCCGGAGCCGGTGCCGATCTCCAACACCCTTGAGGTAGGCGTCAGGTTCAACAGCTCGGTCATGCGCGCCACCATATAAGGCTGGGAAATGGTTTGGCCCGAGCCAATTGGCAGCGCGGTGTTTTCATAGGCCTTGTGATCGAGCGCCTCGTCAACAAAGCGCTCGCGCGGCACCGCCTCGATCGCCTGCAGCAATCGCTCGTCCCGGATCCCCTGCTGACGCAGCTGCGTCAGCAATGTTTGCATGCGCTTGTTCACCATTCCCCGCTAACCTCTGCTTTGGTTAACCACGTTTGTACCACTTCCAGGGCGGCGTAGGCGGTCAAATCCACCTGCAGCGGCGTGATCGCCACATAGCCCTGCTCCACCGCCGCAAAGTCAGTATCCGGCCCGGCATCAAACTTATCACCCGGCGGCCCGATCCAATAGAGATTTTGCCCGCGCGGATCCTGCTGACAAAAAACCTTGTCGGCCGGATGCCGGCTGCCGCAGCGGGTCACCCGCAGGCCCTTGATCTGATCCAGCGGTAAATCCGGCACGTTGATATTCAGGATTTTTCCGGTGCGCAGCGGTTCGCGCTGCAACGCTCGCAGTATGCGGCAGGTAACCACGGCCGCGGTCGCGTAGTGCTGGTGGCCGTTCAGCGACACCGCCAGCGCGGGCAGGCCAAGGTGGCGGCCCTCCATGGCGGCCGCCACGGTGCCGGAATAGATCACGTCATCGCCAAGGTTCGGCCCCGCGTTGATGCCGGCCACCACGATATCCGGCGCCGGGCGCATCAGCGCGTTGACGCCCAGGTATACGCAGTCGGTCGGCGTTCCCTGCTGCACCGCAATGTCGCCGTTGGCCAGCGTCAGGGTGCGCAGCGGCGACTCCAGCGTCAGCGCATTGGAGGAGCCGCTGCGATTGCGATCCGGCGCCACCACCTGCACCTCGGCAAACTCCCGCAGCGCCGCCGCCAGCACCTGAATGCCCGGGGCGGTAACGCCGTCATCGTTACTCAGCAATATCCGCATCACTGTTATCCTGCTGCATGATTTCGCGAACGACGCTGGTGGCGAAGCTGCCTGCCGGCAACCAGAAGCGCAGTTCAACGGTGACATCATCCCACCAGTTCCACAGCATATTTTGCGGCTGCAACAGCAGGGCCCGACGAGCGGGTTCAACGCGCTCGCGCTTTAAAAGCGTAAGCAATTCCGGCTGCTCCGCCAAGCATTGTTGTTCAAATTTCAACGCTTCACCGGCGGTGCCCGGTTCGCCGTCCCCCGGCAACGGGGCGGTGACGTTCAGCTCGCCGGCATCCAGGCGCAGCTGCAACCCGTCCAGTTCTTCCGCCTTGGCGACGAACCAGCTGCCGCGGCCGCTGAGCTGCAGGGCATCGCCCTCCAGCACGGTGCGCTGCAGGCCGTCGGCCAAACGCCGGCTGGCCGTCTGATTGAACAACGCGCTGCGGCTGGCGGAGAGGTAGAAGCTGCGCTTGCTGCGCTCCTTGACGCGGATCTCGTCATTCGCCCAGCGGCGAGCCATCACCAGGTTATTGCCGCCGCGGCCGAAACGCTGGCTGCCGAAGTAGTTAGGCACGCCGTTGGCGGCGATCGCCTGCAAGCGCCGCTCAACGTCATCGCGGTCGGAGATCTGGCGCAGCACCAGGGTAAAGGCATTGCCCTTCAGCGTGCCGATGCGCATTTTGCGCAGGTGGCGGGCACAGGACAGTACCTCGCAGCCTTCCAGCGCAAACTGTGAGAAATCAGGCGTTTCCTTGCCCGGCAGGTGCAGGCAGAACCACTGTTCGGTCACCGCGTGGCGATCTTTCAGCCCCGCATAGCTGACGGAACGGGCATGGATGCCGGCGAAGCGCGCCAGATAATCGGCCACGAACTGGGTGTTGCAGCCGTTTTTGCGGATGTTCACCAGCACGTGTTCGCCTTCGCCGTCCGGCGCAAAGCCCAGGTCTTCCACCACCACGAAGTCTTCCGGATCCGCTTTCAGCACCCCGGTGCTCTGCGGCCGGCCGTGCAGCCAGGTCAGGTTAGCCATATCCATGCGCTTATTCCTTGATCAGCAAGGCAACCGCTTCGCAGGCAATGCCCTCGCCGCGCCCGGTGAAACCGAGCTGTTCGGTGGTGGTGGCCTTGACGTTAACGTCGTCCATATGGCACTGCAGGTCTTCCGCCAGGAAAATGCGCATCTGCGGAATGTGCGGCGCCATCTTCGGCGCCTGCGCGATAAGGGTGATGTCCAGGTTACCCAGGCGGTAGCCCTTGGCGCGGATGCGTTTCCAGGCTTCACGCAGCAGTTCGCGGCTGTCGGCGCCCTTGAATGCGGGATCGGTATCCGGGAACAGCTTGCCGATGTCCCCCAGCGCCGCGGCGCCCAGCAGGGCATCGGTCGCCGCATGCAAAGCGACGTCGCCGTCGGAGTGGGCCAGCAAACCTTTTTCATAAGGGATGCGAACGCCACCGATCACCAGCGGCCCTTCGCCGCCGAATTTATGTACGTCAAAACCGTGACCGATACGCATGATGCGCTCCTTAATTGTCCAACTGAGTCAAATAGAACGCCGCCAGCGCCAGATCTTCCGGCCGCGTCACTTTAATATTGTCTGCACGCCCATTCACCAACAGCGGATGATAACCGCAGTGTTCCAGCGCCGAGGCCTCGTCGGTGACGCTCGCGCCTTCGTCCAGCGCGCGCTGCAGGCACTGCTTGAGCAACGCCAGCGGGAACAGCTGCGGCGTCAGCGCATGCCACAGATCCTGGCGCTCGACGGTGTGGGAAATGGCGTTTTGGCCGGGTTCGGCGCGCTTCATGGTATCGCGCACCGGCGCGGCGAGAATGCCGCCGACCTTGCTGTGTTCGGTGATCGCCAGCAGGCGCTCGAGATCGTCGGCATGCAGGCAGGGGCGCGCGGCGTCATGCACCAGCACCCACTCCACGTCGCCGGCCAGCCGCAGCCCGGCCATCACCGAGTCGGCGCGCTGCCGGCCGCCGATAGCCACGCTCACCCGGGGATCCTGAGCGATAGGCAGTTGGGCGAACTGGTCGTCGTCGGGGCCAATGGCCACAATCACCCGCTGAATGCGCGGATGGCGCAGCAACGCATGGATAGCGTGTTCAAGAATGCTGTGCCGGCCGATGGTGAGATACTGCTTCGGACAATCGGCCTGCATGCGGCTGCCGACACCGGCAGCGGGCAGGACGGCAATCACCGATGGAAAGGTTCCTGCGGAGTGATTCATGCGTTACTTTTGTACGTTATTTTGCGAGGAGGACGCCGCGTTGCGTCTGGATTGGTCGGGAACCAGACGATAGAAAGTCTCACCGGGCTTGATCATGCCCAGTTCATTACGCGCACGTTCTTCGATCGCTTCCTGACCACCGTTCAAATCATCGATTTCGGCAAACAGCTGATCGTTACGCGCTTTCAATTTGGCATTGTTGCCCTGTTGGACCGCAACGTCTTCATTGACCCGCACGTAATCGTGAATACCATTTTTGCCCAGCCACAGTGAATACTGTAACCAACCGAGCAATGCCAGCAATAGCAGCGTAAGTTTTCCCATCTCCGCCCCCTGAAAAACCGACCAATCATCCCACAACTTTTCGTTGGACTCCACACCGAGAGCGGCTTTTCAGCGCCAAATTCAGAATACGGATGAGTATTTCCTGAGTTTATAACCTAAATCCGCCGCGAAAGCGGCAAAAAAAGCCACTTTGGCCGCAGAAAATCCACCGGCCGCCGATAAAGCCTCTCGCTGCCCAAACCGGGTTATGCAGTAATAAAAACTGGGCCTGCGCCATTTCGCCGGCGCTTGCGCCGCCCTTGCAACAAAACTGCATATTTAACACTTTTAAAAAGTAAATCATCATGCAGCGGTTGTATTTTCATGCATTGAAGCTTATTTTTATGCATTCATAGTGCATAAATAAATCCAATATATAACCTTTCATTATCGGGGATCGCGATGTTAAAACCTTTAGTTCTGATTGGCGCCTGCCTGGCCGCCACCCTGTCCGCGTCGGTTCTGGCGGCTGAACCCACCTACGTTGTCGGCTCCGGCGGCACCTATCGCCCGTTCGAATTTGAAAACAGCCAAAAACAGCTGGAAGGTTTCGATATCGACATCATCAAAGCGGTGGCCAAGGCCGAAAACTTCCAGGTCAAGCTGGTCAATACCCCCTGGGAAGGCATCTTCGCCACCTTGAACTCCGGCGATCGCGACATCATTATTTCCGGCATCACCATCACCGACAAACGCAAGCAAATGGTCGATTTCTCCGCGCCTTACTTCCCGGCGGAACAGGCGATCGTGGTGCCGAAGGATTCCAGGGTGGATTCCATCGCCGCGCTGAAAGCGCTGAAGGTCGGCGTGGTGAATTCCAGCACCGGCGACATCGTGGTTTCCGACACGCTGGGCAAAAACAGCACCGCCATCAAACGCTTCGACAATACGCCGCTGATGCTGCAAGAGCTGTATGAAGACGGCATCGGCGCCGCGGTCGGCGACGTCGGCGTAGCCAAGTTCTACATCAAGACCCACCCGGAAAAAGAATTCAAACTGGTGTCCGACGCCAAGTTTGAACGCCAGTATTTCGGCATCGCCGTCGCCAAAGGCAACGACGAACTGCGCGGCAAAATCAACGCCGGCCTGAAGAAAATCGTCGCCGACGGCACCTACGCCAAAATCTACCAAACCTGGTTCGACAGCAACGTACCGACGCTGCCGGCTGAATAATCGATCGGCGCTCGTCTGCGCAGCAGGCCCCAACACTCTTAAATAAGGATCAGACCTTGAATTTCCGCTGGGAGATCATCCAGGAATACGCCCCGCTGTTTATGGAAGGCGCCTGGATGACCATCAAATGCACCATTATCTGCGTGCTGCTGGGCACCACCTGGGGGTTGATCCTCGGGCTGGGCCGCCTGGCGCAGGCGCCGCACGGCATCTGGAAACCCATCCTGCACTACGGCGTTCAGTGGCCGGTGCGCATCTACATCAGCGCCTTTCGCGGTACGCCGCTGTTCGTGCAAATCATGGTGGTGCACTTCGCGCTGGTGCCGCTGTTTATCAACCCGCGTGACGGCCTGCTGGTGACCGGCGGCCTGATGAGCACCGATTTCGCCCGCGCGCTGCGTTCCGACTACGGCGCGTTCCTGTCCTGCGTGGTGGCGATTACGCTCAACGCCGGGGCTTACGTTTCGGAGATCTTCCGCGCCGGCATACAGTCGATCGATCGCGGCCAGATGGAGGCCTCCCGCTCGCTGGGCATGAGCTACGGCAAAACCATGCGTCAGGTGATCCTGCCGCAGGCTTTCCGCCGCATGCTGCCGCCGCTGGGCAATAACGCCATCGCCATCGTCAAGGATTCGTCACTGGCTTCCGCCATCGGCCTGGCCGACCTGGCCTACGCCGCCCGCACCGTTTCCGGGGCCTACGCCACCTATTGGGAGCCCTACCTGACCATTTCGCTGGTCTACTGGGTCATCACCTTCCTGCTCTCGCTGATGGTGCAACACATGGAAAAGAGGTTCGGCAAAAGTGATTCGCGTACATAACCTGCAAAAGCAATTCGGTGAAAGCCACGTGCTGCGCGGCATCTCCTGCGAGATAGCCCCGAATGAAGTGGTCTGCATCATCGGCCCATCCGGCTCGGGAAAAAGTACCTTCCTGCGCTGCATCAACGCGCTGGAGACGCTGTCCGGCGGCGAGATCGACGTGAACGGCTTCGCCATTCACCAGCAGAAAACCGATCTGAACAAAATGCGCGAAAGCGTCGGCATGGTGTTTCAGCGCTTTAACCTGTTCCCGCATATGACGGTGCTGGAAAACATCATCATGGCGCCGATGGGCGTGAAAAAGCTGCCGCGCGCGGCGGCCATCGAGCGGGCCGAACGGCTGTTGCGCAAGGTCGGGCTGCTGGACAAGATCGACGCCTATCCCAACAGCCTGTCCGGCGGGCAGCAACAGCGGGTGGCCATCGCCCGCGCGCTGGCGATGGAGCCGAAGATCATGCTGTTCGATGAACCGACCTCGGCGCTCGATCCAGAACTGGTGGGGGAAGTGCTGGCGGTGATGAAATCGCTGGCCCACGAGGGCATGACCATGGTGGTGGTAACGCACGAGATGGCTTTCGCCCGTGAAGTGGCGGATCGGGTGCTGTTTATCGATCAGGGGATCATTCAGGAAGAAGGCACGCCGCAGCAGATTTTCGGCCATCCGGCCAACCCGCGCACCCAGGCGTTTCTAAGCAAAGTTTTGTAACTTTCAGCACCGCTTTGCAATCCCTCGGGCGCCGCCAACGGCGCCCGCTCTCTCACCAGCCGGTCAGGAAACTGAACACCAGCCAGAACAGGCACAGCACGACGGCGCCGGTCAGCAACAGCGTCAGGATCAGCCGGCCGCGCAGCAGCATGCTGAGCGTGATGCCGATCAGCACCGAAACCGGCATCAGCGCCAGGAAGAACGGCCAGGTATAGAGCAGGAAAAACAGGGTATTGGAGCCGTAGACCAGAAACGGCACGGCGAACGCCAGCCAGTAGAAAACAAAGCCGCAGACGCCGCCCAGGAAAGAATAAGAGGGTTCCTCTTTCTCCCGGTTTGAGTCAATCAAGATAGGCGTGACATTTTGCATAGTAATCCCTGGTTATTCGGCGCGCTCTGCGGCGGGCTTAGCGTAAAAAGCGTATGGCGCAGAACGCCACACGCTTTTTTGAATTCAGGGTTTGATAATAGCCTGACCACGCAACACGTCTAACAATTGCGCAATCAAATTTGTTACCAATTGTTGGCCATCCAGGTGAATATCAGGCCGCTGCGGCGCCTCGTAAACCGCGTCAATGCCGGTGAAGTTTCGCAGCTCGCCGGCGCGCGCTTTTTTGTACAATCCCTTCGGATCGCGCGCCTCACAGATCGCCAGCGGCGTGTCGACATACACCTCGATAAAGCGATCGGCATCGAGCATTTCACGCACCATCTGCCGTTCGGCGCGGTGCGGCGAAATGAATGCGGTCAGCACCACCAGCCCGGCGTCGACCATCAGCTTGGCCACTTCCCCGACCCGGCGGATATTCTCGCGGCGATCGTCGTCGGAGAAGCCCAGATCGCGGCACAGGCCGTGGCGCACGTTATCGCCGTCCAGCAGATAGGTGCTGACCCCCAGCCCGTGCAGCGCCTGTTCCAGTGCGCCGGCGACGGTGGATTTGCCCGAGCCGGACAGCCCGGTAAACCACAGCACCACCCCTTTATGGCCGTTGCGCGCCTCGCGATCCGCCCGCGCTACCGCGTGCGGATGCCAAACCACGTTTTCGTCCTCCGGCCCGGTCGGCCGCAGTTCGACAGCGGCCACCTTATTTGCCCCCAAGCAGATCACGCGCGCCCCAATGCGGGAAGTGCTTGCGCACCAGCGCGTTCAGTTCCAGCTCGAAGGCGCTGAATTCGCCGGCCTGCGCCTGCGCATCCTGCAGCGTTTCGCGGATCAAACCGGCGCCGACCGTTACGTTGCTCAGGCGATCGATAAATATCAGCCCGCCGGTGTCGTGGTTGCTCTGATAGCTGTCCAGCACCAGCGGCTCGTCGAAGGTCAGCTCCACCAGGCCAATGCCGTTCAGCGGCAGCGTATCCGCCTGATGCTGCGCCAGCGAGTTGATCTCCACCTGGTGGCGAATGCCTTCCACCCGTGCGCGGGTTTTCTTGCCGGCCACCTTGATGTCGTAACTCTGGCCCGGCAGCAGCGGCTGCTCGGCCATCCACACTACGTCCACCAGCGCGCTTTGCGCCGCCTTCAGGGTTTCGCCGGCGTCGACCAGCAGATCGCCGCGGCTGATGTCCACTTCATCCTGCAGCACCAGCGTGATGGCTTCGCCCGGCACCGCCTGTTGCAGATCGCCGTCGAAGGTAACGATGCGCGCCACGGTAGATTCCACGCCGGAAGGCAGCACCTTCACGCGCTGCCCCACCCGCACCACGCCGGCGGACAGCGTACCGGCATAGCCGCGGAAATCCAGATTGGGGCGATTGACGTACTGCACCGGGAAGCGCAGCGGCTGGGTTTCCCGCTCGCTGATCACGTCCACGCTCTCCAGCACTTCCAGCAGCGTCGGGCCGCTGTACCACGGCATGTGCGCGCTTTCGCTCGCCACGTTGTCGCCGTCCAGCGCCGACAGCGGCACGAACTTGATGTCCAGATCGGTCGGCAGCTGCTGTGCGAAGCTCAGGTAGTCCTGCTTGAACTGCTCGAACACCGATTCCCGATAGTCCACCAGGTCCATTTTGTTCACCGCCACCACCAGATGACGAATGCCCAACAGGGTGGCGATAAAACTGTGGCGGCGGGTCTGATCCAGCACGCCTTTGCGCGCGTCGATCAACAGGATCGCCAGATCGCAGGTGGAGGCGCCGGTGGCCATGTTGCGGGTGTACTGCTCATGCCCCGGGGTATCGGCGATGATAAATTTGCGTTTTTCGGTCGAGAAATAGCGATAGGCCACGTCGATGGTGATGCCCTGCTCGCGCTCGGCCTGCAGGCCGTCCACCAGCAGCGCCAGATCGAGCTTTTCGCCCTGGGTGCCGATGCGCTTGCTGTCGCTGTGCAGCGTAGACAGCTGATCTTCGTAGATCTGGCGGGTATCGTGCAACAGACGCCCGATCAGGGTGCTCTTGCCGTCGTCGACGCTGCCGCAGGTCAGGAAGCGCAGCAGGCTTTTATGTTGCTGCGCATGCAGGTAAGACTCGACGCCGCCCTGTGCAGCGATTTGTTGTGCGATTGCGTTGTTCATCCGGCGGCTCCTTAGAAATACCCTTGACGCTTCTTCAGCTCCATCGAGCCGGACTGATCGCGGTCGATCATCCGTCCCTGGCGCTCACTGGTGGTGGACACCAGCATCTCTTCGATGATCTCCGGCAGCGTTTGCGCCGCCGAATCCACCGCGCCGGTCAGCGGCCAGCAGCCCAGGGTGCGGAAACGCACCATGCGCTGGCTGACAACCTCGCCCGGCTGCAGATCGATGCGATCGTCGTCCACCATCAGCAGCATGCCGTCGCGCTCCACCACCGGGCGCGGTTTCGCCAGGTACAGCGGCACGATGTCGATCTTCTCCAGGAAGATGTACTGCCAGATATCCAGCTCGGTCCAGTTCGACAGCGGGAAGACGCGGATGCTCTCGCCCTTGTTGATCTGGCCGTTGTAGTTGTGCCACAGCTCCGGGCGCTGGTTTTTCGGATCCCAGCGGTGGAAGCGATCGCGGAAGGAATAGATGCGCTCCTTGGCGCGCGACTTCTCTTCGTCGCGGCGAGCGCCGCCGAACGCGGCATCGAAGCCGTATTTGTTCAGCGCCTGTTTCAGGCCTTCGGTTTTCATGATGTCGGTATGCTTGGCGCTGCCGTGCACGAACGGGTTGATGCCCATCGCCACCCCTTCCGGGTTTTTGTGCACCAACAGCTCAAAGCCGTATTCTTTCGCGGTACGGTCGCGGAACTCGTACATTTCGCGGAATTTCCAGCCGGTGTCCACGTGCAGCAGCGGAAACGGCAGCGTACCGGGGAAGAACGCCTTGCGCGCCAGGTGCAGCATCACCGAGGAATCCTTGCCGATGGAATACAGCATCACCGGGTTGCCGAATTCAGCGGCGACTTCACGGATGATATGGATACTCTCCGCCTCCAATTGCCGCAAATGAGTGAGTCGTTTTTCGTCCATAACAGATCCTTAAAAGCCTTGCCTAAGCCAAATTCACGACGGCCGGGCGCGTTGCCCCTTCCGCCTGCGGTTGATGCCCGAACCAGGCGATTTGATGGTGCAGTTCCACCACTTCGCCGATCACCAGCAGCGCCGGCAGCGGCGCGCCCTGGGCCAATTCTTCGAGTTGCTGCAGCGTGCCGGTCTGCACGAGCTGATCGGCGCGGGTACCGCGGCTGATCACCGCCACCGGCGTAGAGGCCGCGCGGCCGTGGGCAATCAGCCGCTGGCTGATGTCCGCCGCCTTCATGGTGCCCATGTAAATGGCCAGCGTTTGCCGCGCCCGGGCCAAATCGGCCCAGTCCAGGCCATCGCCGTCGGGGCGGCAGTGCCCGGTGATGAAGGTCACGCTCTGCGCATGGTCGCGGTGCGTCAGCGGGATGCCGGCGTAGGCGGTCGCCCCGGCGGCGGCGGTAACGCCCGGCACCACCTGGAAAGGAATGCCCGCCGCGGCCGCCACCTGCAGCTCTTCGCCGCCGCGGCCGAAGATGAACGGGTCACCGCCCTTGAGGCGCACGACCCGCTTGCCCTGCTGCGCCAGTTCCACCAGCAGCCGGTTGGTCTCTTCCTGAATAACCGAGTGCGCGCCGGCGCGTTTGCCCACGCAGATGCGTTCGGCGTCGCGGCGCACCAGATCGAGGATCTCGTCGCTGACCAAATGGTCATACAGCACCACGTCCGCCTGCTGCATCACCTGCAGCCCGCGCAGGGTCAGCAGGCCCACGTCGCCCGGCCCGGCGCCCACCAGCGCTATCTCGCCCTGCAGGCCTTCGCCGCCTTGAGCGAAGCGCCGTAAATCCTGTTCCAGCTGTTGTTCCGCCTGCGCCGGCTGGCCATTCGCCACCAGCGTAGAAAAGCGGCCGCCAAAGGTTTTTTCCCAGAAGCGGCGGCGCTCGCCGATCGACGTCAGCCGCCGTTTGACCTGGCCGCGCCAGCGGCCGGCGAGCTGCGCCATCTGGCCCAGGCTGGCGGGCAGCAGCGCCTCCAGCTTTTCGCGCAGCATGCGCGCCAGCACCGGCGCCTGGCCGCCGGAAGAGACGGCGACCACCAGCGGTGAACGATCGATAATCGACGGGAAGATAAACGAGCAGCGCGGCTGATCGTCCACCACGTTGGCCAACACCCGCCGTTGGTCCGCTTCGGCGAACACCTTGGCGTTCAGGGCGCTGTCATCGGTCGCGGCGATCACCAGGAACACTTCGTCCAGCTGGCCGGGCTCAAAAGCCGTCCCCAGCCAGAGCACCCGGCCCTGCTGACGTTGTTGTTCAAGTTCCGGTGAGAGCGACTGCGCAACTATCCGTATTTCAGCCCCGGCGCGCTGCAGCAGATCGACTTTGCGCGCAGCCACTTCACCGCCGCCAACGACCAGCACCGGGCGTTGTTTCAGGTCGGCAAATATTGGTAGATAGTCCACAACAGCCTTTTCATATAACAGAAAGATAGTGTGACTATACGGGCTGAGATTTAGCCTCTGAAATGACGAAAAGGAATGACTAGTTACTTTATGGAATATAGGCCGCAGCACAGGGGTTAAGCGGTGATAACCCGGGCGAAAGATTGCGCGTTCGCGCCAAAATTAGGAGCCGGAGAAATTGTGTAATCCCGCGCGGCGTCTCATACTGGACACCGCAGAAAAATAATCGGCACCGCCGATATCAGAGAAGGATTTTCCGGTATGTTTTCCCGTTCTTACCTGAAGACCAGCCTGCTGGCCCTCGCCCTTAGCGGCGTCTTCAGCGTTTCAGCCGCCGCACAGCCTGTAAAAGACGCCCCAATCGGCAAATTCGCCGCCGACCAGATTCGCCATATCGCCACCTACTTCCCCGGCCGCATGGCGGGCAGCCCGGCCGAGTTGCTCACCGCCGACTACCTGAAGCAGCAGTTCAGCAAAATGGGCTATCAGAGCGATATCCGCAGCTTCAACACCCGCTATCTCTACAGCAGCAAAGACGGCAAGAAGAACTGGAACAACGTCACCGCCAGTTCGGTGATCGCCGCCAGAAACGGCGACCGCCCCAAACAGATTGTGATCGTCGCCCATTTCGACACCTATACCCCGCAGAGCGACGCCGATCTGGACAATAACCTCGGCGGCCTGACGCTGCAGGGGGTCGATGACAACGCCTCCGGCATCGGCGTGATGCTGGAGCTGGCGGAACGCCTGAAAAACATCCCCACCGCTTACGGCCTGCGCTTTGTCGCCACCAGCGCCGAAGAGCTCGGTTCGCAGGGCGCGCTGAATTACCTGCAGCGCATGAGCGTGGAAGAGAAACAGAATACCCTGCTGGTGATTAACCTCGACAGCCTGATTACCGGCGATCGCCTGTACTTCAACGCCGGCCGCAACACGCCGCCGCAGATGGCGAAGCAGAGCCGCGATCGCGCGCTGGACATCGCCCACCGTTACGGCATTGCCGCCGCCGTCAATCCGGGCAGCAAACGGCACCCGAAAGGCACCGGCTGCTGTTCCGATCAGGAGGTGTTCGATACCGCCGGCATTCCGGTGCTGTCGGTGGAAGCCACCAACTGGTCGCTGGGCGACAAGGACGGCTACCAGCAGCGCGCCGTCAGCCCGCATTTCCCGCAGGGCGTAACCTGGCACCGGCCGCAGTACGACAACCTGCAGTATCTCGAACGCTACCTGCCGGGGCGCATCGATAAACGCAGCCGCGAGAGCGTGCAGATCCTGCTGCCGCTGATCAAGGAACTGGCGCAGGCCCATCCGCCGAAAGCGCCAAAGAAAAAGTGATCCTCAGGGGATAAAATTCAGTACGAATCGTTCTCCGCCGCCGGGGCGAGCCGCCATCCCCGCCAGGGTATCGGTGCCGCGCCGTGGCGGCATATGCGGTTAAATTGCCCAGGCCCAGCGTCTGCCGGGCCTGAAATAATTTACCGCATTCAGCCTTCGTGCAGGCCGCACTCGCGCTTCAGGCCGAAGAAGCGGGTCTCTTCCTCACTCATGCCCGGTTCCCATTTCTGGGTGGTGTGGGTATCGCCGACCGACAGGTAGCCCTGCTCCCACAGCGGGTGATAGCTCAGGCCGTGCTCGGTCAGGTACTGGTAAATCTTGCGGTTGTCCCAGTCGATGATCGGCAGGATCTTGAATACCCCGCGCTGCACCGCCAGCACCGGCAGGTTAGCGCGGCTGCCGGACTGCTCGCGCCGCAGGCCGGCGAACCAGGTCTGCGCGCCCAGCGTTTCCAGCGCGCGGTTCATCGGCTCAACCTTGTTGATCTGATTGTATTTTTCTATGCCCTCAACGCCCTGCTCCCACAGCTTGCCGTAGCGCGCTTCCTGCCAGGCCGGCGAGTGCTCGGCGCGGAACACCTGCAGATTCAGCTTCAGCTTGTCGGCCAACTGGTCGATAAACTGATAGGTTTCCGGGAACAGATAGCCGGTATCGGTGAGGATCACCGGAATATCCGGCCGGATGCGGGTGACCAAGTGCAGGCACACCGCCGCTTGAATGCCAAAGCTGGAAGAGAGCACAAACTCGCCCGGAAGGTGCTCCAGCGCCCACGCTACCCGCTGCTCGGCGGAAAGGGTTTCCAGCTGACCGTTGACGACCGCCAATGCCAGCGCCTGCCCGGATTTAGGCAGCGCATTCAGCGCCGCCAGATCGAATTCAGCCATGTTGCCTGCCTCCTGATGCTTGTACGCTATAGGGTATGCGGCCCCCTGCCGGGGGCCGCATACCCTCAGTCCCAGAAATCCTGCGCCGAATCCACCACCGGCCGTACGATGCCGGCGCGGATGGTGAAGTCGCCAAAGCCTTCGCCGGCGTGGCGCTCTTGCGCCCAACGGCCCACCAGCTGGTCGATCTCCCGCAGGATTTCTTCTTCGTTGATATTTTCGCGATACATGCGCGGAATGCGCGTGCCTTCACGGTTGCCGCCCAGATGCAGGTTATAGCGGCCGACCGCCTTGCCTACCAGCCCAAGCTCCGCCAACAGCGCGCGGCCGCAGCCGTTCGGGCAGCCGGTAATGCGCAGTACGATATGCTCGTCACCCACCCCATGCTGATGCAGGATCCCTTCCACCCTGGTGACGAACTCCGGCAGGAAGCGTTCGGCTTCGGCCATCGCCAGCGGGCAGGTCGGGAACGATACGCAGGCCATAGAATTCTTGCGTTGATCGCTGACGCCGTCGTCGATCAGCCCGTGATCGCGCGCCAGCGCTTCGATCTTCGCCTTCTCGCTTTCCGGCACGCCGGCGATAATCAGGTTCTGGTTGGCGGTCAGCCGGAAATCGCCCCGGTGGATCTTGGCTATCTCAGCCACGCCGGTTTTCAGCGGGCGGCCCGGATAATCCAGCAACCGGCCGTTCTCGATAAACAGCGTCAGGTGCCAGTGGTTGTCGATGCCCTTGACCCAGCCGATGCGATCGCCGCGGCCGGTGAATTCGTACGGGCGGATCGGTTCAAAGGTAATGCCGGCCCGTTTTTCCACTTCGGCGCG